>DASVZX010000417.1:0-2031 GCA_036391435.1 Anaeromyxobacter sp. | reverse complement strand
CCGGCGGCGGCGAGCACGTGCGTGAGATCCGCCTCGCCGGTCTCGCCGGGCGGCGTCCCCACCGCGATGAAGACGACCGCCGCGCCCCGGACGGCGTCCGGGTAGGAGGTCGTGAAGGAGAGGCGCCGCTCCCGGACGTTCCGGCGCACGAGCTCCTCGAGCCCGGGCTCGTAGATCGGCAGCCCGCCCGACTGGAGGATCTCGATCTTGCGAGCGTCCACGTCGAGGCAGGCGACCTCGTTCCCCGACTCGGCGAAGCAGGTTCCGGTGACGAGCCCGACGTACCCCGTTCCGACGACGGCGATCTTCATGGCGCCGGAAAGCTAGCACGGACGCCGCTCAGGGCGCGACGACGAGCCGGGCCGCAGCGTCCGCGCCGCGCACGTGGCGCAGGCGCGCGGGATCGCTCGCCGCCGCGACGACGCGCTCCACCGCGGCGCGCTCGACGGCGCCGAGCTCGGGCCGGACGGCGGCGGCCCGGTCCGCGACCTCCGGGAAGAACGCCGCGGCGAGGAGCGTCGAGCCGTGGAGCGCGCGCGCGAGCCCGAGGGCCTCCGCGCGCGACCTCACGTAGCCGGCGTCGAGCTCGAGCCGGAGCAGCTCGCGCACGTCTACGTAGGTGACGAGCGGGGCGTGGAGCCCGAGGAGCGCCTGCTCGCCGACCGTGGAGAGGAGCGCGTCCTCGGCCGAGGGGCGGGCGGCGCGGGGACCGAACGTCCGGTGCGGCGTCGCGCGCTCGAAGAGCGGCGCGTCGGCGGGCGCCCCGGCCCAGAGCCCCTCCTGCACGACGAGGTCCGCCTTCCCGTCGGAGAAGACCGCCGTGCGCCCCTCGTGCTCGGTCCGGAGGAGCTCGAGCGTCCCCTTCTTCTCCTCGGCGAACCGCGGCGCGTCCTCGGCGCGGAGGGCGGCGCGGAGCGTGCCGACCGGGCGGAAGGCGAGGTGGGGGTAGAGCCACTCGAGGTAGGCCGCCGCGTCGAGGAGCACGACCTGCACGTCCTCGACGTCCCGGAGCATGGCCCGGAGCGCGACGAGCTTCAGGAGGTTGTCGTTCACCGCGCCCTGGTACGAGGTGAGCAGGCGCTCCCGGAAGGCCTCCGGGAGGCCCGCGCCGAGGCGCGTGGACTCGACGCGGTGCGACGCGAGCGGCGCGAGGCCGTGCGCCTCGAGGACGTCGGCGAGGAGCGCGAGGTCGCAGTCGGGGAGCGTGGGCGGCGGGGTGAAGGAGGTCACCGCCCGGAGCGCGTCGAGGAGGGGCACGCGCGCGGTGTAACGCGGTCCGGGCGCGCGGGCAACCGCCACCTCGCCCGTGTCGAGACCGGTGCCCGCACCATGTGCAGGTTTCGCCACGGGAGGCCACATGTCGCCGACGGAGCTCGATGCCGCGCTGAAGGAGCTCTCCCGCGTGCGGAGCGGGAGCGAGCCGATCGTGAGCCTGTACCTCGACGTGCGCTGGGCGGACGAGCAGCAGCGAGAGCGCGTCCGCCTGTTCGCGCAGGAGGCGATCCGCCGCGCGCTCGCGCACTATCCGGAGGGGAGCCCGGGCCGCGACGGCCTCGACCGGACCTTCGCGCGGATCCGGGAGTGGGTGTCCGGGCTCACCGCGCGCGCCCACGAGGAGGGGCGCAGCGGCGTCGCACTGTTCGCGTGCGACTCCCTCGGGCTCTGGCGCACGCTCGCCTTCGCGCGTCCGGTCGAGAACGACCTCGCGACCGACGCGGTCCCGCACCTCATGCAGCTCGCGCGGCTCTCCCGCGACGCGGCGCCGGTCCTCGTCGCCGCGCCGGGCCGCGACGGGGTGGACCTCTTCTCGGTGCACCTCGGCGACGTCGAGCTCCACGAGGACGTCCGCGCCCCGGCGGCGCGCGCGGGGGAGGGCGGCGAGCCCCGCGCGACGCGCCCCTCCGGCCGCGAGGGATCGGCGGCCCGGTCCGAGCGCGCCAGCGAGGGCGCGCGCCGCGACGACGCCCGCGTCCAGCGGAACCAGCGCGCGGCGGCAGCCCGCCTCGTCGCGCTCCTCGACGCGCGGCCGGG
>DASVZX010000416.1:0-5985 GCA_036391435.1 Anaeromyxobacter sp. | reverse complement strand
GAGAAGCTCCGGCCGGCCGATCCGGTCCCGCCGGACCGCGCGATCGACCTCGTCGCGGCGCGCGGCGAGTGCGAGTCGGCCCAGGTCGCGGTCCGGGCGCCGCGCGGGCTCGCGGCGCTCTCCGCGCGCGCGGCGCCGCTCTCCGGGCCCGCGGCGATCCCCGTCGCGCTCTACCGCGTCGCCACGCTCCGCCTCGCGCGGGCGTCCGGCCCGGACGGCGAGGCGGGCGAGTGGCCCGACCCGCTCGTCCCGGCGCGCGACGCCTGGTACGGCGAGGCGCGCCGGGCGTTCCCGGCGCCCGTCGGCCCCGGGCGGCTCCAGGCGGTGTGGGTGGAGCTCTGCGTGCCGGAGTCGGCGCCCGCCGGGCGCTACCGCGGCGAGGTCGTGCTCGCCGACGGCGCCCGCGAGCTCGCCTCGATCCCGGTGCGGCTGCGGGTCTGGCCGTTCGCGATCCCGCGCACCGGCGCGTTCGTCGCGGCGTTCGGGCTCCCGACGCGGGTCGGGACGCAGGCGCTCGGCAGGCCGGAGGATCCGGAGACCGCGCGCGCCCTCGCGGCGGCGGCGCTCCGCCACCGGGTCACGCCGTACTACCTCTCGTCCGACCCGCCCGACGGGACCTGCGCCGCGCGCGCGTGCCGGCTCGACTGGATGCGCTACGACGCGGAGGTGGCGCCGGTGCTCGACGGGACGCTCGTCCCCGGCGTCCGCGGCGGCTTCGCCGAGGTCCGGATCCCGGGTCGGGTCTGGGACGGGCCGGAGGCGGACCTCGCCGCGACGCTGCGCGCGTGGCGCGCCCACTTCGACGCGCGCGGCTGGTCCGACCGGCTCCGGCTGTACGTCCTCGACGAGCCCTCCCCGGCCCAGCTCCCCGAGCTCGCGCGGCGCGCCCGGCTCGCGCGGGCCGCCGGGATCCGCGTGTTCGCGACCACCGTGCCCCGGCGCGAGCTCGACGGGCTCGTGGACGACTACGCCCCGAACCTCGCCCTCGTCGGCGAGGGGGCGCCGGCGCCCCACGTGAGCTGGTCCTACGCGTCCTGCATGTCGCAGGGCTGCGACGAGCTTCCTCCGTCGGGACGGGTGCGCGCCGAGATGCAGCGCGAGTTCGCCGGGTGGCCGGGCTACGCGATCGACCTGCCCGGGACGGCCGCGGCGGCGGTGCCGCTGCTCGGGTTCCGGCGCGGACTGAAGGGCGAGCTCTATTACGATATGCTCCACGCGTGGACGGGCGATCCCTGGACGGACGTTCGTGCCTTCGCGGGCAACGGCGACGGGACGCTGCTCTACCCCGGGCGGCCGGCGGAGCTCGGGGGGACGCACCCGTTCCCGGTGGAGTCGATCCGGCTGAAGGTGATCCGCGACGCGCTCGAGGACGCGGAGCTCTTCCGGCTCGCGCGCGCGGCGGGCGAGGGCGCGCTCGCGGACCGCTGGCTCGCCCGGCTCGTGCCGTCGGCGCGCGGCTTCGAGCGGCGTCCGGGGCCGTGGCTCCTCGCGCACCGGGCGCTCGGGGACGCGATCGCGCGCCGGGCGGCGCGCGCGGCGCGCTGAGGGAGCGGGCGTGATCGCGGCGGCGCTCGTCTGGGTCGCGCTCGCGGCCGGACCGGCCTGCGGGCTCCCGCCGCTGGCGGCCGGCGAGCGGCCCTGGAAGACCGGCGAGACGCTCACCTACGACCTCGACGTGCTGGGCGTCGTCAAGGCGGGCACGTTCCAGCTCTCGGTGGAGCCGCCGATGTCGGGCGGCGAGATCGTGCCGCTGCGCGCGCGCGCGAAGACCACGTCGTCGGTCGCCAGCGTGAAGCGGTTCGCGGCCGTGGCGCTCTCGTGGATCGACGCGAGCACGCTGCTGCCGGAGCGCTACCGGGACGAGGCGGAGGAGGACGGCGTGCGGAAGATCTCCGACGCCCGGATCCGCCCGCCCGGCCCCGAGCTCGTCATCGAGACGCAGTACGGCGGGAAGAGGTCGCGGGCCTCGTTCCCGCGCGCGGGCGCGGTGCTCGACGGGCTGTCGGCCATCGCGTACCTGCGGGCGGCGCGGACCGCGCCGGGCGAGCGGTTCTGCTTCCAGCTGGTCGCGAACCGGCGGTTCTGGGCGCTCGAGGGGTCGATCGCGGCGAAGCCGGAGAAGGTGGAGACCGCGGCGGGGAGGTTCGACACCTTCCGGGTGGACGCCACCATGCGCCGGGTGGACCGGCCGAAGGACCGCGGCAGGCCGGTGCACCTCTGGTTCACGCGGGACGCGCGGAGGCTGCCGGTGGCGATCGTGTCGGAGGTGGACGTGGGCCCGGTGCGGGCGATGCTGGCGAGCGTGCGGGGGGCGCGGTAGGGCGCTACATCCGCGCCGCGACCTGCGCGAGCCGCCGGCGGACGCTCGCGACCGCGGTCGCGAGCTCCTCGATCCGGTCGCCGGGCCTGCCGCCGAGCGCGAGCGAGAGGAGGCGCAGCTGCGACGGCTCGCCGTCGGAGAGCGCGGCCTCCACGTTCGCGATCCACGCGGCGACGGCCGCGAGCGCGGCCCGCGCCTCGCGCAGATCGTCCTCGAGGAAGTCCAGCACGACGTGCTCGCGCGCGGTCGAGCCGGCGAGGCGCGAGCGGAGGGCCTCGACGGGATCCGGCGTGGCGGGGGTGGGCGACGCCTCGACGACGGCGACCGCGGCGGACGTCCGCTTCATGGCGTGCCTCCCGTGCCCGCCGGCGCGCGCACGGCGCGGCGGCGGACGGTCTCGATGGCGGCGGCGATCCGGTCCGGCCGCTGTCCCTCGGCGAGGAGCTCCTTCACGTCGCGGGCCGCCGCGGCGAGCCCGTCCGCGTCCGTGCGACCGCGCGCGATCGCGAGGGCGCGCGCGAGGCTCGCCTCGGTGTGGACGGGGCGGGGGCCGGGTCTCCCGCCCCCTCTCCCTGGCCCTCCCCCCCCTGCGCTGCAGAAGGGAGATGGGAGCGTCGGGGGCGGGTCGCCCTTCACCACGGTCAGCTCCGTCGCCCTCCCCACGAGCACGTCGTCGCCGAGCGGCTCCCCGAAGGCCTCGCGCGGCAGGTACACGCGCCAGAGCGTCCCGCGGTTGTCGCGATCGAGCGGCCGGGCGAACCCCTTCGCCACGAGCGCGTCGAGCGCGCGGAGCAGCCGCCGCTCCGAGAGGCGCAGCCGCGCCCCGAGCGCGCGCTTCGCGATCCGGCAGAAGTTCCGGCCCTCGCCGACGGAGAGCCGGAGCAGGTGCAGGTACGCGGCCTGCTCCTCCGCCTCGAGCGCGGCGCTGGCCCGGTCGAAGGCGTCGAGCGGCAGCGCGGCGTACCCGGCGCGCACGCGGACCGCGCCGAGGAGCTCGCCGGCGAACGGGACGCGCCGCATCTCCCCGGGCGCGAGGGCCTCCGCGGCGGGCGCCGGCGCCGCGAGCGCCCGCGTCGCGAGCGCCGCGCTGCCGCGCACTCCCCGGTAGTACGGCATCCTCGACACGCCGCCGCCTCCGCCCACGGACCCAGCGTGAGCGTAGTCGGGCGATATCGACGGTCAACTTTTCCGCTAGATCAGCCCGCGCGAGCGGCGCAGGAGCTCGACGACCTTCTGGTACTCGATGTCCCAGGCGCTCGTCCCCTCCTGCAGGTGCTTCAGGCGGGCGCGCGCCTCGCGGTCGATCTCGTCGTCGACGTCGAGGTGCTTCTTGAAGATGTTGAAGATCTTCTTCCGGAGGCCGTGATCCTCGGCGTAGACCTCCTCGACGTTGCGCGAGATGAGGAGGAACTCGATCATCTGGCCGATGACGTACTCGATCCCCTCGTCCCCCATCTTGAAGCCGCGGACGTCGGCCATCTCGCGCTTCACCTGGTTGAACTTGGAGTGATCGTACCCGCGGCGCTCGAGCGCCTCCCGGGTGGCGGCGTTCACGCGCTCCTCGGCGGCGAGGTACTCCTTCATGATCGCCGCCATGTCCATCTCGGCGTCCGCGATCCGGAGCGTCTCCACCTCGACGTCGCCGTCCTGCATGAGCGTCTGGACGACCTCGCGGGCGATCGTCGGGATGACCTTGGGGTAGAGCCGCATGTGAAGTCTTTCCTCGCTCGACGGGCCGCGGCCCCGCCCGGGCCGTTATTTCGAGCCGCTGCGAAGACCGCGGTGAAGAAGGCCGCGGAAAAAAAGGTGAATCCGTATAAACCCCGGCCGCCCGGGGTGGCAAGCAAAAAGGCGTGCCGACGGCATGTTCCATGCGGTGCCCACGGGACGCATCGGCCTGCGTGGGCCCCGCCCCTCCCGGGCCCGGTCCGCGCGCGGCGCGCGACGACGTCCGCTCCCCCGCCGAAGCGCCGAGGGCGGCGCCTTGCGAGCGCCGCCCCCGGGGATGCGCCTCCGGCCGCGCGCCCGTCGCGTCCGGGCCGGAGGACCGCCGATCAGCTCGCGTAGATCTTCATCACGTCGGAGAGGAGCTTGAGCGCCTCGGCCTTCGGACGCTGGAACGCGTTCCGCCCCATGATCGAGCCGAACCCGCCGCCCTCCTTGATGCCCCGGATCTCGGCGAGCACCTCGTCGGTCCCCTTCGCCTCGCCGCCGGAGAAGATGACGATCCGCTTCCCGTTGAACGCGGACTGCACGACGTGGCGCACGCGATCGGGGAGCGTCTTCGTCGGGATCTGGTACTTCTCGTAGACCTTCTTCGCCTCGGGGTGCTCCACGAGGTCCTTGGGCGGCTTCACCTTCACGATGTGCGCGCCGAGCTGGCAGGCGATCTGCGCCGCGTACGCGCTGATGTCCACCGCGGTCTCGCCGTCCTTCGAGACGCCGGTGCCGCGCGGATAGCTCCACACGACCACCACGAGGCCGTGCGCCTTCGCCTCCTCGGCGATGGCGCGGAGGTTCTCGTACATGGAGTTCCGGGCGTCGGAGGCGGGGTAGATCGTGAACCCGATCGCCGCGCAGCCGAGCCGCACCGCGTCCTTCACCGAGGCGGTGACCGCCGAGACCGGCGCCCCGCCGAGCTTCGAGAGCGAGTCGGAGTTGTTGAGCTTCAGGATGAGCGGGATCTGCCCGGCGAACTTGCGCGCCCCGGCCTCGATGAAGCCGAGCGGCGCCGCGTACGCGTTGCAGCCCGCGTCGATGGCGAGCTGGAAGTGGTAGTCGGGATCGTAGCCCGGCGGGTTCGGCGCGAACGAGCGCGCCGGGCCGTGCTCGAACCCCTGATCGACGGGGAGCATGACCATCTTGCCCGTGCCGGCGAGGGTGCCGGTCATGAGCATGCGGTGGAGGTTCGCCAGGGTCCCGGGGCTGTCGGACTGGTACCAGGACAGGATCTCCTGCACGCGCGCCGTCGTTCGCTCGGGCATCTTCGTGTCTCCCACGTTCGGGTGTTCGGAGAGGACTTACGTAGGACCGGCTGGAGCCGGCCGCAATGTAGAGACCTCGCGTGGAGCGAGGCAAGGGGAAAAGCCCCCGCTCGCCGTCCCTCCCTCGCGAGGCGCGTGCTGCGCCGCGGCGAAGCAGCGAGAGACGAAGCCGCAGCCCTCGGCGCGGCAGCGGGCCTCGTCCCGGCCGAGCTCCGCGGGCGGCCGATCGCCGGCGCCGCGGTGCGCGTCCCACGCGAGCGCGGGCGCCTCGCGCGCGAACGCCGCGAGTTCCGCCTCGGCCGGCGTGAGGTCCACGGCGCGGAGATCGCCGCGGAGGAACTGGAGGCGGGCGCGGACGCGCGCCCCCGGATGGGCGCGCCGCGCCGCGAGCGCGTACGCGAGGAGCTGGATCCGGTAGCGCTCCGCCGCGCCGGGGCGCGCGGTCGCGTACTTGTAGTCGACGACGGTGATGGGCTCGCCGCGCCGGCCGAGGACGAGCGCGTCGATCGCGCCGACGACGTACGCGTCCGGGATCGCGCCGTCCGCGCCCGCCGCGGCGGACGGGCCGCCGGGCAGCCGGAGCAGGAACGGCACCTCGCGCGACAGCCGCCCGTCGCGCCCCGCGGCCGCGAGGGCGCGACCCGCCTCCGACTCGGCGAAGCGCGCCACCACCGCGCGGCT
>DASVZX010000415.1:0-7106 GCA_036391435.1 Anaeromyxobacter sp. | reverse complement strand
GTCGGGTGAGCGGCCGCACGCCGCGCGCGGGAGACCCCGCGGGGCCGTCGCGCCGGAGCGCGGGCGCCGTAACGACTCGGGGACGAGGAGGTCGCCGCCGATGCCCGACGACACGAAGCAGCCCTGGCCGGACCTGCCGCTCGACCCGTGGCTTCCGACGTACCGGTCGCTGCACATGTGGACGCAGATCGTCGGGAAGACGCTGCTCGCCTGCGCGTGCCCGCAGAACCACTGGTGGCACTGCGCGCTGCGCGTGTCGGCGCGCGGCCTCTCGAGCGCGTCGCCGATCCGGCAGGGAGAGCGGTCGATCGACGTCGAGCTCGACCTCGTCGATCACGCGCTCGTGCTGCGCGCCGACGGCGGGCGCACGGCCGAGCTGCCGCTCGTGCCGCGGAGCGTGCACGCGTTCCTCGACCTCTACCTCGGGCTCCTCCGCGGGGTCGGGATCGAAACGCACGTCTGGACGACGCCGGTCGAGGTCCCCGATCCGGTCCCGTTCGATCGCGACGACGCGCCCGGCGCCTACGACCCCGAGGCAGCGAACCGGTTCTGGCAGGTGCTGCGCCGCTGCGACGCCGCCCTGAGGGACCGCGCGAGCGGGTACCTCGGCAAGCAGAGCCCGGTCCAGTTCTTCTGGGGGAGCTTCGACCTCGCGTGGTCGCGGTTCTCCGGACGGCGGGCGCCCGAGCGCCCGGGGGCCGATCGCGTCACCCGCGAGGCCTACTCGCACGAGGTGATCTCGGTCGGCTTCTGGCCCGGCGGCGTCTCGGCCGGCGGCGTCCGCGTCGACGAGCCCGTGCTGTACGGGTACGCCGCGCCCGAGCCCGAGGGGTTCCGCGAGGTGCGGCTGCGCCCGGCGGCGGCGCGCTACGACGCCCGGCTCGGCGAGTTCGTGCTCCCCTACGCCGCGGTGCGGGCCGCGCGCGATCCGGCGGCCGAGGTCGGCGCGTTCGCCGACGCGGTGTACGTCGCGGGCGCGACGCTCGGCGGATGGGATCGCGCCGCCCTCGAGCGGACCGGCGCGACGGCGGCGGCGCCGGCGCCGCGCTGAGCGGGCGCCCGCCCACATCGCACCACCGCGGCGCCCGGGGTGGGCGTGCGCCCGTCGCGCCCGCGCGCCCGGGGGCGTGCTATGGATCGCGGTATTCACCGCGAGGCAAGGCGCCGGCGTGCCGGCCGGCGATCCGGAGGGGCACATGAAGAGGATCCTCGCCGTCGGCGTCGTCGCGCTCGCCGCCGCGTGCAGCAGCCAGAAGGACGAGCACCCGATCCGGTACGCGGCGCCGCGGGCGCCCGTCGCGAACGAGACGTCGGCGGTCGGCGCCGCCACGACGACGCTCGGCGCGAGCTTCACGCCGCTCGACCCCACCCTCGCGTCGCAGCCGACCTACGGCCTGCCGGGGCTCGCGGACCAGCTCGCCGCGCAGCTCGGCACGATCGGCGTCGCGGGGGCGCCCTCCGGGGCGTCCGCGAAGCTCGCCGGCGCGGCCGTGCGCCAGGCGTTCGACATGTCTCAGATGCCGGCCTGCGTGCAGGTGGACCCGGGGGCGGCGCTCACGACGATCACGTGGAGCGGGTGCCACCTCGTCACGACCGACGCGAGCGGGACGGTCACCGTGGACATCACCGGCTGGCTCACGTCGTCGGGCACGCCCGGCCGGACGCAGTGGCACGTCGAGGATCACACGGTGCTGGTGATGGCCGGCACGACCGGGCAGACGATCACCGAGGACGTCAGCGCGGTCCTCGACGGCGACGTGACCGTCACCGCGACCGAGATCGACGGCACGGCGTCCTCCTACGCGGTCGCGAGCGCGATGGGGATCACGGCGGGGCTCCGCACCTCGCTCGCCCTGCAGCACCTCGGCTACCAGGCCGCTCCCTTCTGCATCGCGAGCGGCTCCTTCACCGTCGAGCAGGTCTGGGACCCGCGCCCGCCGGGCATGTCGTACGCGACGTACCCGGACCAGGGCTGGCGGTTCGACTTCACGGGCTGCAACCAGTTCACCGTCGCCCCCGGCAGCACGTAGGGAGCGGCGGTCGACGCGCCCGCCCGTTCGCGGTATCCCTCGTCTCCTGATCGGCGTCACGCCCCGCGATTCCGCGCGGCGCCCCCGGCGGCCCGGCTAGGATCGCCCCAAAGGAGACTTCACCATGCGTTGTGCCGTCCTCGGCGCCGGCTCCTGGGGCACCGCCCTCGCCTCGCTCCTCGCCGGCAAGGGCTACACGGTCACCTCGTGGGACAAGGACGCCGCGGTCCTCGACGACATCGCGAGGAACCACCGGAACGATCGCTACCTGCCCGGCGCACCGCTCGCGACGACGCTCCACGCGACGCCGGACGTGCAGAAGGCGCTCGAGGGCGCCGAGCTCGTCGTGGTCGCCGTCCCCTCGCACGCCGTCCGGCAGGTGACGATCGAGGCGAAGCGGCACATCCACGCCGGCACCCCCATCGTCTGCGTCGCCAAGGGCATCGAGCTCGAGTCGCTCATGACGATGAGCGAGGTGATGGAGGACGTCCTCCCCGTCCCGCTCCACCCCTACCTCGCGATCCTCTCCGGGCCGTCCTTCGCCAAGGAGGTGGCGAAGGGGCTGCCGACCGCGGTCACCGTCGCCGCGCGCTGGGAGCGGATCGCGAAGCAGGTGCAGGACGCCTTCCACACGAAGACCTTCCGGCCGTACACCTCCGGGGACGTGGTCGGGTGCGAGATCGGCGGCTGCGTGAAGAACGTGGTCGCGATCGCCGCCGGCATCGCCGACGGCCTCGGCTTCGGCGCGAACGCGCTCGCGGCGCTGATCACGCGCGGCCTCGCCGAGATCTCCCGCCTCGCCGTGCGCAAGGGGGCGAACCCCCTCACGCTGTCCGGGCTCGCGGGCCTCGGCGACCTCGTGCTCACCTGCTCCTCCGACCTCTCGCGCAACCGGACCGTCGGCCGCGGGCTCGCGCAGGGCAAGACCGCCGAGCAGATCCAGAAGGAGCTCGGGCAGGTCGCCGAGGGCGTGCGGAACGCGAAGAGCGCGCGCGAGCTCGCGCGCCGCCTCGGGGTCGAGATGCCGATCACCGAGGTCGTCTACCGGGTGCTGTACGAGGGCGTGTCGCCGAAGGAGTCGGTGACGGCCCTCATGATGCGCGAGACGAAGCCCGAGCTGTGACGCGCGCGGGCGTCGCGCGCGCCGCGCGGACCCGGCCCCTCTCCCCAACCCTCTCCCCCCTGCGCTGCAGGGGGGAGGGAGAATCAGTGCGAGTTCGGGCGGACCTCGCGGCCGGCCTGCTCGAGCCCGCGCCCGATCCGGTGGCGGGCGCTGCGCGCGGCCTGCTCGCCGCGGCGGAGCGCCTGCTCGACGACGCCGCGCCCGCGCGCGACGACCCGGTCGAGCCCCTTCGAGAGCGCGTCGCGCCCGCGGTCGTAGACCGCGGCGGCGGGGGTGGTGAGGACGTTGCCCGGCGGCTCGTCCGGCGCGCCCGGGTGCGGCCGGGTCGGCGCGAGCCGCTTCGCGGAGACGAGCGCGTCGCCGAGCTCGACGAGCTCGTCCGCCGAGAGGAGCCGCTTCAGCGCCGGCAGGAGCTGCCGCTCCTCCTCCCGGACGTGGCGCCGGACGTTCTCCGCGAGGACGCGCACCTTCGGCTCGAGCCGCTCGCTCTCCTCGGGCAGGGCCTCGATCTCGGTGAGCGCCACCTTCGCGAAGTGGTGCTCCTCGAGCGCGAGGAGCACCTCGCCCTCCGCGCCGTCGAGCCGGCCCCGGAGGCGCGGGTAGACGAGCTGCTCCTCGATCGCCGCGTGGATCGAGAGCTCGCGGACGATCCGGTCGGCGATCCGGCGTCGCTCCTGCGCGCCGCGGGTCCGCTCGAAGCGCACGAACAGGCGCTCGACCTCGGCGTGGTCCTTCTTCAGCACTGCGATCGCGTCCATGGTCTTCATGGCCGGAACCTGCCCACCCGGACCGGGAGACGCAATGCGTCAATCGTGCGCGCGCGTTCGGCTCCCGCACCGTCCCCCGGCCGCGGAGGCGGGCGGCACGGCCGCCGGCCGCGGGGTGGCTACCGTTGAGCGGGAGGAACCGACCATGATCCGCGCCGCCGTCCTCGCCGCCGCACTCACGCTCGCCACCTCGGCGTCCGCCGCCCGGGACGTGCCCGGATCGGGGAAGAGCCCGAGCGCCGCGCCCTCCGCCGGGAAGGGAGCCGCCGCCCCGTCTCCCGCCGGGCAGCCGTCCGCCGGCGCCGCCAAGCCGTCGCCCGCCGCCGAGCGGGTCGCGCGCGCGCTCACGACCCGCGAGAACTGGAACGAGACGATGAAGGAGTACGCGGCGTCGCTCTCGTCCCAGATCGCGGCGGCGGTGAAGTCGCAGGGCGGCGAGGCGCCGAAGGACGCGGAGCAGCGGATCCGCGGCCGCCTCGACGAGGCCGTCGGCTACGAGGAGGTCGTGCGGCTGCAGGCGCAGGCGCTCGCGGGCCGGTTCGGCGAGGACGAGCTGCGGGCGATCGGCACGTTCTACGAGAGCGGGCCCGGCAAGAAGCTCGTCTCCGAGCTGCCGACCGTCTCGCGCCAGGTGATCGAGACCGTCCAGCAGCGGATCTCCGCGGCGATCCCGCACATCGTGCAGGACGTCGCGCCGTCGCTCGCGCGCGCCCACGGTGCGCAGGGTGAAGGGACCCCGGACGGCGGGGCGAAGGGCAAGCCGAGCGCGCAGGGGCGCAAGCCCGCGGCGCCGGCGACGCCGCCCCGGCCCTGAGCGGCTCCTCACGCCGTGAACGTGCACGCGCCCGGGCCCGGCCTCTGCTCGGGCTCGGGCACGGGCGCGTTCACGGGATGCACCGGCGGCGCGGGTCGCGGCGGCCGGGCCACCCGGGGGCGTCCCGGGCGGAGGGACGCGGGTGCGTCCAGGCGGCCGATCGTTATCATCCCGAGATGATCCCCGACGCCTCTCGACAGCTGTGCGGCCCGCCGGACGCGTTCGCCCGCGGCTGCCGCGCCGACATGGAGACCGCCCGCGCCAAGGCGGCGCGCGCGCGGGAGTCCGGCGCCGCCGGTCCCTCGGTGACGCTCCGCGCCTTCGACGCGGCGTTCGCGGCGCTGGGCGAGGCCGCGGCGCGGGCGAGCCTCGCCCGGAACGTCCACCCCGACCCCGCCATGCGGGACGTCGCCGAGCGGTGCGAGCAGGAGGTGGACGCCCTCTCGACGGAGCTCTCGCTCGACCGCGGCCTCCACGACGCGCTCGCCGCGCTCGACGTCTCCGGCGAGGACGCGGCGACGCGCCACCTCGTCGCGAAGAGCCTGCGCGACTTCCGGCGCGCCGGCGTCGACCGCGACGACGCGACGCGCGCGCGGGTCCGCGCGCTGCGGGAGGAGCTCGTCCGCATCGGCCAGGAGTTCGGGCGGAACATCAAGGACGACGTGCGCCGGCTCGAGCTCGACCCCGCCGAGCTGGACGGGCTCCCGGAGGACTGGCGCCGCGCGCACCCGACGGGCCCGGACGGGAAGGCGACCGTCACGACGGACAACGTGGACTACGTGCCGTTCATGACCTACGCGCGCAGCGGGCGCGCCCGCGAGGCGCTCTGGCGGCTCTACCGTCTGCGCGGCCACCCGCGGAACCTCGACGTGCTCTCCCGCATGCTCGCCCGGCGCGCGGAGCTGGCGCGCGTGCTCGGGTATCCTTCGTGGGCGGCGTACGTCACCGAGGACAAGATGATCGGCTCGGCGGACGCGGCGGCCGCGTTCGTCGAGAAGATCGCGCGCGCCGCCGAGGCGCGCATGAGGCGCGACCACGCGCAGCTCCTCGAGCGCAAGCGCCAGGACGTCCCCGGCGCCGAGCGCGTCGAGCCGTGGGACTCCGCGTACCTCCAGGAGCGGGTGAAGGCGGAGCAGTACGGGTTCGACTCGCAGTCGGTGCGGCCGTACTTCGAGTACCGGCGCGTGAAGGACGGCGTGCTCGACGTCACCGGGAGCCTGTTCGGCATCTCGTACCGCCGCGTCGAGGGCGCGCCGAGCTGGCACGCCGACGTCGAGTCCTACGACGTGGTCGAGGGCGACCGGCTCCTCGGGCGCATCCACCTCGACATGCACCCGCGCGACGGCAAGTACAAGCACTACGCCCAGTTCACGCTCGCGTCGGGGCAGGAGGGCGTGCGGCTGCCGGAGGGCGTGCTCGTCTGCAACTTCCCGCGCCCCGGCCCCGGCGCGCCCGCGCTCATGGAGCACGGGGACGTGAAGACCTTCTTCCACGAGTTCGGCCACCTCCTGCACCACGTGCTCGGCGGCCACACGCGCTGGGCGGCGCAGGCGGGCGTCGCGACGGAGTGGGACTTCGTCGAGGCGCCCTCGCAGATGCTCGAGGAGTGGGTCTGGGATCCCGGCGTGCTCTCGCGCTTCGCGCGGCACGTCGAGACCGGCGAGCCCATCCCCGCCGCGCTCGTCGCGCGCATGAAGGCCGCGGACGAGTACGGCAAGGGGCTCATGGTCCGCCAGCAGATGTTCTACGCCGCGACGAGCCTCGAGCTGCACCAGCGCGACCCCGAGGGGCTCGACACGACCGCGCTCGTCGCCGAGCTGCAGGAGCGCTACACGCCGTTCCGGCACGTGGACGGGACGTTCTTCCACGAGTCGTTCGGCCACCTCGACGGCTACTCGGCGATCTACTACACGTACATGTGGTCGCTCGTGATCGCGAAGGACCTCTTCGGCCCGTTCCGCCGGGCAGGGCTCATGGACGCGGCCGTCGCGCGCCGCTACCGGAAGGCGATCCTGGAGGCGGGCGGGACGAAGCCCGCGGCCGAGCTCGTGAAGGACTTCCTCGGGCGGGCGCACGGGTTCGAGGCGTACGAGGAGTGGCTGAACGCGGGGTGACGGGGGGCGCGGGCGCGGGACGGTGCGTTTCGTGGCGCGGCGGGTACGATCCGGCGCTTCCGCGCCGTGATGTCGCGCTTCCGGCGTCGCGAGCGGCTCAACTTGAATTCGCGGAAATGGTCCAAAGGATCCTACACATCTCCGGCGCCGGAGTTTGCGCGGGGATCCCGAGTGTGATCCAACGGATGGATGGCGAAGCCGACGAAGGTTCGGCCGGCATCGGCCGAGTTCTCGCGCGCTGATCTGGGGGACGAGCGG
>DASVZX010000414.1:0-7461 GCA_036391435.1 Anaeromyxobacter sp. | reverse complement strand
TCGCTCGTCTTGTCGCCCACGTCGCATCCGACGAACACGGTGTTACGCTTTCCCATGGCCGCTCTCCTTGTGGTCCCAGTCCACGTTGGAGCAGGCTACGCCTGACTCCCTCGGAGAGCGGCCTTCTCATCCCATCTCTGCCGATCCCGTGAACGAGCCCGCGCCCGCGCCCGAAGATCCCGGGCTCGGGCTCGGGCACGGGCTCGGGACCTCCGGGCCGGTGCGCGTCGCGGGGGCGAGAGGAGCCGGCCCGCTCCGCGCGGCGGTCGCGCCGGGCGACCCCCCGCGTGCGGGCCCTCGCCCCGAGCGAGGCGGAGCCCCCGCGGCGGATGCGCCGCCCCCCGCCGGAGCTGGCGGGCCCCCACACGGAAGGGCGGCGGCCGGCACCGTTGGGGTGCCTTCCCATTTCCCGCGTCGGTTCTGCTACCGTTTCCGGCCGGGTGTTCGACCGACTGATCCTGCCGGAAGACCTGGTCGACGCGCGCGGCGAGGTGATCGCCGCGCGCGGGGTCGTCCTCTCGCCGGAGTCCATCGCGGACGCGGCCGCCGCAGCCCGTCCCGGGCCGCGGATCCCGCTCGCCGACACCGGGCTCGCGGCGGACGTCGCCGCCCCCCTCCACGACCACGCCTACCGCCACCTCTTCCCGGACGGCGGCACCAAGGACGCGGTCCGGCGTGCGATCCTCGCGATCCGGCTGCCGTCGGCCCTGTTCGAGGAGCTGCTCGCGCTGCGCCGCGCGGCCTCGCCCATCCACGGCCACGCCTTCGCGACCTCGGCCGTCGCCGTGCGGATGCTGTTCAGCGTCGTCGGCGAGGCGCGGGGCGTGCCGGAGCTCGCCGCGGCGGCGCTGCTCCACGACCTCGGGATGCGCTTCCTGCCGCCGCGGCTCGGGCGGCTCCGCGAGCGGCTCGGGGACGACGAGGCGCTCCGGGTCGCCGCTCACCCGTTCGTGGGCGCGTATCACCTCGCCCGCGTGCTCGGCGAGCATCCGGCCGTGTCGGCGGCCCTCGGCCATCACTGGCGCTGCGGCCAGGGCTACCCGAACCTCCGCGCCGAGCCGACGCGGTCGATGGAGGTCGTCGCGGTGGCGAGCGCGTTCGCCGCGCTGACGCAGCCGCGTCCGTTCCGCTCCGCGGCGTACGACGCCCGCGGCGCCGCGGACGTGCTCGTCTCCGAGGCCATCGAGGGGCAGGCGGACGCGAACACGGTGAAGCTGCTCGTGCACGCGCTCCGGGGCGGCGCCGGCGATCCGCGCGCGATCCGCTTCGGCCGCGAGCGCGGCGGGCACGGTCCGGACGTGAACCGGCACGCCCACGTGGCCGTGCCCGCGCGGAGCCACGTGTAGACGGGAACGGGCCGGGCCCGACCGGCCGGCCCCGGTCCCTCTCCCCAACCCTCTCCCGTGGGCTCTGCCCCGGGGAGAGGGGGAATGCGTGCGGGGGAGCGCGGGCTACACGGGTGACAGGCCGGACGCCTCGCGCAGCGTCCGCCAGGAGTAGATGCCGGTCGAGTGGCCGTCGGACCAGGTGATCTGGATCGCGTAGTTCCCGACGGCCTCGACTTTCACCGGGCGGACGTCGGCGGGGATCGTCGCGGGATCGAGGATCTTCCGGCCCGTCCCCTCCTCGACGCAGCCGGCGCACGGGCAGAGGTCGCGCAGGCGGAAGGCGGGGATGGAGACCTCGGGGCCGCCGGGCCAGGCGATCCGGACGTCGCCCGCCTCGGTGACGTCGATCGCCTCCGGCGGATCGGGTTCGCGCTTCTGGAACGACATGCGGTCGAGCAGGCCCATGGCGACCGGTATCTGGCGCGGTCCGCGCGTCCCGTCAAGCGGTTCGCGCGAGCGCCGCGAGGAGATCGGAGCGGTCCTCGTGCGGCGTCACGCACGGCCGCCCGTCCGCGACGTAGAGCTCCGAGGTCCGGAGATCCGGGGCGAGCCGCAGGATCGCGGAGGAGCGCGTGCCGTAGACCGGGTCCGCGTGGATGCAGGTCGCGCGCTCGGGCGGCGGGGCGTGCACCGTCAGGAGCTCGCGGAGCCTCGGCAGCGCGGGATCGACCGGCCAGCGGGCGCGGACGAGGTCGCCGCGCGGGCAGCTCCCGTCCGGCGAGCGCTCGGTGACGACGTGGAGGCCGGGGCCGAGCGACCGCGTCCCGGCGCGCTCGCCGTCGTACCACCAGAGGAACGCCGAGCGCGCGTCCGCGACGAGGAGGTGGAACGGGTTCCAGCGCTCGGCCGGCGCGGTGGCGAGCGCGGCGCGGGCCGCCTCCGCCGAGGGCGCGGCGAGCGCGAGGCCGACGATCTCGCCGCGCGAGCGCCGGTCCGGGTCCGGGTACCACTCGAGGGGCGCGTGGTAGTTCGTGAGCCCGGCGAAGACGCCCGCCGCCGACACCCCCATCCACGTGCCGCCCGCGAGCGCGTCGCGCGGCGCGGCGTGGCGGGTCCCCCCCGGCCCGGCGCGCAGCGCCCAGCCCTCCGCCGCGCGCCCCATCCGCTCGTCGCGGTTCGCGGCGACGAGGACGGGCCAGCGGCGATCGAGCTGGAAGGCGACGGCGAGCGTGCACACCCGGCCCGCTCCTTCGCCCGCTACGTGATCTTCCGCGCCGACTTGACGCGCTCGAGGAGCACCTCGCGCTGGAGCGCGATCGGGCGCGGCAGGGTCTTGCCGATCTTGTCGAACCACTCCTGCTGCGCCTCGAGCTCCGCCTCCCACTCGCCGAGGTCCACGCGCATCGCCTCGCGCACGGCCTCCTCCCTCACGTCGAGGCCGGAGAGGTTCAGGTCCTCCATCCGCGGCACGAACCCGACGAGCGTCTCCTGCGCGCCGATCCGGTTGTGCGAGCGATCGAGGATCCACTTCAGGGCGCGCATGTTCTCGCCGTAGCCCGGCCAGAGGAACTTGCCGTCCGCGCCCTTCCGGAACCAGTTCACCATGAAGATCTTGGGCGGGGTCGGGATCCGGCTCTGCATGTCGAGCCAGTGCTGGAAGTAGGTCCCCGCGTCGTAGCCGATGAAGGGCAGCATCGCCATCGGGTCGCGCCGGACGCCCTCCTTGAGCCCCGACGCCGCGGCCGTCGTCTCGGAGCCCATCGTCGAGGCGAGGTACACGCCGTGCAGCCAGTTGAACGACTGCAGCACGAGCGGCATCGTCGTCGAGCGGCGGCCGCCGAAGATGAGCGCCGAGATCGGCACGCCCTTGGGGTCGTGGGCGAACCGCGAGAGCGCGGGGTTGTTCGACATCGGCGCGGTGAAGCGGCTGTTCGGGTGCGCCGCCTTCTCCGTCGAGCCCCGCTTCCAGGGCTGCCCCTTCCAGTCGATGAGCTCGGCGGGGGCCTGGTCGTCCTTGCCCTCCCACCACACGTCGCCGTCCGCCGTCCGCGCGACGTTCGTGAAGATCGTGTCCTTCTCGATCGACTTCATCGCGTTCGGGTTCGTCTTGTAGTTCGTCCCGGGGACGACGCCGAAGTAGCCGAACTCGGGGTTCACGGCCCAGAGCTGGCCGCCGTCGCCGACGCGCATCCACGCGATGTCGTCGCCCACCGTGCGGATCCGCCAGCCGTCGAAGGTCTTCGGCGGGATGAGCATCGCGAAGTTGGTCTTGCCGCAGGCGGACGGGAACGCGGCGGCGACGTAGGAGACCTTCCCCTCCGGGCTCTCGGCCGCGAGGATGAGCATGTGCTCGGCGAGCCAGCCCTCGTTCCTCGCGAGGTAGCTCGCGATGCGCAGCGCGAGGCACTTCTTGCCGAGGAGCGCGTTCCCGCCGTACCCGGAGCCGACCGACCAGATCGTGTTGTCCTGCGGGAAGTGGCAGATGAAGCGCCGCTCGGGGTTCAGGTCGGCGACGGAGTGGAGGCCGCGGTTGAAGTCGTTCCCCTCGCCGAGCCGGTCGAGCGCGACCTTCCCCATCCGCGTCATGATCCCCATGTTGAGCGCCACGTAGATGGAGTCGGTGAGCTCGACGCCGATCTTCGCCGCCGGCGAGTCGTTCGGGCCCATGATGTAGGGCACGACGTACATCGTCCGGCCCCTCATCGCGCCGTCGTAGATGCCCGCGAGCTTCCGGTACGCCTCCTTCGGATCCATCCAGTTGTTCGTCGGCCCGGCCTCCTCCCGCGTCGGCGTGCAGATGAACGTGAGGTGCTCGACCCGCGCCACGTCGCCCGGGTGCGAGTGGTGGTAGTAGCAGCCCGGCCACTTCTTCTGGTCGAGCGGGATGAGGACCTTCTGCGCCACCGCCTGCTCGGTGAGGCGCACCTTCTCGGCCTCGGACCCGTCGCACCAGGAGATGCGGTCGGGCTTGCAGAGCTTCGCCATCTCGTCCACCCAGGCGAGGAGATGGGGGTTCGTGGTGGGACGATCGTTCGAGGCCATCACTGAAGGTTCCTTCCGAGAGAAGCTCCGGAGATCCGGAGGCCGGCGGGCGCGCCCCGCCGGTCGCGGGAGCCCGAGGGGGAGCCAAGCTAGCGCACGAGCGGTTCGGCCGTCGAGACCCGCTGTCGTCGCACCCCCCGGACATTAAGGCGGGGTTCCCGGGTGCGCCGGGCGCTGCGTACGTTGACCCCGCATGGCCAGGCGCGAGCACGGACCGGCGCTCCTCCCCGGCGGGGCCCGGTTCCGCGTCTGGGCGCCGCGGGCGCACCGCCTCGAGATCCGGACGGGCGGCGCCGATCACCCCCTGCGGCCGGCGAGCCGCGGCTGGTACGAGGGCGTCGTGCCCGGCGCCGGCGACGGCACGCGGTACGCGCTCGTCGTGGACGGCGATCGCGTGCGGCCCGACCCGGCGACGGCGCGGCAGCCGGACGGCGTCCACGGACCGTCGCAGCTCTTCGACGCGGGCCGCCACCCCTGGGCCGACGCGGGCTGGCGCGGCCTGGCGCTCGAGGACCTCGTCTTCTACGAGCTGCACGTCGGGACGTTCACCCCGGAGGGGACGCTCGACGCGGCGGCGGCGCGGCTGCCGGAGCTCGTGGAGCTCGGCGTCACCTGCGTCGAGCCGATGCCGCTCCAGCCCTTCGCCGGCGACCGGAACTGGGGCTACGACGGCGTCTCGCCCTGGGCGGTGCACGAGGCGTACGGCGGCCCGGAGGCGCTGCAGCGCTTCGTGGATCGCGCGCACGCCCTCGGCCTCGCGGTGTGCCTCGACGTCGTCTACAACCACCTCGGGCCCGAGGGGAACTACCTGCCGGAGCTCGCGCCCTACCTCACGCCCCGCCACCGCTCGGCGTGGGGCGACGGCCTCGACTACGACGGCAGGAGCTCGGCGCCCGTGCGGGCGCTCATGGTGGGCGCGGCGGCGCGCTGGATCCGCGACTTCCACGCCGACGCGCTCCGGCTCGACGCGACGCACGCGATCCAGGACGCGAGCCCCCGCCACCTCGTGGCCGAGATCGCCCTCGCGGTGCGCGCGGCGGGCGACGCCGCCGGCCGGCGGGTCCACGTCATCGCCGAGGACGACCGGAACGACCGGGCGCTGCTCGAGCCGCCGCCGCGCGGGTGGGGCGTCTCCGCGGTCTGGGCCGACGACCTCCACCACGCGATCCACGCGCTCGTCACCGGGGAGCGCCACGCGTTCCTCGCCGACTTCGGGCGGCCGGAGGACGTGGCGCGCGCGCTCGCCGAGGGCTGGGCGTACCAGGGCGAGATCTCGCGGTACCGCGGAGAGCCCCGGGGCACCTCCGCCCGCGGGCTCGCCCCGTCGCGGTTCGTCGCGTGCCTGCAGAACCACGACCAGGTGGGGAACCGGCCCGCGGGCGAGCGGATCGCCTCGCTCGTGCCGTGGGAGGCGCTCCGCCCCGCGTCGGCGCTCGTCCTCCTCGGCTCGGCGCTCCCGCTCCTCTTCATGGGCGAGGAGTACGGCGAGACCGCGCCGTTCCTCTACTTCACGAGCCACGGGGATCGCGCGCTCGCGGAGGCGGTCTCGGAGGGTCGCAGGAAGGAGTTCATCGGGACCGGCGCGGAGGACGTGCCGGACCCGCAGGACCCGGAGACCTTCCGCCGCTCGCGCCCCTCGCACCGGCGCGACGGGCGCCACGGCGCGCTCCGGGAGCACTACCGGCGGCTGCTCGCGCTCCGCCGCAAGCACCGCGACGCCATCGCGGCCGGCTGGCCGGAGGTCCGGCGCGAGGGCACCGCGTTCACGCTCCGGCGATCGGGCCTCGTGGTCCGCGCGAACCTCGGCGCGGCGCCGGCCGGCGGGCTCGGGCCCTGGGGGCTCGAGATCCAGGAGGAGGAGGCGCGGGCACCGGGCGGCGACCCCCCGCACGCCCTCGCCGAGGCGGACGGCGACGGCCTCGCGCCGCGGCGGGAGTGACGCGGGGCGCCGCGCGCCGCTTCCGGGCCGCCGCCGTCCCCCCGTCCGGGGGGCACGGAATTGCCTGCGCGGAGCGCTGTTCCGGGGAACGATCTCGCTGCGCCCATGACCCCCGCTCGACGCGCGGCGACCGCCTACGGCGTCGCCATCCTGATCGCCGCCCTCGCGCTCGCGGCCGCCGGGATCACCGCGCGGCCGTTCGGGGGCGCGTACCTCTACATCCCCATCGTCGGCGTGTTCGTCGCCGCGCTCCACGGCGGCTTCGGGCCGGGGCTGCTGACGGTCGCGCTCTGCGCCCTCGGGTTCGACTTCCTGTACCTCGGCCCCGCGTACCAGCTCGGCGTCGAGAACGTGGAGGAGGCGCACCGGCTGTGGGGCTTCGTCGTCACCGGGGCAGCCGCGGCGTGGATCGCCGCGCGCTACCGCGAGGCGCGGCACGAGGCGGAGGCCGCGCGGCGGGCGGCGGAGGCCGCCGGCGAGGAGGCCCGCCGCACCGGCGCGCTCCAGGAGCGGCTCGTGGCGGTGGTGAGCCACGACCTGCGCAATCCGCTCGGCGCCCTGCGCGGGAACGCGTCGCTGCTCCCCCGGCTCGGCCCGCTCACCGAGCGGCAGACCGTCGCCGTCGGCCGGATGATCCGGACGCTCGATCGGACGGACGCGCTCATCCGCGACCTGCTCGACCTCGCGCGGACGCGCAACGGCGCGCTCCTCCCCGTCGCTCCCGCGAACGCGCGCGTCGGCGAGGTCTGCGCGCGCGTGCTCGGCGAGGTCCGGGACGCGCGGCCGGACGCGGACGTCGCGCTCGAGGTCGAGGGCGAGGATCGCGCGACGGTCGACCCCGAGCGGATGGCGCAGGTGGTCGCGAACCTCGTGGCGAACGCGCTCGACCACGGCCGCGGCGGCGGGCCCGTCCGGGTGCGCGTCTCGGGGCTCCCCTCGGAGGTGGTCCTCGAGGTCGAGAACGAGGGCGAGGCGCCCGCCACGGCGCAGCTCTTCGAGCCTTTCGCGCGCGGGACGCACGCGGGCGGCGGCCTGGGGCTCGGGCTCTTCCTCGTGCGGGAGGTCGCGCGCGCGCACGGCGGCACCGCGGCGCTCCGCTCCGGGGCGGGGCGGACCGTCGCCGAGGTGCGGCTGCCGCGCGGCGCCATCCCC
>DASVZX010000413.1:0-8652 GCA_036391435.1 Anaeromyxobacter sp. | reverse complement strand
GCGGCGCCGCCGCGAGCGCCGCGGCGAGGATCGGGAGGGCGAGCATGGACGCGCCCGAGGCACGCGGCGCGCCAGCCGCGACCGGCCGTCGTTCCAGGGCGTTGCCGCCGCCGCGCGGTCCGCCGGATGGCCGATCGTCCTCCGCGCGCCCCCACCGTCGCGCCGGCGCCCGCACGTCGGATCGAGCGACGCTCGCCGGTGGCGTCCGCGCGGAGACCCGCGATCGCAGCCGGCCGTCGCGGCCGGACCCGCGTCAGGACGCGCGCCTCGCCGCGCCGGGGTCCGACGCCAGGGCGCGGGAGACGGCCTGGAGCAACGCCGCCGGCTCGAACGGCTTGCGCACGAGGATGACGCCCTCGGCGAGGAGCCCCTCGCGCAGCAGCCGCTCGTCCGCGTGCCCGGTCATGAACACGATCGGGATCCGCGGGGTGGCGCGGTGGATCTCCGCGGCGAGCTCCTTGCCTCCCAGCCGCGGCATCGCGACGTCGGTGACGACGAGGTCGAACCGCGTCCGGCCCTCGGCGACCTCGCGCAGCGCGCGCTCGGGATCGGCGGTCGCGAGGACCCGGTACCCGTCCGCCTCGAGGGCCCGCGCGGCGACGCGGAGGACGGCGGGATCGTCCTCGACCACCAGCACCGAGCGGCCCGCGCCGGAGCGGTGGGTCGAGGCGGGCGCGCTCGCAGGCGGCCCCTCCGGCCGGGCGTCGTGCCGCGGCAGGAGGATCCGGAAGCGCGCGCCCGCGCCCGGCTCGGACTCGACGAGGACGTGGCCGCTCGCCTGCTTCACGATCCCGAAGACGGTCGCCAGCCCCAGGCCCGTCCCGCACCCCTCCCCCTTCGTCGTGAAGAAGGGCTCGAAGAGGTGCTTCCGCACCTCGGCGCTCATGCCGGCGCCGGTGTCCGTCACGCAGAGCGCCACGAAGCGTCCGGCGGGCAGCCCCTCGTCGGCGGAGGCGGGCTCGAGGTCGAGGTTCTCGGTCTCGATCGTCACCGTCCCGCCCGACGGCATGGCGTCGCGTGCGTTCACGACGAGGTTCAGCAGGACCTGCTGGACGCCGCCGAAGTCCGCGAGGACGCCCCCGAGGTCCGGCGCGAGCCGCGTCGAGATCCGCACGTCCTCGCCGACGAGGCGCACCAGGATCTTGCTGACGTCCTCGACCGCGGCGTTCAGGTCGAGCTGGACGTGGCGCACCGCCCGGCGACGGCCGAAGGCGAGGAGCTGCTGGGTCAGCGCCGCGGCCTTCCGCGCCGCCTGGCCGATCTCCTCGACGTCGTCGCGGAGGGGATCCGCGGGGGGGAGCGCGTCGAGGACCGCGTCGGCCTGGCTCAGGATCACGACGAGCAGGTTGTTGAAGTCGTGGGCCACGCCGCCGGCGAGGCGCCCGATCGCCTCGAGCTTCGCCGCCTCGGCGAGGCGCGCCTCGGTCTCGCGCAGCTTGCGCTCCGCGACGCGGCGCTCCGTCACGTCGACGCCGGTCGGCACGACGAACTGCACGTCGCCGCGCTCGTCGCCGAGGATGGTGTTCTGCCAGGCGATCTCCCTGCGGCGCCCGTCCTTGGTGACCCAAACGTTGTCGTAGGCGTTCGACTCCCCGGCGCGCAGCCGCCCGAACACCTCCTTCACGCGCGCGACGTCCTCCGGGAGGAGGAGCACGTCCCAGACGTGCCGTCCCTCGAGCTCCGCGAAGGTGTACCCGGAGACCCGCTCGCACTCGCGGTTGAACAGGACGATCCGCCCCTCGCGATCGAGCACCAGCACGAGGGAGCCGACGGTGTCGAGGATCGTCGCGAGGAACCGATCGTGATCGCCGGACCAGGACACCGGCTTCTGCGTCTGCGTGGCTGGCACGTTCCTCTTCTTCGGCGCCGGAAGGGCCCTGGGTAGGATTCTCCATCGGCGAAAGGTCGGGAAGGTTCGAGGCTGCGACCGATGGTCGCGGCGGCTCGAGGGGCCGGCCGGCGCGCCCCGGATGCTCGGGCCGAGTAGCTCGCCCGCGACCCGGGTACGCGAGCACCCCTCGACGAGCCCGAGTCTCGCGGCCCGCGATCCGCGTCGGTCGGTCGGCGCCGGGGTGGTCGAGCCGACCACCTCGCGGGAATACGCGAGTGACCACGACCGGGTGGCGAGGTGCGATTTCGGATCCTCCGGGTCGCGTCCAGCGGCGTCCGGCCGCACGGGTCGCGCTCACCCTGGTGCCGTCCTTGCAGGCCCCCCGTGCGGGAGAACTCATGGACCGCAAGAAGATCCTGCTCGTGGACGACTCGTCCACCGTGTTGCTCATGGAGCGGATGATCCTCTCCAAGAGCCCCTATGACCTCGTCACGGCCAAGGACGGGCAGGAGGGCGTGGAGAAGGCGCTCGCCGAGCGGCCCGACCTCATCCTCATGGACGTGGTCATGCCGCGGATGGACGGCTACGAGGCGTGCCGGCGGCTCCGCGAGCAGGACGACACGAAGGCCATCCCGGTCATCATGGTGACGACCCGGGGCGAGCTGCAGAGCGTGGAGACGGGCTACGCGAGCGGCTGCACCGACTACGTCACGAAGCCCATCAACGGCCTCGAGCTGCTCGCGAAGGTGAAGAGCTGCCTCGGGCAGTGAGGCGAGGACCCTCCATGTCGGATCTGCGCAAGCCGGCCCCCGACGCCGCGAAGGAACGGACCCGCGATCTCCGCGAGGTGAACGAGCGCCTGAAGGAGCTCGTGGCCTCGCTCCGGACCGAGAAGGACCGGCTCGGGGCCGAGCCGCACCCGGCGATCCCCCCCGCGCCGGGGGCGACCTCCGTCCCGGAGACGCTCGACCTCGAGAAGAAGCGGCTCGCGACCGAGCTCGCCCTGGCGCGCGAGGCCGTCGCGCACGCCCAGGAGGAGCGCGAGCGCCTCCGCGAGCGGCTCGCCGAGCTCGAGGCCGAGCACCGGCGCATCTGCGACGACTACGTCGCCGCCCAGGAGAAGAGCACCGACCTCGCCCAGCTCTACGTCGCGCTCGAGCGCCTCCACGGCGGCGCGACGCGCGCAGACACGCTCGCGGCGATCCAGGAGATCGTGGTGAACCTCGTGGGCTCGGAGGAGCTCGCGGTGTTCGAGCGCCGCGACGGCGCCCTCTCGCTCGTGCACGCCTTCGGCGTCCCGCCCCGCGCGCTCGACCGCCTCGGGCTCGAGCAGGACGCCATCGGCCGCGCCGCGGCCACCGGCCGCCTCTTCGTCGCGAACGGCACCCCCGCCGCCCCGGGCGAGGAGGACCTCACCGCCGTCATCCCGCTCCGCGTCGGCGACTCCGTCGCGGGCGTGATCGCGATCTTCCGGCTCCTCGGCCACAAGCCCGTGCTCGACGACTCGGATCACGCGGTCTTCGACCTGCTCTCCGCGCACGCGGGGCTGGCGCTCCGGCTGCGCGACCCGCGCGGACCCGCCGCGGCGGGGTGATGGCCGCGTGCCGCCCGCCTCCGCCAGCGCACCCGGCGCGGTGCTCTCCGCGCGCGCGCCCGACACGGGCGCGCGGCCCCTGGTCTACCTGCACGCCGGCCAGCTCGCGGTGGCGGCGGAGCCGACCGCCATCGTGACGGTGCTCGGGTCCTGCGTCGCGGTGTGCCTGTGGGACCCGGCGACCCGCGTCGGCGGCGTGAACCACTTCCTGCTGCCGCACCACGTGGAGCGCGAGCGCTCCGCCCGGTTCGGCACGGTCGCCGTGCCCCAGCTCGTGGAGGCGGTGGTGCGGGCCGGCGCCTCCCGGAGCGGCCTCGTCGCCAAGGTGTTCGGCGGCGCCTGCGTGCTCGGTTCGGTCCGGCAGGCGCGCCGGCTCGGCGAGGAGAACGCCGCCCTCGCGCTGCGCCTGCTCGACGAGGCGGGCATCCCCGTGCTCGATCGCGACGTCGGCGGCGAGCGCGGGCGCAAGCTCGTCTTCGTCTCCGACGAGGGCACCGCCTGGGTGAAGCTCCTTTAGAAGGAGGACGCCGTGGACGAGATGGAGATCGATCGCGAAGCGCTCCTGGCGACGTTCCAGGCCGAGGCGGAGGAGATCTTCGACCGGATGGAGCAGGCGCTCGTCGCGCTCGAGGTGCGGCCGGGCGACGAGGAGCTCCTGCACGGCCTGTTCCGCGACGCGCACACGCTCAAGGGCTCGGCGTCGCTCGTCGCGTTCGACGTGGTGCGCGACGTCGCGCACGACCTCGAGGACGTGCTGGAGCGCCTCCGCAACCGCACGCTGGCGGTGACGGACGGGCTCGTGACGCTGCTCCTCCGCTCCGTCGACGTCCTGCGCAGCGCGATCGCCGCCTCCTCCTCCGGCAGCGCGGCGCCCTCGGACGCGGTGACGTCGTTCCGGCGGGAGCTCGCCGACGCCGCCCGCGGCGCCGCGGCGCCCGCGCAGCTCCCGGGCGCCGGGGCCGGGCCGCACGAGGCCTCCCCGGCCGCGCACGCCCACGGCGGCGGCCGGACGCTGCGGGTCGACGTGACGAAGCTCGACCGGATGCTCGACCTCTCCGGCGAGATCGCCATCGCCCGCGGCCGGCTCGGCGAGATGCTCGAGCGGCACAGCGCGTCGCCCCAGGAGATCCTCGAGGCGCACCGCGAGACGGACCGGCTCTACCTCGACCTGCAGGAGCTCATCATGAAGGCCCGGATGGTGCCGATCGGGCCGTCGTTCCACCAGCACGTCCGCACCGTCCGGGACGTGGCGACCGCGCAGGGCAAGCAGGCGCGCCTCGTCGTCGAGGGGGAGGACGTCGAGGTCGACACGGCCGTCGTCGAGTACGTCCGCGATCCGCTCACGCACATGGTCCGCAACGCCATCGACCACGGGATCGAGGGGCCGGAGGTGCGCCGGGCGGCCGGGAAGAACCCGGTGGGGCGGGTCGTGCTCCGCGCGTTCCACGAGGCCGGCGCCATGGTGATCCAGGTGTCGGACGACGGCGCCGGGCTCGACCGCAAGCGGATCGCCCAGAAGGCGGCGGCGCTCGGCCTCACGGACGCCGCCCGTCCGAGCGACGAGGACCTCGCGCGCATCGTGTTCGAGCCGGGCTTCTCGACGGCCGAGAAGGTGACCGAGATCTCCGGGCGCGGCGTGGGGATGGACGTCGTGCGCCGGAACGTCGAGGCGCTGCGCGGGTCGGTGTCGCTCGAGAGCGAGGAGGGCAAGGGCACGACGGTGACCATCCGCGTCCCGCTCACCCTCGCCATCATCCAGGGGTTCAAGGTGGGGATCGCCGGCGAGGTGTACATCCTGCCGCTCGACGCGGTCATCGAGTGCATCGAGCTGCCGGGAGAGGAGACCGCCGCCGGCGCCGCGTTCGGCGTGGTGAGCCTGCGCGGCAAGCCCCTCCCCTACCTCCGCCTGCGGCGGCTGTTCGGCACCACGGGCGACGCCCCCGCGCGCGAGAACGTCGTGGTCGTGCAGCACGGCGCGCACGCGGCGGGCATCGCGGTCGACGCCCTCCACGGGGAGAGCTCGACCGTGATCAAGCCGCTCGGGACGATGTTCAAGGGGCTCCCCGGCGTGGCGGGCTCCTCGATCCTCGGCAACGGGCGCGTGGCGCTCATCCTGGACGTCCCCGGGCTCCTGCGCGAGACTCTGCGTCGCGCGGCGCGCGACGCGGCGGCGTAGGGCGGAGGGGACGTGGCGGCGACGGGGCCCAGACGCGGGAGCGAGGCGTGGCAGGCGCAGGAGCCCGCGCAGCGCGGCTTCGCCGCGGGGTTCGAGGCCGGGCGTGCGGCGGGCGCGGCGGAGCGCAGGCTCCGGCGGCGAGACCGCGCCGGAGCCGAGCACGCCCCCGCCTCGCAGCTGCTCGTGTCCGACGAGGAGTTCGCCCGCTACCAGGCGCTCATCAACCGCGAGGCGGGCATCTGGCTCGCGCCCGTGAAGAAGGCGCTCCTCGTCGGCCGGCTCGCGCGGCGGCTGCGCGAGCTCGGGATCTCCTCGTACGGCGCCTACTACGAGCAGGTCGAGCGCGACGAGGCCGAGCGGATCCGGATGCTCGACGCCATCTGCACGAACGAGACCCACTTCTTTCGCGAGCCGCGCCACTTCGAGTTCCTCGAGGACCGCGTCTACCCCGCCTGGCGCGCGGAGGCCGACGCCGGGCGCCGCCCCCGGCGCGTGCGGGTGTGGAGCGCGGCGTGCTCGACGGGCGAGGAGCCCTACACGATCGCGATGTCGCTCCTCGCCGCGTTCCCGTCCGGCTGGGAGCTCGACGTGCTCGCGAGCGATCTCTCGACGAAGGTGCTCGACCGCGCGAGCGCGGGGATCTGGCCCATCGAGAAGGCGCACGAGATCCCGGAGCCGCACCTCAGGGCGTTCATGCTGAAGGGCTTCGGCGAGCAGGAGGGGCTCATGAAGGCCGCGCCGGAGCTCCGCGCCGTCGTGCGCTTCGCCCGGGTGAACCTCGTCGGCGAGGCGCTCCCGGCCGGCCCGTTCGACCTGGTCTTCTGCCGCAACGTCCTCATCTACTTCGACCGCGCCAGCAAGATCCGCGTGGTCGACCGGCTCGTCGAGCGGCTCGATCCGCGCGGGTACCTGTTCCTCGGCCACGCCGAGAGCCTCGGTGGGTTCACCACGCGCGCGCGACCGGTGGTGCCCACCGTGTACGGGCCCGCGGCGACCGCGGCCTGACATGCCCGTCCGCGTCCTCGCGATCGACGACTCGGCGGTGGTCCGCCAGGCCCTCTCCCAGATCCTGGGGCGGGCCGGGATGGCCGTCACCACCGCGAACGACCCCATCATCGCGATGGACAAGATGCGGCGCGACCGCCCGGACGTGATCGTGCTCGACATCGAGATGCCCCGCATGGACGGGCTCACGTTCCTCCACAAGCTCATGGCGGAGGACCCGCTCCCGGTGGTCGTCTGCTCGGGGCTCGCGCACCCCGGCTCCGAGGTGGCGGTGCAGGCGCTCGAGGAGGGCGCGCTCGACGTCGTCGCGAAGCCGCGGCTCGGCGTGAAGGGCTTCCTCGAGGACTCGGCGCAGCGGATCGTGCAGGTCGTCCGCGCCGCCTCGCAGGCCCGGGTCCGCCGGCGCGCGCCGCGCGCGTCCGCCGGGCTCCGGCCCCCCGAGCCCGCGGGCCCGGCCCGCCTCCCGCCGGCGATCCAGCGGACCACCCAGCAGGTCGTGGTGGTCGGCGCGTCCACCGGCGGCACGGAGGCGCTGCGCGAGCTCCTCGAGGCGATGCCCCCGGACGCGCCCGGGATCGCGATCGTCCAGCACATGCCCGAGGTGTTCACCGCCCAGTTCGCCAAGCGCCTCGACCAGACCTGCCGGATCGAGGTGAAGGAGGCCGAGCAGGACGACCGGCTCGTGTCGGGCCGCGCCCTCGTCGCCCCCGGGAACCGCCACCTCGCGGTCCGCCGCTCGGGCGCGCTCTACGTCGTCGACGTCGTCGACGGGCCGCCCGTCTCGCTCCACCGTCCGAGCGTGGACGTCCTCTTCCGCTCCGCCGCGCGCGCGTGCGGCGCGAACGCCGTCGGCGTGATCCTGACCGGGATGGGCGCAGACGGCGCGGAGGGCCTCGCGGAGATGAAGGCGGCCGGGGCGCGGACGATCGCGCAGGACGAGGCGACGTCGGTGGTCTTCGGCATGCCCAGGGAGGCCATCGCGCGCGGCTGCGTGGACGAGGTGCTCCCGATCGAGCGGATCGCCAAGACCGTGCTGAAGTGGACGGCCTGAGCGGCCCCGTCGGTCGGCGCGCGCCGGGCCGCGGCGTCAGGCCGGCGCGGCGGCGCCGAGCAGATCGCGCACGGCCGTCCGGAGCGCCGCGGGCGTCGCGGGCTTCGTGAGGAAGGCGCTCGCGCCGGCCGCCGCCGCGCGCCGTCGCGACTCGGCGTCGCCGTGGCTCGTGAGCAGCACCACCGGGATCGCCCGCAGCGCGGGGTCGCTCCGGATGGCCGCGCAGAGCGCGTAGCCGTCCATGCGCGGCATCTCGGCGTCCGTGACGACGAGGTCCGGCGCGATGGAGTGCCCCGCCTCGAGCGCCTCGGCGCCGTCGCGCGCGACGAAGAGCTGCACGTCGCGGCCCACGAGGAACACCTGCAGCAGGGCGACCGCCGTCCTCGAATCGTCGACGATCAGGATCTTCGTCATGATCCACCCCTCGAGCCACGTCCGGCGAGGTCCTTCGCGGCGAGCGCCCGGTCCACCCCGGAGAGCTGGGTCTCGATGCGATGGCGGCGGGTCACGACCGCCTCGAACGACCGGGCGACGGTGGGCGCGTCGACCGGCGGTCGCGCTCCCCCGCGAGCGGCGGCGGCGACGGCGTCCGCCAGGTCGAGGAAGGCCCGGGCCGAGGCGTTGTACTCCTCCGCGAGCCGGCGGAGCTCGGGGGGAGAGCCCTCGGGCAGCTGGAGCGGCTCGACGAAGCTCCGCAGCCGGGCGAGGTAGGCGCGCCCCTCACCTTCGCGGCCGGCCTCGCGCGTTCCGCCCGGAGGTTGCGTGCTCGGGTCCACCGGATCCCGGCGCTGCACGTCCCGTTCCGGTCCGTGGGCCTTCCGGCCGTCGGTCCCGGCGCCGCAATCGTCCGAATGCAGAGCGCTCTCCCGCGCGGACCTCGCGCGCCGTCGTCACCCGCGGTCCAAGGACGGGGACCCAGGGTGACCCGCGCCCGGGGCCGTGCCCTCCTGCCGGCGGAGGCGGCCGCGCGCGCGCCCGGGCGGCGGCCGGCGCGC
>DASVZX010000412.1:0-18171 GCA_036391435.1 Anaeromyxobacter sp. | reverse complement strand
GGCGTACGGGAGCGGCGGCGCGGTGGGCGCGGGGGGCGGCGCCGGCGGCGGCGGCACCGGGGCCGGCGGCAGCACGAGCCACGAGTGCTGCGCGAAGAGCGCCTGCGCGTGCGCCGGCGCGACGACCCGGTCCGACGCCCGCGGCGCCGCCGGCAGCCGGATCGTGCCGGCCGCGGCCGTGTAGACCGTCATCCGGATCTGCGCCTCGACGTTCGCGTCGGCGATCGATCTCCGCTCGAGCGCGACCTCGCTGAGCGCGACCGCGGGCATCGTCGAGAGCGTCGCGTCGAGGAACGCACGGATCTGCGGGTAGGGTCCGGTGACCGGAAACGCGATGCGGTACCGAACGAGCCCGTCGCTCTTCGTCGCGTCGACCTCGTACTTGCCGGTGTCGACGGCGAGCCGCGCCTGCGTGGCCGCGCCGAACAGCTGGCGCAGGATCGCCGGCATCTCGGCACGGGCCGGCAACGCGCGCGCCGCCCGCGCCGGCTCGGCGACGCTCCGGGCGTCCGGGCGCGCGCGGGACCGCGCGGTGAGGTCGGCGCGCAGCGCCTCCACCTCGGCCGCCACCGGCAGGTGCGTCGAGACGAGGAAGAGCGCCGCCGCGAGCAGCAGCCCGACGCCCACCATTCCGGCGCGCCCGGCGCGCCCGATCGTCCAGCCCGCGCGCGCCAGGAGCGCGCCGCCGAGCCGGACCGCGACGCGCCGCGCGATCGCCGCCGCGGAAGGGCGGGCCGGCGCGGGAGGCGGGCGCGCAGCGGCATCCGGCGCGGTCCGCGCGCTCGCGAGCTCGGGGGCCGCGCTCACGTGCGCCACTCCGCCGAGAGCGTGACCCGGAGCGGGTGCTCCGGATCGTCCTTGCGCCGCTCGTGGCTCTCGAGCATCGGGTGGCGCAGAACCGCGCTCCGCTGCAGGCGCTTCAGGTAGGCGATCGCGTCGTTCAGGGCGCGCACCTCGGCCGTGATCCGCACGAGGTGCTTGCCCGGGTCGGGCGCGACCGCCAGCAGGGAGACGGTCGACGCGCTGTCCTGGCTCGCGGCCTCGAGCTCGGCGAGCAGGCGGATCCACGGGATCCCGAGCTCGCGCTCGATGGCGGCGGCGTCTGCGGCGTTCCTCGCCGCCGAGGGATCCGGCGCGGCGCGCCGCGGTGGCGCGGTCGCCGCGAGCTCGGCGTCGAGCTGGCTCCGCTCGGCGAGCTTCCGGTCGAAGGCCACCCCGACCGCGAGCGCCGCCGCGAGGCCGGCGGCGCACAGCGTGGCCCCCGCGAGCCGCGGCGGGTGCACCGGGGCGGCGAAGTCGAGCCGGACCGAGCGGGGCGACGTCCTCATGCGGCCATCCTCCGCAGCAGCGCGCACACGTGGGACGCCTCGCCGTCGCCCTCGTCCAGCCACTCGATCCCGGTGCGCGCGGCGGCGCCGCGGCGCATCCACGCCGGCGCGTCGACGAGCATGCGGCCTTCGGCGCCGGCGGGCCGGGTGAGCCGCCCGAGCGCCTCAAGGCGCTCGAGCTCGACGCTCCAGTCCGCCGACAGGCGCGCCAGGTGGACCCGGTCCCACGCGCCGTGGCTCAGGTGGACGGCGGAGAGCGCGCCGTCGTCGACCCGGACGAACCAGGCGTCGTCCGCCGGCAGCCGCCTGCGCCACGCGTTGAAGGCCACGACGAGCTGCGGCTGGAGCGACACGAGCGTGAGCCGCGCCGGCGCGAGCGTGTCCTCGAGCGCGGTCCGGAGCGTCGCCGGCGTCGCGCAGGCGACGCAGGGCCGACCGGGCGGCGTGTCGGCCAGCGTCACGGCCCAGTCCGCGACGGCGTCGCCGTGGGCGTCGCCGAGCACGTACCGCGCGTGCGCGAGGCGCGCCGGGGCGTCGAGTCGGGCCGGCGGCGGCGGGACGACGCCGTACCGCGCCCAGGGGTGGTCCGTCACGACCGCCCGGGCCGCGGCCCCCTGCCAGGTCGGATCGGTCAGCACATCGGCGAGGGTCGAGAGCACCGGGCCGATGCCGCCGGCGTTCCCGGCGAGCACGGTGAGCTCGGTCTCGGCCACGACGCGCGGGCGGAGCCCGCGGGCGCGCCGGACGAGCGCGAGCTTGCGAGGCGCGAGGTAGATCGCGACCTCGTCACGCCAGCGCGGTGACACGGTTCGCCTCGAGGAGTGTGGTGACGCCGCGCTGCACGAGCTCGAGCGCGGCGGCGCGGATGAGCTTGGAGCCGCCGGCCAGCGCCAGCTCCTTGAGGCGGCGGGCCGGCGCGCGCGCCACGATCGCCTCGCGCAGCTCGTCGTTGAGCACGAGCAGCTCGCCGATCGCGCGGCGGCCCTTGTACCCCGTCCCCCGGCACTGGGCGCAGCCGCGGCCGGTCCGGAAGGCCCAGTCCGAGAGCGCCGCAAGCGGCAGGCCCGACGGGCCGACGAGCTCGGGCGACGGCTGGGCCGGCTCCGCGCAGTGCTCGCAGACGACGCGCACGAGGCGCTGCGCGAGGATCCCGTTCAGGGCCGACACGAGGGCGTAGGTGTCGACCTGCATGTGCGCGAAGCGACCGAGCACGTCGAAGACGTTGTTCGCGTGCACGGTCGTGAACACGAGGTGGCCGGTCAGCGCCGACTGGATCGCGATCTGCGCGGTCTCCGGGTCGCGGATCTCGCCGACCATGATCTTGTCCGGGTCGTGGCGCAGGATGGACCGGAGGCCGCGCGCGAACGTCAGGCCCTTCTTCTCGTTCACCGGGATCTGCAGCACGCCCGCGAGCTGGTACTCGACGGGATCCTCGATCGTGACGATCTTGTCGCGGCCGGTGTTCGTCTCGGAGATCGCGGCGTAGAGGGTCGTCGTCTTTCCGCTGCCGGTCGGCCCCGTCACGAGCAGCATCCCGTAGGGCAGCTCGGACAGCCGCCGCAGGCGCGCCACGACGTCGCCCTCGAAGCCGAGCGCGTCGAGCCGGAGCCCCTGCAGCTCGTCGGTGAGCGCCTGCTTGTCGAGGATCCGCAGCACCGCGTCCTCGCCGTGGACGCTCGGGATCACCGAGACGCGGAAGTCGATCGGCCGTCCCTTGAGCGCGAGCCGGAACCGGCCGTCCTGCGGTACGCGCCGCTCGGCGATGTCGAGCTCGCTCATAACCTTGATGCGAGAGATCACCTGCTCGCAGAGCTCCGCGCCGCCGAGGGTGGCGACGTGGACGAGCACGCCGTCGATGCGGTAGCGGACCGCGAGCCCGCCCGGGCTCGTCTCGAGGTGAATGTCGCTCGCGCCGGCCTTGAGGGCGTCGTACACGGTCGAGTGGACGAGCTTCACGACCGGGCTCGAGTCGGCGCTGATCGAGGCGAGCGACAGGTTCTCGAGGTCGGCGTCCGCGCGGGTCGCGCCGTCGCCGGCCACCGCCGCGACGTCCAGCGCGCGCAGGTCCTGCTCGAGCCTCGCCACGTAGGCCGCGATCACCTCCGGCGCCGCGACGTGCCAGGTGAGGGGGTGGGGGATCCGGAGCTCGAGCCAGCTGCGCAGCGCGAGATCGAAGGGGTCGCCGATGACGGCGAGGTGCTCGGTGCCGCGGCGCGCGATCACGCAGCCGCGCCGGGCCGCGTCGGCGGGCCCGAGCAGGTCGAACGCGGGCGGGAGCGCCATCAGCGCCGCGCCCTCGAGCACCGGGTAGTGCAGCGCGGCGCCGAGCGCCCGGGCGAGCGCGTCGCCGTCGAGGCCGGACGTCTCCGCGAGGATCGCGACCGGGGAGCGGCCGGTCGAGGCGGCGCTCCCGAGCGCCGCGCGCAGCGCATCCTCCGCGAGCGCCGGCTGGGGCGCGATGGGCGCCGGCTCGGGTGGCGTCGCCTCGGCGGCGTCCGGGACGGCTCCCTCGTCTGCGATCCCCTCGGGCGCCCCGGCCTCCATCGGCTCGACGAAGTCGACGACCTCCACGATCTCGACGGCGTCGAGCGGGTCCGCGGCCGCGGCCGCATGCGGCCCAGCGCGGTCGGGCGGCGGCTCGACCCGCTCCGCGAGCGGCTCGAGCGGCTCCGGGAGCGGGCCGAGCGCGACCGCGGCGTCGCGGGCCGCGCTCACCGGATGCTCCCCGCGAGCTCGAAGATCGGGAAGTACATGAGCACGACGACGAGGCCGATCACGAGCCCGATCACCGCCATCATGGCGGGCTCGATGAGGCGCGTGGCGAGGTCGACGAAGCGCGACAGCTCCTCGTCGTAGAACGCCGCGATCCGCTCCATCATCTCGCCCATGTTGCCGCTGCGCTCGCCGACCCGGAGCATGCGCTCGGCGACCGGCGTGGTGAGGCGCTGGGCGGCGAGCGCGTCGGTCAGCGATCGCCCCTCGCGCACCGCCCGCGTCGCGTCCGCGAGCCGCGGCCGCGCCGCCGCGGCGAGCAGGCCGCGCGTCATCTCGAACGCGGTCACGACCGGCAGCCCGCCGCGCAGCAGCATCCCGACGGTGCGGTACAGGCGCGCGAGCTGGTAGAGCTCGAGCTGGCGACCGATGGCCGGGATGCGCGCGAGGAGGCGGAACGCCTCGGCGCGAACGCCGGGCCGCAGCACGCCCCAGCCGGCGAGCGCGACGCCGGTCCCGGAGGCGACCAGGACGGCGGGGCCGTGCGCGTCGAGCAGCCTCCCCCACTGCATCAGCACCTTCGAGGCAAACGGCAGATCGCCGCCGATGTCCTCGTAGATCCCGGAGAACCGCGGCACGACGTAGGTGACGAGGAACAGCAGCACGAGGCCTCCGGCGGCGAGCAGCACCGCGGGGTAGATCGACGCGCTCACGAGCCGCTTCTTCAGGACGTCGATCTGCTGCTGGTACGCGACGAACCGGCGGAGCGCCTCGGCGATCGCGCCGCTGCGCTCGCTCGCGCGCACGGTCGCGACGTACAGCGCCGGGAAGCTGCCCGGGAACTCGCCGAGCGCGACGGACAGGCTCTGCCCCTCGTACAGGCGCCGGCGCACGCCCTCGAGCAGGTGGCGGACCGAGTCGTCGCGCTCCTTCTCGGTGAGGGCGTCGATCGCCTCGACGAGAGACAGGCCCGCCTCGAGCAGCGCGACGAGCTCGTTCGTGAACGCGACGAGCGAGAGGCGCGCCCGGCGCGCTCGCCTCCAGCGCGCCGCCTGGATCGCGAGCACGCGCAGGCCGCGCGCGAGGGCCTGGCGGTGCGCGTCGGCCTCGTCGAGCGCGTCCAGCTCCTGGATCGCGACGCCCCGACCGCCGTCGAGCGTGGTGACTCGGAAGCGCATGGATCACCAGTTCGTGACGTCGGCGTCCTCGCCGGTGCCGCCCGGGCGGCCGTCCTTGCCGTAGGACTGGAGGTCGAAGTCGCCGCCGTGCGTGCCGGGCTGCTGGTACAGGTACGGCCGGCCCCAAGGATCGGCGGGCACGCCCTTCTTCAGATACGGCCCGGCCCAGCTCGCGTCGCCGCCCGGCTGCGCGACGAGCGCCTGGAGCCCCTCCTCGGTCGTGGGGTAGCGCCCGACGTCGAGCCGGAACTGATCGAGCGCCTTGTCGAGCGCGTCGATCTGCGCGCGCGCGACCTTGACCTGCGACTTGCCGACCTGTGCGAAGTAGCGTGGCGCGACGAACCCGGCCAGCAGGCCGATGATGACCATGACGACGAGCAGCTCGAGGAGCGTGAAGCCGCCACCCGGTCCGGGCCGGGACCTCGGGCAGCCCGGGAGTGCACGGCGAAGCGGCCCAGCGCGACGGCGGCGGTTCACTTGAGTTCCTCCTCGGCGACGGTGCGGCGAACGTAGGCCCGTCCGCGGGCGCTCGCCTGAGGGGAACGCTTCGCCTGTGATGAGGCGAGGCGGACGCCTCACCCCGATCGGGCTCAGGCCGTAGCGGACGGCGAGTCGCCGCCGGACGCGAGCGCCGCGGCGGGGAGGGGGCCGGCCTGGGGGAGCGTGAAGCAGAACGCCGTCTTGCCCTCATGGCTCTCGACCCAGATCCGGCCGCCCTGCGCCTCCACGAGCGCGCGGGCCACGTACAGGCCGAGGCCGAGCCCCCGGGCGGCGCTGCGGACGGCGGCGTGCGCGCGGTAGCTCCGCGAGAAGATGCGGGACGCCTCGCTCGGATCGATGCCCGGGCCCTCGTTCACGACGCGGATCGTGACCCTCCCGCCGCCCGCCTCGACGGCGATGGTCACTCCCGACGCGGAGTCGGAGTACTTCGCCGCGTTGGTGAGGAGGTTGCCCAGGATCTGGTCGAGGCGCGCGGGATCGGCGAGGACGGGAGGCAGCTGCGGGCAGGCCACGACCACCGGTCGCGCGGTGCCCAGGTGCGCCGCCGCGACGTCGGCGGCCCGCTCCAGGGCCGGGCGGACCTCGACCCGCGCCGAGACGACCTCGAGCTGCCGCGCGTGGACGCGCGAGGTGTCGAGAAGGTCCGTCACGATCCGGCGCAGCGTGAGCGTGCACGCCCTCACGTCCTCCGAGAGGCGCGCGTCGACGGCGCGCGCGGCCCGCCGCGTCATGTCCAGCCGCTCCGTGGCGAGCTCCAGCGCGGCGACCGGGTTGCCGAGCTCGTGGGCGACGAGCGCGATGAAGTCGTCGCGCAGGTGGGTCTCCTCGCGCCGGAGCCGCTGCGAGGTCTGGAACACGAACGCCTCGGAGAGCAGGATCGCGATCGAGGCAGCGGCGCCGGTCTCGAGGAGCTCGAGCGACCGGAACCCGAGCGTCCGCGCGGTCTCGCCCGGGTCGACGGGCCAGGGGCCGTGCAGGGCGTCCGGGAGCGCGCCGAGCGCGTCGGCGGCGCCGTGCACGAGGAAGGCGAACCCGGCGGCGCGGACGAGGCGCGACGCCACCCAGCTCTCGAGCTCCAGGGATGGCGCGAGCGCGAGCAGGCCCATCGCGGCGCAGACGCTCGCGGGCAGCCCGAGCAGCCACCGCGTGAGGAGCTCGGCGGTGGCAGACGCGCCGTGGTCGCCGCCATGGGAGGCGTGCAGCAGCGCGACGAGGGCGACCCCCCAGGAGGCGAGCGCGGTGAAGACGACCGTGGGCGCGAACGAGAACCGCCGCGGGGCGGGGCCGAGCAGCGTGAGGGCAAACCCGAGCAGCGCCACGAACGAGGCGGCGAGGAGGACGACGTGGGCGGCCGGGAGGATCGCCGCGGCGCCGCCCTCCGTCGCGTCGACGAGGCCGGCCATCTCGGCCCAGTCGCTCGCGCCGTGCGTGAGGGCGAAGGCCGCGACGAGGACGAGCGCGACGCGGGGCATGGGGAGGCCGGCCTCGATGACGCGGGCCTGCGCTGCGAGGACGGCGCCTCCGGCGACGAGCGCCGCGCCCGAGACGAGCAGCAGGTAGAACATCGGGGCCCCCTGCGCCGCGCGCTACATCGGGACGAGCCGGTTCCGCATGGCCCAGCGCACCAGCTCGACGACCGAGCTCACCGAGAGCTTCTGCATGACGTTGAAGCGGTGGTTCTCGACCGTCTTGAGGCTGATGCCGAGCGACTCCGCGATGCACGGGTTGTGCTTCCCCTCGGCGAGCAGCTGCACGATCTCCCGCTCGCGCGGCGTGAGCCTGCACGCCTGCGGCGCGGGGGTGGAGCGCCGCAGCGCGGGGGCGCGGGTGGAGCGGAGGCGCGGGCTCAGGTAGCGCAGGTGCTGCGCGGCGGACTGGACGGCCTCCACGAGCGTCGCGGCGGCGTCGGACTTGAGGACGTAGCCGAGCGCGCCGGCGCCGAACGCGTCGCGCGCCAGCTCCTCCGAGTGATGCATCGTGTAGAGGACGACCTCGGTGGACGGCGACGACTTGCGGATCTCGCGCGCCGCGTCGACGCCGTTCAGGTCGGGCATGCTCATGTCGAGGACCGCGACGGCCGGACGGAGCGACGCCGCGATGCCGACCGCCTCGCGGCCGCTGTGCGTCTCGCCGCAGACCGACCACCCGGAGTGAGCCTGGAGCACGTCGCGCACGCCGCGCCGGACGATCTCGTGGTCGTCCGCGATCAGGATTTCGAGCATCGAGATCCTCGCCTCATGAAGCGGAAATTGCGTCAGCCGAGGCTCTCGTGCGTATGCAAACCAATCTTCGTTTGCTCGTTCCCAGAAGGGACGAGGGTGTCCCAGGATCGCGGGACAGGTCACGCGAGCGGCGGCGCGGCCACCTCCGGGATCACTCGTCGTGAACCGACGGAGGCCGCCGGTCCGGGCGGCCGTCGAGCGGAGTGCGCGGCGATCGAGCAGCGCCGGCGGTCGACCACCGGTGCGGCCGGACGGAGCGGCCTCGAGCTCGCTCGATCCGGCCGGCGTCCGGAGGCCGCGGAGCGGGTGCGCGCGTCCCCCGCCGGGCCCGGAGCGCCTGCCCCGGCGGGACCCGCACGGGTCGGCGGCGGCGGCGCGCGCCGATGCCGAACGGCGCGCAGAGGCGGCCGCCCGGGACCGTCGAGGCGATCGGGAGCCCCTCGTACACGGCGTCGCCCGTGGGGCCCGGCGACGAGCGGTTCACCGCGACGATCGTCGGCGTCGAGCGGGTCGCGGGCGCGATGGGCGGAGGGACGTTCGCCGCTCCCGACGACGAACCGGTCCCCGTCTTCCGGGCGTTGCCGGTCGGATCGGCGGCGTTGCCGCCGGCCCGGTCACGAGGACGGGCGAAAGCGTCCCGAAGTGCGCGACGCCGTCCCCGTCGTCCAGCGTCGCGACGCCCTTGCCATCGTCGGGCACCCCGTGGGCTCGCGCCGCGGTGCGTCGCCGGCCGATGAACGCTCGGGCTCCTCCGGAGCGGGGGCCGATCGACACGGGAGCGGGATCCGGCGGGACCTCCCGCTCGGAGATCGCCCGGGAGGGGGGCGTGCGCCGCGCCCGGCCTCGACGCGGGGCGATCGTGGCGGGCGGCCGGAGCGGTCAGCGGTCGAGCTGGTACTCCCGGACGACCCGCTGCTGGAGCTTCCTCGCCTGCCGGAAGGCCTCCTTCAGGATCTGGCGGTCCAGCTCGTTCAGCTCGCGCGGATCGAGGCGGTTCGCGCCGCCGGGCGGCCGCCCGGGGCGGCACTGGTTCCTGAGCCGCAGCAGGTGCACGAAGTGGAAGCCGTCGATCATGGCGGCGACGGCCTCCTCGCCGAGGTGGAGGATCTCCGCCGCCGCCCGGAGCCGCTGCGCCGTGCTCGTGTGCGGCACCCGGTTCGCGAGGGCGAGGATCCGGGCGGCGTCGACGAACGGGAGCGAGCTCGACTTGAGGTCGAGCGTGTTCGGGAACTCGCCGGCGCGGTCGACGACGAAGTCGCGCAGCGTCCCGAGCGGCGGCTGACAGCGGAGCGCCGTCGCGGCCATGTTGCGCAGGAACACGGGCCGCTCCGCCGCGGCGGCGAGGAGCCGGTCCCGGAGCCGCTCGGCGAGCGCCTCCTTCCCCCAGATCGGGCGCAGGTCGAAGAAGATGAACGCGTTGAGGAGCGCCTCCGGGCTGGGCTCGAGGATCCAGCCGGAGAGCGCGCGCCACCACTCGTCGAGCGTGAGGCACCAGCGCGGGTTGCCCGCCATGACGCCGCCCCGGCACAGCGAGAACCCGCACGCGTCCAGGCTCTCGTTCACCGCCCGCGCGAACGGCAGCAGCCCGGCGCGCACGCGCTCCGGGTCGTCGCCGGCGGGGTCGAACACGAGCCCGTTGTCCTGATCCGTCGTGAAGGTCTGCTCGAGGCGTCCCTCCGACCCGAGGGCGATCCAGCACATCGCGACGGGGGGCAGCTCGAAGGCGTCGGCGGTGAGGTCGATCACCCGGATCGTGAGGAGGTCGTTCAGCGTGGAGAGGTGGTGGGTCAGCGCCTCGGCGCCGATCCCCTGCGCCATGAGGCTCTCCGCGACGGCGCGGACGGAGGCGGCGGTCCGGCGGAGCGAGGCGACGTCGCGGGCCGCCTGGATCTCGGCGGCGACGTCGCGCACCCCGACCCGCTGGAGCCCGAACAGCTCCTCCTGCGACACCACGCCGGCGAGGCACCCGCCGGGGTCGACGACCACGACGTGCCGCACCCCGTTCCGCGCCATCACGAGCGCGGCTTGATGCGCCGTCGCGTGCGGCTCGAGCGTGATGAGGCCGCTCGTCATCACGGCCGCCACCGGCTGCTGGAGGTCGCCCCCCGGCAGGCTGACGCGCCGCACGAGGTCGCGCAGGGTGAAGATCCCGAGCGGCACGCAGCCGCCCGGATCCGTGACGACGACCGCCTGCGCGCCCGCGCGGTCCATCTCGACGAGCGCCTGACGCACCGGCGTGTCGAGCCCCACCGTGACCGGGGCGCGCCCCATCACCGCCGAGAGCGGGCTGAACATCGTCAGCGCGGGTCGTCGCCGCTCGGGTGGCGGGCCGCCGCCGCTGTCCGCGCTCGCCGCCATCCGCTAGCCCGCCCCCACCATCTGCCGGATCCGGTCGACGAGGTCCCGCGTCGAGAACGGCTTCGTCACGTACGCGTCGGCGCCGAGCCCGAGCCCCTTGGCCACCTCGGTGTCCCGTCCCTTCGCGGACAGGATCAGGATCTTCACGCGGGCGAAGCGCGGGTCGGACCGGATCCGCTGGCACACCTCGAACCCGTTCATGGCCGGGAGCATCACGTCGAGGATGACGAGGTCGGGGGCGCCCCGCTCGACGGCGGCGAGCGCCGCCTCCCCGTCCGCCGCGACGAGGGTCTCGAAGCCCTCGCGCCGCATGAGCCACTCGAGCGACACCACGATGTTCGGCTCGTCGTCCACGATGAGGATGCGCTTGCCCATGCCTCGCTCCTACCACCCCGCCGCCCGGGCGTCCTCGCGCGCGGGGGCCGCGTCGCCGTCGAGGGGCACGACGAAGGAGAACGTGGCGCCCTGGCCGGGCACGCTCTCGACCCAGAGGCGGCCGCCGAAGTGCTCGACGATGCGGCGGCTGATGGGGAGCCCGAGCCCGCTCCCCTGCGGCCTGCGCCCGGCCGTCTCGGCCGCGCTCCTGAACTTCTCGAAGATGATCTCCTGATCCGACGGCGCGATCCCCGGGCCGTTGTCCCGGACGTCGACGCGCACCGCGCCGTCGGCCGCCGCGATCCGCACCTCGACGCGCCCCTCGCCGCGCGGGCAGAACTTCACGGCGTTGGAGAGCAGGTTGATGACGACCTGCATGAGCCGGTCGCGGTCGGCGCGCACCGCGGGGACGCCGGGCGCGGCGGAGACCTCGACGGCGACGCCGCCCTCGCGGAAGAGCTCGCTGGTGGACTCCACCGCCTCGCGCGCGACGGCCGCGACGTCCACCTCGGCGGCGTGCCACTCGGCGCGGCCCGCCTCGATCTTCGAGAGATCGAGCACCTGGTTGATGAGGCGCGAGAGCCGCTGGGTCTCCTTGACGACGATCCCGAGGAACCGCTCGCGCTCCGCGGCGTCGAGCGACGGGTGCTCGAGGAGGATCTCGGAGAAGGCCCGGATCGAGGTGAGCGGCGTCCGGAGCTCGTGGGTGACCGTCGACATGAAGTCGTCCTTCATGCGGTCGAGCTCCTGCAGGCGGACGTTCGCCGCGCGGAGCTCCGCGGTCGCCACCTCGAGCTCACGCGACTTGAGCTCGAGCTCGCGGCTGTAGGCGCGGATCTGCGACGCCTCGTCGAGGATGTCCATCACCTCGTCGAGCGTGGGCGCCTCCTCGTGGACCGTCGAGGCGACCATCACGCGCGCCGAGGCGCTCCCGATCGCGCCGGCGAGCTCCGTCTCGGCGAAGTGGACGAGGTCGGCGTCGGCCGTCAGGTCGTCGAGGCCGGACGCCCCGCGCCGGTGCGCGTAGGCGAGGAGGCCCTCCCGCGCGCGCTCCGGGCCGAGGAAGCGGCCGGTCAGCGCGGCGAGATCCTGCACCGACGCGCTGCCGCGCCAGATCCGCGACGGGTTCACGCCGCGCGTGTGGAGGAACACGTCCACGAACTGGGCGGCCTGGTCCTGCTCGCGGACGCCGGGCTGGCCGGCGAGCGAGACGCCGACGTAGAGGCCGACGTTCGCGAGCAGGCTCCAGAAGAGGGCGTGGGAGATCTCGTCGAGCCCGGTGAGCCCGAACAGCTCCTGCGGCCGGAGGAGGGCGAGGCCGAACGGGCCGTCGGCGAGGAACGCGCGCGGCAGCCAGCCCGACTTCGCGAGCGAGGGCAGCGCGAGCGTGTACGCCCAGATCGCGAACCCGGCGGCGAGCCCGCTCATCGCGCCCGCGCGCGTGGCGCCCTTCCAGTAGATCCCGCCGAGGATCGCCGGGGCGAACTGCGCCACGGCGGCGAAGGAGATGAGGCCGATCGCCACGAGCGCGTAGGCCTCGCCCGCCGCGCGGAAGTAGACGTAGCCGAGGACCAGGATCGCGACGATGGCGAGCCGGCGGATCGCGATGAGGAGCCCGGAGACGTCGGCGCGCTCGTTGAGCCGGAGCCAGCGCCAGCGCAGCAGCACGGGCATGACGAGGTCGTTGCACACCATGGTGGACAGGGCGATCGTCTCGACGATCACCATGCCGGTGCCGGCGGAGAGCCCGCCGATGAAGGCGAAGAGCGCGAGCCCGTGCTGGTGCAGGCTCATGGGCAGCGTGAGGACGAAGGTGTCCGCGTCCATGCCGCGCCCCTCGAAGTGCATGAGGCCGCCGAGCGCGAGCGGCAGGACGAAGAGGTTGATGAGGAGGAGGTAGAGGGGGAAGAGCCAGATGGCCTTGCCGAGGTGGCGCTCGTCGACGTTCTCGACGACCGAGATCTGGAACTGCCGGGGGAGGAACATGATCGACAGCATCGAGAGCACCGTGACGAAGCCCCACGTGCCGTAGCTCGCCGCGCCCGGCGGCACCGTGAGGAGCGCCTCGAGCCTCGGGTCGCGCTGCGCGCGCGCGAACACGTCGCCGACGCCGTCGTAGACCCCGTAGGTGACGAACGCCCCGACGGCGAGGAAGGCGAGGAGCTTCACGAGCGACTCGAACGCGATCGCCGCGACGAGCCCCTCGTGCCGCTCGGTCGCGTCGAGGTGGCGCGTGCCGAAGAGGATCGTGAACGCCGCGAGCAGCATCGCGATGTAGAGGGCGCTGTCCTGGAAGAAGGGCCGCGCCGCCTCGTGCGCCGGGATCGCGAGGTCCGGGTGGTGCAGCAGGATCCCGAAGCTGCTCGAGATCGCCTTGAGCTGGAGCGAGATGTACGGGATGACCCCGAGCACCGCGATGACCGTCACGAGCCCGCCGAGCGCCTGGCTCTTGCCGTAGCGGGACGCGACGAAGTCGGCGATGGAGGTGATCCGGTAGGTCTTGCTGATCCGGATGACCTTGCGCCAGACGTACCACCACAGCGCGATCACGAGGGTCGGGCCGAGGTACACCGGGAGGAAGCCGATCCCGCTCGACGCCGCGCGCCCGACGCTCCCGTAGAAGGTCCACGTCGAGCAGTAGACGCCGAGCGAGAGCGCGTAGATGTACGGGTTCGCGATCACGGAGCGGCCCGCCTCGGCGCGCTTGTCGCCGTAGCGGGCGATCGCGAACAGCACCCCGAGGTAGGCGAACGACGCGGCGAAGATGACGGAGCGCTGGAGCACGCCGCCTCCTAGCCCCGCGAGCGCTCGATCACCCACGCGAGGGCGGCGATGAGCGCGATCCAGACGCCGAAGACGTAGGCGTAGAGGAGCGGCACGCCGGCGACGCTCACGCGGCGCGCGAACAGGAAGAGGATCGGGTAGTCGAGGAGGACCGCGCCCGCGACGAAGAGGGCGACGAGGCGCTGCCCGGTCTTGCCCGGACGCTCCATGGCCTCCCCCGCGGCGGGCCCGTCCACGCGACTATACGCCGCGCGACGGCGGGGGGCGGTAGCCGGCCGGGCGGCGCGAGCTCCCGCCCGGGTCGCGGCCGCATCCCGGCGGAGCGTGATTCAGATCAAGCCGACGCTACCCGGCGGACCACACCACGCCGACCGCGCGCGACGGCGTGTCGCCCGCGGTGCGGAAGAGGTGCGGGCGCGACGCGTCGAGGTAGACGCTGTCGCCCGGGCCGAGCGTGACGCGCTTCCCGTCGTGGAACAGCTCCACGCGCCCCTCGAGCACGTACACGAACTCCTGGCCGTCGTGCGAGATGGGCCGGGCGTCGGGCTGGCCGGGATCGAACGTGATGAGGAGCGGCTCCATGCCCTGGCCGGGCGATCCGGGGCGCCCGAGCGTGCGGTAGCGGTAGCCCTGGTCGTTGTCGGCCTGCTCCTCCCCGTCGCCGGCCTCGCCGGCGCGGCAGACGATGAGGGGGTGGGGCATCGCGTCGCCGCCGTGGAGGATGCCGTCGACGCGCGAGCCGAGGACGCGCGCGAGCTTGATGACGACGCCCACCGACGGGATGGCGTGCCCCGTCTCGAACGCCTCGAGCTGCGCGGCGGCGAGGCCGGCCATCGCGCACACCTGCTCGCGCGAGAGCGCCTGCGCCTCGCGCATCCTGCGAAGGCGGTCGCCGATCTCGGTCTTCATGCCTGGCCTCCGTGGGCGAGGGGCCCCTCCGCCGCCGCCCGGAGAGGCACTCTACCAAGACTCGGCCGGGAACTTCGCGGAAGGGATCGCCTCGACGGACGGGGCCGCCGCCGTGCTACAGGAGCGGAGATGCCCCGGGTCCTCGCCGCCGCGCTCGGCGCGCTCCTCGCGGCCCCCGCCGCGGGGCTCGAAGGGGCGCCCGTCGCCGCGACGGGTCCGCTCCGCCTCGAGCTGCCGCTCCTCGACGTCCCCTACGACGTCGCGCACGGCTACCGCGTGCCGAGCTGGGCCCAGGCCACCGCGGTCGCCCGCGACCTCCACACCGGCACGAGCTGGGCGGTCGACCTCGCGTTCGAGCGCGGGTGCGCGGGCGGCGCCTGCGGATCCCCGGCGGGGCGCTGGGCGCTCGAGTGGGCGGCGCTGCTGGGGCTCACCGCGCTCGAGGACCGCCTCCCGCTGTTCCTCGTCTGGGCCCACGAGGAGTACCACCGCGCCGTGCTGGGCCAGTACGGCATCGACAGCCGCGACGACATCTGGGACGTCCGGCTCGACACGTCGTCCATCAACGTGAGCGGCGTCCCGGACGCGCAGCTCGTCGCGCTGAAGCGCGATCACCCGGCGGACCTGGTGCGGCTCTCCGCGGCGGGGATGGAGGGCGACGTCGAGCTGGCGCGGGCGATCGAGGGGGACGACTTCCTCGACGGCACCGACTGGCGGCGCGATCTCGTGACGCTCGCCTGGCTCCGCGCGAGCGTCGTCCGCTACATGTGGTACTGCGACACGAGCGCCGTGACGCGCACGACGAACGCGGACGACCTGAGGGAGCCCGATCCGCTGCGGCGCGACATCGTCGGGTACGACTGCGACGCGTGGGCGTACGATCTGCAGCGGCCGGACGAGCCGTACGAGGCGAGGGGACCGCACCCGACCGGCGTCGGGATCGACCGGTACCGCCGCCCGACCGACCTCACCCCGGCGGAGCGCAGGCTCCTCGTGCAGGCGAAGTGGCTCTCGCTGCTCGACCTCGCGGATCCCGCGATGCTCGGGGTGCGCTGGGGCGTGCCGCTCGCCCCGCCGGACTGGCGCATGACGGGGGCCCTCGCGCACCAGATGACGAGCTCCGGGCAGGCGGTGACGCTCGACCTGTACGCCCGCGGGCCGGGGGCGGGCTGGCGGGCCACGGCGCGCCTGTACCTCTCCGAGCGCCTGTGGCTGCCCGGCCTCGAGCTCGCGCGGGTGCGGGCGCGGGCGACGCTGCGGGGCGTCCGGCTCGAGGTGACGCCGTCCGTCGGCGTGTGGCTGCAGCCCGCCCACGATCGCTGGGACGACGGGTCCGCGAGGCCCGGCGCGGTGGCGCGCCTGCGCGTCGCGTGGCTGCCGGGGGGGCGGGTGTCGGGGTTCGCGGAGGTGCTCGCGAAGAGCGCGGGGTGGCTCGCGGGCTCCCCCGAGCTCGGGCCGGGGCTCGAGGCGCGCGTCGGCGCGGGCGGGGCGCTGTGAGCCCGCGGGCGGCTCGCCATTCCGTCGCCGGACCCCCACGTTGTCCGACGGCGGGAGCGCCGGAGGCGCGGCGCCTCGCCGCAGATCCGGACGCCTGGAGGTCCCGTGAGCGCGCGCGGCGGCACGGAGGTCGTGGACGGGCTCTGCGGGATCTGCCCCGCGGGCTGCTGGGTGCGGGCGCACCGCGAGGGGGATCGGCTCGTCGGCGTCGAGGCCCTTCCAGGCCACCCGCTCGGGATGCTCTGCACGATCGGACGTCACTCGCCCGAGATCGTCCACGGGCGGGATCGCCTGCGGACGCCGCTGCGGCGGGTCGGCGCGAAGGGCCGGCTCGACGCGTTCGTCCCGATCTCCTGGGAGGAGGCGTTCGCGCTCCTCGCCGCCGGGCTGCAGCGGGTCAGGTCGGAGCACGGCGCCGAGGCGACCGCGATCTACACCGGCCGGGGCGCGTTCGAGCTCTCGCTGTGCGACGTGTTCCAGCCCGCCGGCGTGTCGGTCTCGTCGGCGTCGAGCGTGCTGTTCCCGTTCGGCTCACCGAACACGCTCGGCGTCGGCGCGCTCTGCTACGTCGCGTTCGCGATGATCGCGCCGCACGTGACGCTCGGGGCGACGCTGCTCGGGCTCGACACGGACCTCGAGCAGGCCGAGCTCGTCGTGCTGTGGGGCTCGAACCCGGCGACGGACTCGCCGCCGACCGCGCACCGGCAGATCCTGCGCGCGCGCGAGCGGGGCGCGGCGGTCGTCGCGATCGACCCGCGCCGCAACGACACGGCGCGAGCCGCCGGGGCGGAGTGGATCCCCATCCGGCCCGGGACGGACGGCGCGCTCGCGCTCGCGCTCGTCCAGGTGCTGCTCGAGGAGGAGCTCCACGACGAGCGGTTCGCGAGGGAGTGGACGGTGGGGTTCGACGACCTCGCGAGGCTCGCCCAGCACTACCGGCCCGAGCGCGTGGGGGGGATCACCGGCGTGCCCGCCGACACGATCCGCCGGCTCGCCCGCCGCATCGCGGCGGCCCGCGGCGCGTGCCCGGTCACGTACACCGGCCTCGAGTACTCCGGCAACGGCGTGCAGGCCGTGCGGGCGCTCCTCGTCCTGTGGGCGCTCGCGGGACAGCTCGACGTCCCGGGCGGCCTCCTCTTCCGGATGCCGGGCGCGGCGTTTCCGCAGAACCGCGAGGGGCTCCAGGCGAACCCCGCGCCGGAAAGGGCGCTCGCGCGCGAGCGGTTCCCCCTCTACACGCTCTACCGCGGCGAGTCGCACGCCGTCGCGCTGCCTCGCTCCGTCCTCTCCGGCGAGCCGTACCGCATCCGCGCGCTCGTCGTGCACGGCGCGTCCATCCTCACGGCGTGGCCGGAGCCGGCGCTCTGGGCCCGGACGCTCGCCGGCCTCGAGCTGCTCGTCTGCATCGACCGGGTGCTCACCGCGGACGCGGCGTTCGCGGACCTCGTGCTCCCCGCGACCACCGGCTACGAGATCACCTCGTACATGCGGTACGGGCCCCTGTTCAAGATCCGGGAGCGCGTGGTGCCGCCCGTCGGCGAGGCGCGGAACGACTACCTCATCATGGCGGAGCTGGCGCGGCGGCTCGGCTACGGCCACCTCTACCCGCAGTCCGAGGAGGCGCTGCTCCGGCACGCGCTCCACGGCTCGGGGTTCACCCTCGAGGCGGTGCGCGCGGCCGGCGGCGAGGTGCGCGTCCCGGCGCCGTTCCCGCAGTACCGCAAGTGGGAGAAGGGGCTCCTGCGCGCCGACGGCCGGCCCGGGTTCGAGACGCCGAGCGGCAAGCTCGAGATCGCCTCGTCGATCCTGGCCGAGCACGCCTACGACCCGCTGCCCGTCTACGTCGAGCCCCCCGAGAGCCCGGCGAGCCGGCCCGACCTCGCGCGAGACTACCCGCTCGTCTTCGACTCCGGCTCCCGCGGGTTCCACGACTTCCGCAGCCAGCACCACGGCGTCGACGGGCTCGCCGCGGCGCAGCCCGACCCGCTCGTCACGATGAGCCCTCAAGACGCCGCGGCGCGCGGCATCCGCGACGGCGACGCGGTGTGGGTCGAGACCCCCCGCGGGCGGAGCCCCTACCGCGCGCGCGTGACGGCCGACATGGCTCCGGGCGCGATCGACGCGGCGATGGGCGGCGGCGGTCCGCTCGGGCCGGCGTCGTGGCAGGCGTGCAACGTGAACGCGCTCACCGACCTCGAGCAGGTCGATCCGATCTCCGGCTTTCCCGTCTACAAGGCCCTCCTCTGCGAGGTGCGCCGGGCGGACGGCCACGGGGCGCGAGCCGCCGCGGACGCCGCCGCCGCCGCG
>DASVZX010000411.1:0-38408 GCA_036391435.1 Anaeromyxobacter sp. | reverse complement strand
GCCGTTCTTCAACGGGTATCGCCCGCAGTTCTACTTCCGCACGACGGACGTGACGGGGTCGGTGCAGCTGCCGGCGGGCGTCGAGATGATCATGCCGGGCGACAACATCACGATGGAGGTGGAGCTCATCACCCCCATCGCGATGGAGAAGGAGCTGCGCTTCGCGATCCGCGAGGGCGGCCGCACGGTGGGCGCGGGCGTCGTGGCCGAGGTGATCCAGTAGGTTGCACCACGGGCGAACGGCGGAGGGGGCGCGCGAGAGCGCTCCCCACCCCGCGCCGCGCCGCGTGAAGTACGGAAGGTTCCCGATGGCGACTCAGAAGATCAGGATCCGGCTCAAGGCCTACGACTACAAGCTGCTCGACCAGTCGGCAGGCGAGATCGTGGAGACGGCGAAGCGGACCGGCGCGAAGGTGGCCGGCCCCATCCCCCTCCCCACGAGGATCAACAAGTTCACCGTCCTCCGCAGCCCGCACGTCGACAAGAAGTCGCGCGAGCAGTTCGAGATCCGCACGCACAAGCGGCTCCTCGACATCCTCGAGCCGACTCCGCAGACGCTCGACGCGCTCATGAAGCTCGACCTGTCGGCCGGCGTCGACGTCGAGATCAAGTAGCCGAGGCACCCATGGCCAAGTTCGACGTCTACGACCTCGACAAGAAGAAGGTGGGCGAGCTCGACCTCGCCGACGCCGTCTTCGCGGGCGAGGTGAACGAGCACCTCTTCTACGAGGTGGTGAAGGCGAAGCTCGCCTCCGATCGCTCGGGCACCCACGCCGTGAAGAACCGGTCCCTCGTGTCCGGCGGCGGCAAGAAGCCCTGGAAGCAGAAGCACACCGGGCGCGCCCGCCAGGGCTCGACCCGCGCCAGCCAGTGGGTCGGCGGCGGGAAGGCGATGGGGCCGAAGCCCCGCGACTACTCGTACGACGTGCCCAAGAAGGTGCGGAAGGCCGCGCTCCGCTCGGCCCTCTCGCTCCGCGGCAAGGACGGCAAGCTCGTCATCGTCCAGGAGTGGGCCCCCGAGGCCCCGAAGAGCGCGGCGGCGGCGAAGGTCCTCGCGAAGCTCGGCGCGAAGAAGGCGCTCGTCGTCGACGCGGCGGCGAACCGGACGCTCGCGAAGAGCGTGCGGAACCTCGCCGGGTCGGACTTCCTGCCCGTCGACGGCCTCAACGTCTACGACATCCTGGGGCACGACACCCTCGTCCTCACGGCCGCGACCGCGAAGAAGCTCGAGGAGGTGCTCTCGTGAACCTTCCCGCCCAGGACGTGGTGAAGCGTCCGCTCATCACCGAGAAGAACGAGCGCGCCCGCGAGGCGGCCCGGCAGTTCGCGTTCGAGGTGCACCGCGACGCGACCAAGATCCAGGTGAAGCAGGCCGTCGAGAAGCTGTTCAACGTGCACGTCCTCGCCGTGCGCACCGCCGTCGCGCGCGGGAAGAACAAGCGCGTCGGCCGCAACGTCGGCCGGCGCCCGAACTGGAAGAAGGCCTTCGTCACCTTGAAGGAGGGCGAGACCATCGCCCTCTTCGAGGGGACCTAAGGCCGGGACGGAGAGAACATGGCCCTCAAGGAATACAGGCCCACGAGCCCGGCCCGCCGCCACATGACCGTGGCGGACTTCGCCGAGATCACCAAGCGCAAGCCCGAGAAGAAGCTGACGGTGCCGGTGAAGAAGTCCGGCGGCCGCAACGCGCACGGGCACATCACGACCCGCCACGTCGGCGGCGGCCACAAGCGCCGCTACCGCGTCATCGACTGGAAGCGCGAGAAGGACGGCGTCCCGGCGAAGGTCGCGGCGATCGAGTACGACCCGAACCGCACCGCGCGGATCGCGCTCCTCCACTACGCGGACGGCGAGAAGCGCTACGTCCTCGCGCCCGTCGGCGTCGCGGTGGGCGACACGCTCCTGTCCGGCGAGACGGTCGACATCCGGCCCGGCAACGCCCTGCCGATCAAGTCGATCCCGCTCGGCACCGTCGTCCACAACGTCGAGACGCAGCCCGGCTCCGGCGCGAAGATGATCCGCTCCGCCGGCTCCTTCGGCCAGCTCATGGCGAAGGAGGAGGGCTACGCGCAGATCCGCATGCCGTCCGGCGAGGTCCGGCGCGTGTCCGAGCTGTGCAAGGCGACGGTCGGCCAGCTCTCCAACGTCGAGAGCTCGTCGGTCCGCGTCGGCAAGGCGGGCAAGAGCCGCTGGCTCGGCATCCGCCCGACCGTCCGCGGCCTGGCGATGAACCCGGTGGACCACCCGCACGGCGGCGGCGAGGGCAAGTCGGGGCAGGGCAACCCGCACCCCGTGTCGCCCTGGGGCCAGAAGACCAAGGGCCTCAAGACCCGCAACAACCGCCGCACGGACAAGTTCATCGTCACCCGCCGCCGGCCGGGCGTGCGCAACACGCCTCACTAGCCGCGGAGAGAGCCCACCATGGCGCGTTCGATCAAGAAGGGCCCGTTCGCCGACAAGCACCTCACCAGGAAGGTCGAGGACGCGAACAAGGGCAGCAAGAAGTCGGTCATCAAGACCTGGTCGCGGCGGAGCACGATCCTCCCCGACTTCGTCGGCCACACCTTCGCGGTCCACAACGGGCGGAAGTTCGTCCCGGTGTTCGTGACCGAGAACATGGTCGGCCACAAGCTCGGCGAGTTCGCCCCCACCCGGACCTTCCACGGGCACACCGGCGAGAAGAAGGCCGTGGCCGCGACGCCCGCCGCGGGCGGCGCCGCCCCGGGCGCCGCGCCCGCCAAGAAGTAGCGAGGGAACCGAATCATGGCCGAGAAGAAGAAGACCCCCGAGAAGAAGCCGGCCGGCAAGAAGGCCGCGGCGGCGCAGGCGCCCGCCGCGGAGGCCGCCGCCGAGACGAAGGCTCCCGCCCGGAAGGCGAAGTCGCGCAAGGCCGCCCCCGCGCCCGGGCCGCACGCGCACCTGCGCTTCCTCCGCGTCGCGCCGCGCAAGGTGCGGATCGTGGCGGACGAGGTCCGCGGGATGAAGGTCGGCGACGCGCTCGCGATGCTGAAGTACACGCCGCAGTCGGCGTCGCCGCACCTCGCGAAGCTCCTGCGGTCGGCGGTCGCCAACGCGGAGCAGAAGGGCGGCCGCGTCGACGTGGACGCGCTGTTCGTGAAGACGCTGACCGTGGACCAGGGGCCGAAGATGCGCCGGTTCATGCCGCGCGCCATGGGGCGCGCGTACCGGATCGAGAAGAAGACGAGCCACGTCTACGTGGAGCTCGGCACCGCCTAGGCGGCCGGACCGAAAGGTAAAGAGGAGACACGCATGGGACAGAAGGTCCATCCGATCGGGTTCCGGCTCGGCGTCATCCGGTCCTGGGATTCGAAGTGGTACGAGGAGCGGAACTACGCGAAGTGGCTGCACGAGGACATCAAGCTCCGCGAGTTCGTGAAGGAGAAGCTCGGCCAGGCCGGCATCTCGCGCATCGAGATCGAGCGGGCCGCCAACAAGGTCAAGATCAACGTCCACACCGCGCGGCCGGGCATCGTCATCGGCAAGCGCGGCGCGGGGATCGAGACGATCAAGAAGGACCTCCAGGCCCTCACGCAGAACGAGGTCTACCTGAACGTCGTCGAGGTCCGGAAGGCGGAGACCGATGCGCAGCTCGTCGCCGAGAACATCGCGACGCAGCTCGAGCGCCGCATCGCGTTCCGGCGGGCGATGAAGAAGGCGGTGCAGACCGCGCTCAAGTTCGGCGCGAAGGGCATCCGCGTCGCCTGCTCGGGCCGCCTCGGCGGCGCCGAGATGGCCCGCTACGAGTGGTACCGCGAGGGGCGCGTGCCGCTGCACACGCTGCGCGCCGACATCGACTACGGCTTCGCCGAGGCGAAGACCACCTACGGGAAGATCGGCTGCAAGGTCTGGATCATGCGCGGCGAGGTCCTGCCGCAGTCGGCCACGCGCGGCGCCCCGCGCCCCGCCGGCGCCAGGCCGTAGGCCAGGGAAGAGAGACGCGGGCTCGGGCTCGGGCCCGGGCTCGTTCACGGAAGAAGAGAGACGAGGAGACGGCAGATGCTCCAGCCGGCGCGAACGAAGTACCGGAAGATGATGAAGGGCCGCATGCGCGGGAAGGCGTACCGCGGCTCGGACCTGAACCAGGGCGAGTACGGCCTGCAGGCCACCGAGTGCGGCTGGCTCACGGCGCGGCAGATCGAGGCCGCCCGCGTGGCCATCACGCGCTTCGTGAAGCGCGGCGGGAAGCTCTGGATCCGGGTCTTCCCGGACAAGCCCATCACGAAGAAGCCCGCCGAGACCCGCATGGGCACCGGCAAGGGGAACGTCGAGTACTACGTCGCCGTCGTGAAGCCGGGGCGGGTGCTCTACGAGCTCCAGGGCGTCGACGACGCCTCCGCGAAGAAGGCGTTCCACCTCGCGGCCCACAAGCTGCCCGTCTCCACCAAGATGGTGAAGCGCGGGACGACGCTGTAGGAGGACGAGCTCATGGCGACCGTGAAGGAGCTGCGCGAGCTGGAGCCGAAGGAGCTTCGCGCCCGCGCGACCGAGCTGAAGCAGGCGCTCTTCGACCTCAAGAACAAGCACTCGACCGGCGTGCTCGACTCGACCGCCGACCTCGACAAGACCAAGCGCGAGATCGCGCGGATCCTGACCGTCGCCCGCGAGAAGGACATCGCGGCGGCCGGGGCCGGCGGGAAGGCGAAGGAGTGAGCGACATGGAGCGCGGAAACCGGAAGTCCCGCATCGGCGTGGTCGTCTCGAACAAGATGACGAAGACCGTCGTCGTCAAGGTCGAGCGGCGCGTCGCCGATCGGAAGTACGGGAAGATCGTGATGAAGGCCGAGAAGTACAAGGCGCACGACGAGAACCAGGAGTGCCAGATCGGCGACAAGGTCCGCATGGTCGAGACGCGGCCGATGTCGAAGGACAAGCGCTGGCGCGTCGCCGAGGTGCTCGAGAAGGCGGCGGGGGTCTAGCCATGATCCAGATGCAGACGAACCTGGACGTCGCGGACAACAGCGGCGCGAAAAGGGTCCAGTGCATCAAGGTGCTCGGCGGCACGCGCCGCAAGTACGCCTCCATCGGCGACGTCATCGTCGTGTCGGTGAAGGAGGCCATCCCGCAGGCCAAGGTGAAGAAGGGCGAGGTCGCCCGCGCCGTGATCGTGCGGACGAGCCGCGAGGTGAAGCGGCCGGACGGCAGCTACATCCGCTTCGACGGGAACTCGGCGGTCCTCATCAACAAGGACAACGAGCCCATCGGGACGCGCATCTTCGGGCCGGTCGCCCGCGAGCTCCGCGCCCGCAAGTTCATGAAGATCATCAGCCTCGCGCCGGAGGTCCTCTAGGTCATGCCTCAGATCCGCAAGGGCGACACCGTCAAGGTCATCGCCGGCAAGGAGAAGGGGAAGAGCGGCAAGGTGCTCGAGGTGCTCCTCGGGAAGGGCCGCGTCCGCGTCGAGAAGCTCATGACGGTGAAGCGCCACCTGAAGAAGGGGCGCAGCGCCTCCAACGCGGAGGGCGGCATCATCGAGAAGGACGGGACCATCGCCCTCTCGAACGTGCTGGTGGTCGGCAAGGACGGGGAGCCCGGCCGCCGCGAGACGATCGAGCGCGAGCTCGGCGCGAAGGAGAAGGCCCGGGCGGAGAAGAGGAAGGCCGCGGCGAAGTAGCCGCGGGTCAAACCCACGCATCGCCCGGCGCGAGCAGGAGCCGGCCGAAGGCAAGGAGAGGCGAGATGGCCGAGGACAAGAAGGACAAGAAGGACAAGCCCGAGAAGCAGGAGAAGCACGAGAAGAAGGACAAGAAGGACAAGGGCGCGCAGAAGGGCGGCGGGCAGGCCGCCGCCCCCGCGAAGGAGGCGAAGCCCAAGCAGCCACAGGAGCCGGCGAAGCCCGCCCGGCTGAAGCTGCGCTTCGCGGCCCAGATCCTCCCCGAGCTCATGAAGGAGTTCGGGTTCACGAACCCGATGCAGGCGCCGAAGCTCGACAAGATCGTCGTGAACATGGGGCTCGGCGAGGCCATCAACAACGGCAAGATCATCGACGCCTCCGTCGAGCAGCTCGCGCAGATCACCGGCCAGAAGCCGGTCGTCACGAAGGCGCGCAAGTCGATCGCGAACTTCAAGCTGCGCCAGGGGCAGTCCATCGGCGCCATGGTCACCCTGCGCGGCGACCGGATGTACGAGTTCTTCGACCGGCTCGTCACCATCGCGCTGCCCCGCGTCCGCGACTTCAAGGGCGTCTCGCCGAAGGCCTTCGACGGCAAGGGCAACTACACCCTCGGCGTGCGCGAGCAGATCATCTTCCCCGAGATCAACTACGACAAGGTCGAGAAGATCAAAGGCCTCAACATCACGGTGGTGACCACCGCCCGGAACGACGAGGAAGGCCGAGCGCTCCTGCGCCACCTCGGCATGCCGTTCCGCACGTAAAGGAGAAGGACGATGGCGAAGCTTTCCAAGATGGCGCAGGCGAAGCGCAAGCTGAAGTTCCCCGTGCGCCAGTACAACCGCTGCCCGCTGTGCGGCCGCCCCCGCGCGTTCCTGCGCAAGTTCCAGATGTGCCGTCTCTGCTTCCGGAAGCGGGCGCTCCAGGGCGAGATCACCGGCGTCATCAAGTCGAGCTGGTAGGAGACCTTTCGATGAGCTTCACTGATCCCGTTGGAGACATGCTGACGCGCATCCGGAACGCCTCCTCGGCCCGGCACGAGAAGTGCCTCGTGCCCCGGTCCCGGCTCAAGATCCGGATCGCCGAGGTCCTGAAGGAGGAGGGGTTCATCAAGGACTTCCTCGTCCACGAGGACGGCCCGCAGGGCGCCATCACCATCCTCCTCAAGTACAGCGCCGACCGCGAGCCCGCGATCAGCGACATCAAGCGCGTCTCGAAGCCGGGCCTGCGCCGGTACGTCCCGACGGACTCGATCCCCCGCGTGCTGAACGGCATGGGCATCGCGATCCTCTCGACGTCCAAGGGCGTCATGGTGGACCGCGAGGCCCGCAAGCAGAAGGTCGGCGGCGAGCTGATCTGCACGGTCTGGTAACGGAGCGACACCCATGTCCCGAGTCGGAAAGCTGCCCGTCAAGATCCCGGAGAAGGTGAAGGTCTCCGTGGACGGCAACGGCCACCTCGTGAAGGTCGAGGGGCCGAAGGGCAAGATGTCCTTCCCCTTCAACCCCCGCGTCACGGTCGCGGTCGACAAGGGCGAGGTGAAGGTCACCCGCCCGGACGAGACCCGCCTGTCGAAGGGCCTGCACGGCCTGACGCGGACCCTCGTGAAGAACGCCGTCGAGGGCGTCGTGAAGGGCTACGAGAAGAACCTCGAGATCAGCGGCGTCGGCTTCAAGGCCGAGGTGAAGGGGAAGGCGATCCACTTCACCCTCGGCTTCTCGCACCCGATCGTCTTCCCGCTCCCCGAGGGCATCACCGCCGAGGTGGACGCGAAGCAGACGAAGATCGCGGTGCGCGGCGTCGACAAGCACCTGCTCGGCCTCACCGCCGCGAAGATCCGCGACCTCCGCCCGCCCGAGCCGTACAAGGGCAAGGGCATCAAGTACGCGGGCGAGACGATCCGGCGCAAGGAAGGCAAGACCGGCGCCGCGTAGGCCGGGCACCCGAACCACTCATGCGGCGGCTGAGCCGTCGCCGCCGCACGGAGGCACCCCATGGCGAAGCACACGACCCCGCGCGAGAAGCGCAAGGCCCGCATCCGCAGGAAGGTGTCCGGCACGCCGGACCGCCCGCGGCTCACGGTCTACAAGAGCCTCAAGCACATGTACGCCCAGCTCGTGGACGACCTCTCGGGCAAGACGCTCGTGTCCGTCGGCACGACCTCCAAGATCCTCAAGGACGAGGTGAAGGAGGACGACAAGACCGCGGCCGCGAAGAAGGTGGGCGTGGCGCTCGCGAAGGCCGCGAAGGAGAAGGGGATCGAGGCCGTCGTGTTCGATCGCAACGGGTTCGATTACCACGGCCGGATCCAGGCCGTCGCCGCCGCGGCCCGCGAGGCCGGGCTCAAGTTCTAGCCGCACCGAGGAGCACGAATGGCCACTCCCATCAATCCGAACGAGCTCGACCTCTCCGACAAGGTCGTCCACATCAACCGCGTCGCCAAGGTCGTGAAGGGCGGCCGCCGGTTCAGCTTCTCGGCCCTCGTCGTGGTCGGCGACGGCAACGGCTTCGTCGGCGTCGGCCTCGGCAAGGCGAACGAGGTGCCCGAGGCGATCCGCAAGGGCGGCGACCAGGCGAAGAAGAACCTCTTCAAGGTCCCGCTCGTCGGCACCACCATCCCGCACGAGGTGCTCGGCCACTTCGGCTCGGGCTGGGTGCTCCTCAAGCCCGCGGGCGAGGGCACCGGCGTCATCGCCGGGGGGACCGTCCGCGCCGTCCTCGAGGCGGCCGGCATCCGCAACGTGCTCACGAAGTGCCAGGGCTCGCGCAACCCCCACAACGTGCTCAAGGCGACCGTCGCCGGCCTGAAGCGGCTCCGCTCGGTGGACGACGCCGCCCGGTCCCGCGGCAAGCAGGCCGCCGAGATCTCCGAGACGGGCGCGTAGGAGGAACGAACGTGGCTGCCATCAAGGTGAAGCTCGTCAAGGGTCTCTCGCGCGTCCCGGCCAACCAGCGGGTCATCGTCGCGGGGCTCGGGCTCAAGAAGACGAACTCGACGAAGATCCTCCCCGACACCCCGCAGACGATGGGCATGATCGCCAAGGTCTCCTACCTCGTCACCTGGGAGCGGGTGGACGCTCCCCCGCCCGTCGGCCGCAAGGCGCGCAAGGCGAAGGCCGCCGGCGCCTAGGAGCCCCGCGGCCCCTCTCGTGCTAGAAGGAATGACCTCCATGTCGCTTTCGAATCTCAAGGCGCCCAAGGGCGCGAACCGCGAGAAGACGCGCGTCGGCCGCGGCCAGGGCTCCGGCCTCGGCAAGACGGCGGGCCGCGGCGGCAAGGGCCAGAAGGCCCGCTCCGGCAACATGCACTTCGAGGGCTTCGAGGGCGGCCAGATGCCGCTCCAGCGGCGCCTCCCGAAGTTCGGGTTCAACAACATCCACCGGCGCGAGCTCGAGGAGGTCCAGGTCGGGGACCTCGAGGGGCTCACCGGCACGGTCGACCCCGCCGCCCTCAAGGCCGCCGGGCTCGTGCGCGGCAACCGCGACGGCGTCGTCGTCCTCGGCAAGGGCGAGCTCAAGTCGGCCGTGACGATCAAGGTGCACCGGGTCACCTCCGGCGCCCGCGAGGCCATCGAGAAGGCGGGCGGGAAGATCGAGCTCATCCCGGCGCCGGTGACGATGTACGAGAAGACGAAGGCGGCGAAGAAGGCCGCCGCGCAGGCGAAGTAGGCCCGGCGGCTCCGCCGGCGCGGTCCCCCGGGGACCGGCGCCGGCGCCGAGCGGCCCTTCAGAGGTGACGGATGGCGGCGAGCGCGATCGGCAACATGTTCCGCATCCCGGAGCTCCGGAAACGGCTCCTCTTCACGCTCGGGATGCTGGCGGTCTACCGGCTCGGGATCTACGTCACGACCCCGGGCGTGGACCGGCTCGCGATGCGGGAGATCGTCCAGAGCGGGAACCTGCTCGGGATGCTGAACTTCTTCTCCGGCGGCGCGTTCGAGCAGCTCTCGATCTTCGCCCTCGGGATCATGCCGTACGTCTCGTCCTCCATCATCCTGCAGCTCATGACGGTGGTCGTCCCCGCCCTCGAGAAGATGCAGAAGGAGGGGGAGATCGGGCGGCGCAAGATCACGCAGTACACCCGCTACGGCACGATCATCCTCTCGGCGCTCCAGGGCTTCGGGATCGCCCGCTACCTCGAGTCGCTGCGGACGGGCGCGGGGGTCACGGTCGTCGCCGATCCGGGCTGGGGCTTCCGGCTCCTCACGATGGTCTCGCTCGCGGCCGGCACGGCCTTCATCATGTGGATGGGCGAGCAGATCACCGAGCGCGGCATCGGCAACGGGATCTCGCTCATCATCTTCGCCGGCATCGTCGCGCGCGTGCCGCAGGCGACGCTCCGGACCTGGCAGGGCTACAAGGCGCCCGGCTCGCAGCTCAACGAGCTCGGAATCCTCATCCTGCTCGCGGTGATGGTCGTCGTCATCGGCGTCATCGTGTTCGTCGAGCGCGGCCAGCGGCGGATCCCGGTCCAGTACGCGAAGCGGGTGGTCGGCCGGAAGCTGTACGGCGGCCAGTCCACGCACCTGCCGCTCAAGGTGAACACCTCGGGTGTCATCCCGCCCATCTTCGCCTCGTCGCTGCTCCTCATCCCGGCGACGCTCGCGGGCTGGTTCCCGTTCCTCGGCGCGGTGAACGACGCGATCCGGCCGGGCAACTGGATCTACGACGTCATCTACGTCGTCCTCATCATCTTCTTCGCGTACTTCTACACCGCGGTGACGTTCAACCCGGTGGACGTCGCCGACAACCTCAAGAAGTACGGCGGCTACATCCCGGGCATCCGGCCGGGGAAGAAGACGGCGGAGTACATCGACTTCGTCCTCTCGCGGATCACCTTCGGCGGGGCGATCTACCTCGCCGCGATCTGCGTGCTGCCGACCATCATCACGAGCGAGTGGAACGTCCAGTTCTACTTCGGCGGCACCTCGCTCCTCATCGTGGTCGGCGTGGCGCTCGACACCGTCCAGCAGATCGAGGGGCACCTCATCACGAGGCACTACGAGGGCTTCACGGGGCCGCGCGGCCCGCGCATCCGCGGGCGGCGCCTCGCGACCGGCGAGGTCGCCAACGCTTGAGACGGGGGGCCCCGGCCGCAAGGCGGGGCCCTTCGCTTCCGAGGAGAGGACATGATCCTGATCCTGCTCGGGCCGCCGGGCGCCGGGAAGGGCACGCAGGCGAAGCTGCTCTCGACCGAGCTCCGCGTCCCGCACATCTCGACGGGAGACATGTTCCGCGACCACAAGGCCCGCGGGACGGAGATCGGCAAGCAGGTCCAGGCGATCATGGACGCGGGCGGCCTCGTCACCGACGACGTCACGAACGCCATGGTGAAGGAGCGCCTCGGGCGGCCGGACGTCGCCCCGGGGTTCATCCTCGACGGCTACCCTCGCACCACCGCCCAGGCCGAGTTCCTCGACCAGATCCTCCGCTCCCTCGGGCGCGGCATCGGGCGCTGCCTGTCGTACGAGGTCGCCGAGGACGTGCTCGTCGAGCGCATGAGCGGCCGCCGCAGCTGCCCGAAGTGCGGCGCCGTCTACCACGTGTCGCAGAACCCGCCGAAGCGCGACGGCTACTGCGATCGCGACGGGACCGGGCTCGTGCAGCGCGACGACGACAAGCCCGCGACGGTGAGGAAGCGGCTGCAGGAGTACGCCGCGAAGACCGAGCCCCTGCGCCGCTATTACCGCGAGAAGAACCTGCTCACCGACGTCGAGGGCGTCGGCACGCCCGAGGGGATCCTCGCGGCGACGAAGAAGGCGCTCGGCCGGTAGGCCGGTCGTCACCGAACGTGGACGCCAGCGCGCGCGACCGGGTGATCGCCCTCCGCTCCCCGGACGAGCTCGCCGGGATCCGCGCCGCGTGCCTCGTCGTCCACGAGGTGCTCGAGGAGCTCGCGCGGGCGGTCGCGCCGGGCGTCACGACGGCGGAGCTCGATCGCGTCGCGGCGGAGGCGACGCGCGCGCGCGGCGCCGAGCCGGCCTTCCTCGGGTACCACGGCTACCCCGCGTCGCTCTGCATCTCGGTGAACGACGAGGTCGTGCACGGGATCCCGTCCCCGCGGCGCGCGCTCCGCGACGGCGACCTCGTCGGCCTCGACTTCGGCGCCGTGCTCGACGGCTGGTTCGGAGACTCCGCCCGCACGGTGCACGTCGGCGCCGCGTCCGACGGGGCGGCGCGGCTCGTGGCGGCGACGCGGGACGCGCTCGCGGCCGGCGTCGCGGCCGCGCGCCCCGGCGCGCGGGTGGGCGACATCGGCGCGGCGGTCCAGGCGCTCGTCGAGGCGCGCGGCTTCTCGGTCGTCCGCGAGTTCGTCGGGCACGGGATCGGGCGGCGCCTCCACGAGCCGCCGCACGTGCCGAACTTCGGGCGGCCCGGGACGGGGGAGCTCCTCCGGCCCGGGATGGTGATCGCCATCGAGCCGATGGTGAACGCGGGCGGGCCCGACGTCGAGGTGCTCGACGACGGCTGGACGGCGGTGACGTCCGACGGCACGCTCTCCGCCCATTTCGAGCACACGGTGGCGGTGACCGAAAAGGGACCGGAAATCCTGACGTTGCCGAGGGGGGCGGGTTCCCGTCCAGGGGGGGCCGGATAGGGGGCTCATCGCCCGGCCGAGGGACCGGCCAGGCGACTTGCACGGGAAAATCCCGTGTGTTATAGGCCCCCCTTCGCAAAGCCGCTCGGTGAGGGGCGGTTTCGTCCGGGAAAGCCCGGAGAATACGGGCGGCTACACGGACCGTGCCGCAGGGTCCAGCCGCCGGTCCCGCCGGTCGTCGAGGCGGGGCTTTTCGTCTTTACGAAAGAGCAGGGTGTCATGAAGGTCCGCGCGTCCGTGAAGAAGATTTGCGACAAGTGCAAGGTGGTGAAGCGCAAGGGCACGGTGCGGATCATCTGCCCGGCGAACCCCCGCCACAAGCAGCGCCAGGGCTAAGGCCCGGCTCCCGGAGAACCAACGAATGGCTCGCATCGCAGGCGTCGACCTCCCGCGCGAGAAGCGGATCGAGATCAGCCTCCAGTACATCTACGGAATCGGCAAGACCACCGCGCGGCTGATCTGCGAGAAGTCCAACGTGCCCGTCACGACGCGCACGAAGGACCTGACCGACGACGAGGTCCGCCGCATCCGCGACACCATCGAGGCGAGCGTCAAGGTCGAGGGCGACCTCCGCCGCGAGGTGTCGATGAACATCAAGCGGCTGATGGACCTCGGCTGCTACCGCGGGCTGCGCCACCGCAAGGGGCTGCCGGTCCGCGGCCAGCGCACGCACACGAACGCGCGCACGCGGAAGGGCCCGAAGAAGGGGCTCGTGCGGAAGGCGCCCGTCGCCTCGGCGCCCGCGCCGAAGGCCTGACACTCACCCTGAGTAATTGACCGGAGACGTCCGAGTGGCCGACGAGAAGCAGGAGAAGCAGACCCCCGAGAAGGACAAGCCGGCGAAGGCCGCGGCCGCCGCCGCGCCGCCGCCGGCGAAGGTCGAGGAGAGCGGGCCGCCCGCGGCGCCGAACCTCGGCGGCATCGAGCCCATCACCGCCTCGCCCGTCACCCCGAAGAAGGGGAAGAAGCGGGTGAAGAAGAACGTGGCGGTGGGCATCGTCCACATCGCCTCCACCTTCAACAACACGATGATCACGATCTGCGACGCCGCGGGGAACGTGCTCTCCTGGTCGTCGGCCGGCGCGCGCGGCTTCAAGGGCTCGCGCAAGTCGACGCCGTTCGCCGCGCAGGTCGCGGCGGGCGACGCCGCGGCGAAGGCGATGGAGCACGGCCTGAAGACCGTCTCGGTGCTCGTGAAGGGCCCGGGCGCGGGGCGCGAGTCGGCGCTGCGCGCGCTCTCCGCCGCCGGCCTCAAGATCACGCTCATCCGCGACGTGACCCCGATCCCGCACAATGGATGCCGGCCGCCCAAGCGGCGCCGCGTCTGATCACCTCAGGAGAGCGATAGTGGCTCGTTACAACGAAAGCGTCTGCCGGCTCTGCCGCCGCGAGAACCTCAAGATGTACCTGAAGGGGGATCGCTGCTACACGGACAAGTGCGCCATCGAGCGCCGCCCGTACCCTCCGGGCCAGCACGGCCAGGGCCGGACCAAGTTCTCCGAGTACGGCGTGCAGCTGCGCGAGAAGCAGAAGGTGAAGCGCATGTACGGCCTGCTCGAGGCCGGCTTCCGCCACGCCTACCAGAACGCCGCCGCGGCGAAGGGCAAGACCGGCGAGAACCTCCTCCAGACGCTCGAGCTCCGGCTCGACAACGTCGTGTTCCGCCTCGGCTTCGCCGACACCCGGAACGAGGCGCGGCAGCTCGTCCGCCACGGCCACTTCGCCGTGAACGGCCGCAAGGTGAACGTGCCGAGCTACCTCTGCCGCCCGGGCGACGCCGTCACCCTGAAGGAGCGGTCGAGGAAGATCGTCCGCATCAACGAGGCGCTCGAGGCGGTGGATCGCCGCGGCGTCCCGGCCTGGCTCGAGCTCGACAAGGGCGGGTTCAAGGGCACCGTGAAGACCGCGCCGGCGCGCGAGGACATCACGATGCCCATCCAGGAGCAGCTCATCGTCGAGCTCTACTCGAAGTAACGCATCAGGTAGCCCCATCGGAGCGGGCCCGAACCCTCTGGACGAGGGACGGGCCCGTCCCCATCGAAGGGTCGCGCGTCCCACGGATCTCCCCGCCGCACGGCTGGGCGGCACCGGGAGAGGGGACGGCGGCCGAGGAGAACAGCCCCATGGCAGTCGATACGCTCGTCACGAAGAACTGGCGCGACCTCATCAAGCCCCGCGGGCTGACGGTCGACCAGGAGTCCCTCTCCAACACCTACGGCAAGTTCGTGGCGGAGCCGCTGGAGCGCGGCTTCGGAATCACCCTCGGCAACTCGCTGCGGCGCGTGCTGCTCTCGTCGCTGCAGGGCGCCGCGATCACCTCGGTCAAGATCGAGGGGGTCGAGCACGAGTTCATGACCATCCCCGAGGTCGCCGAGGACGTCACCGACATCATCCTCAACCTCAAGGAGGTCCTCCTCCAGATCCACACCAACGAGGTGAAGACGCTCCGGATCGAGGCGGACGGGCCCCGCGAGATCAAGGCGGGCGACATCATCGCCGACGGCCAGGTCGAGATCCTGAACCCCGGCCACCACATCCTCACGATCAGCGAGGGCGGGAAGGTCCGGATGGAGATGACCGCCCGCCGCGGCCGCGGCTACACGCCGTCGGATCGCAACAAGGTGCCGGGGCAACCCATCGGCACGATCCCCGTGGACGCGCTCTTCAGCCCGATCCGCAAGGTGAACTACCAGGTCACGAACGCGCGCGTCGGCCAGCAGACCGACTACGACAAGCTCACGCTCGAGGTCTGGACCGACGGCTCGGTGGCGCCGAACGACGCGGTCGCCTTCGCCGCCAAGATCGTGAAGGAGCAGCTCTCGATCTTCATCAACTTCGACGAGGCCGAGGAGCCCGCCGAGGAGGTGAAGCCCATCGAGGAGCAGAAGCTCAACGAGAACCTGTTCCGCTCGGTGGACGAGCTCGAGCTCTCGGTTCGCAGCGCGAACTGCCTGCAGAACGCGAACATCAAGACCATCGGCGACCTCGTGCAGAAGACCGAGGCCGAGATGCTCAAGACGAAGAACTTCGGCCGCAAGTCGCTGAAGGAGATCAAGGAGATCCTCGCCGAGATGGGGCTCTCCCTCGGGATGAAGCTCGAGAACTGGCCGCCGAAGACGGCGCCGCAGGGCGCGCCGAAGGTCTAGGCGCCGCCGAGGACGGAGGAGAACCCAGATGAAGCACCGCGTCGTCGGCCGCCGGCTCGATCGCACCACCGAGCACCGCACGGCCATGCTGAGGAACCTGGCGACGTCGCTGTTCCGCCACGAGCGGATCACGACCACCACGCCGAAGGCGAAGGAGCTGAAGCGCTTCGCCGAGAAGATCGTCACGCTCGCGAAGAAGGGTTCGCCGCACGCGCGCCGCGTCGCGAACCGCGACGTGCGCGACGTCGAGGTGCTGAACAAGCTCTTCGGCTCCATCGCGGAGCGGTTCAAGGCCCGCGCCGGCGGCTACACGCGGCTCGTCCGCGTCGGCCGCCGCCACGGCGACAACGCGGAGCTCGCCGTCATCGAGCTCCTCGACCGCGCGCCGGCCGGCGCCGAGTCGCCGGAGGGCGAGGGCAAGGGCAAGGGCGAGAAGAAGGTCGCCAAGGCGAAGGAGGCCTCGAAGCCCTCCAAGGCCGAGAAGGGCGAGAAGGCCGAGAAGGCGAAGGCCGAGAAGCCGGAGAAGCCCGCCAAGGCGAAGGCCGAGCGGAAGCCGAAGAAGGCCGAGGAGAAGTAGGCCGCCTCGCCGCCCGGGCCGTTCAGGAGGCCGCGTGCTCCGTGCACGCGGCCTCCGTCGTCTCGGGGGACGCGGCCGGCTCGAGCAGCGCCTGGACCGCGAGCGCCGCCGCGAGGACGAGCAGCGGCTGGGCGAGCGCGACGTAGCGCACCTGGGGGACGCCGAAGACGGCGACCGTCGCCAGGTTCGCGAGGTCCATGGCCCAGAGCAGGGCCGGGAGCGCGACGGCGCGGGCGCGCCGGCGACGCAGCCCCGCGAGCAGCAGCGCCGGGACGAGGACGAGCGTCGCGCGGGCGAGCGCGCTCGCGGGGCGCTGGGCGGCGACGAGGAGCGCGTGGATCGCGGCGCTCCGCACCGGGGCGCCGTGCCCCGGCGAGCACGCGTCCGTGGCCGGGATCTCGATGGCGGGGGCGTCCCACAGCTCGACGAACGTCCGCCACGCGTGGCGCGCCACGGCGCCCGGGTTCTCGCGGACGAGGTACCCCGAGACGCGGCCCAGGTACGCGTTGAGGTCCGACGTCCCGGCGGTCGTCGGGTCCCGCCGGGCGAAGGGCATCCGATCGATCGCGTCGCGGATGCGCGGCATCGCGCGCCAGACGACCTGGGCGTCGGCGTCGCCGCCCCCGAGATCGGCGGCATGCTGCGCGCTCATGATCTCGCCGAGCACCGCGTCCTCGCGGTGCACGCGGTCGAACCGGTCGTAGACGAGCTGCGTGCGGGCGAAGCCGTCGAGGTTCGTCAGCCTGAAGTGGCCGGTGTTCGCGCCGTTCAGCGCGATCCACGCGAGGAGCGGGAGCCCCGTCGCGGCGAGCGCCAGGGCGGCGAGCCTGACCCGCCTCGGCCCGAGCCACGGGACGAAGGCGACGGCGGGGAGCAGCGGCACGAGCAGGTTCGGCCGCGTCAGGACGAGCAGCGCGGCGAGGCCGAACACGGCCGCGGCGTCCCGGGGCGACCGCCCGCGCGCGAACCGCACGAGGTGCGCGGCGAGGACGAGGAGCAGCGGCCCCGCGAGCGCCTCGCTCAGGAGCTGCCGCGCGAAGAGCGCGTGCAGGGGCGAGAAGGCGATCGCCGCGAGCGCGGCGATCCGCACGCCCGGACGGAGCCCGGCGAGCGCGCGGTGGAGGTACGCGAGCGACCCGAGGTAGAGCGCGAGCTGCACGATCGTGGCGAGCGCGAGCGCCCGGGGCGCGGGGTCGAGCGCGCAGGTGCCCGAGGAGACGTGCTGGATCGCGGCGAGGAAGAGCGGGTAGAGCGGCGCCCTCGCCCCGTCGTAGAGCGCGATCGGGTAGGGGCCCCAGAGCATGCACCCGGGGGCGACGTAGCCGAGGCTGTCCCCGTGGAGGAGGGGGTTGAGCCCGGCGAAGAGCAGGACGATCCAGGCCGCCGAGAGCGTGGCGAGCGCGAAGGGTGCGGCTCTCGGGCGAGTGACGGTCACGGGAGGAGCGGCACGGACGCGCCGCCGGGAGGCGATGGCCGCCGCTCCGGATGGTGCGCACGGCGGGCGAGGGAGCGCAAGGCAACATGCGCGCTTGGAGCTCCTCCACCCGGGCGACGGCGCGACGGGCGAGGGCGCGCCGCCGCTCCCCTCGCCGTTCCGCTCGCGGGGCCGCTCATCCGCTTCCGCGTCCGGCGCTCCGCTGATAAGAATGCTCCCCGCATGCCGCCCCTGTCCGCCCAGGACGCCCTCTCGGCCGTGCAGCGCGGCGCAGGCTGGCGCTGGCTCGATCTGCCGGTGACGCTCGCCGACGTCGCGAGCGCGCCGTGGGTCGTCGCGCTCCTCGCCCTCGCGCTGTTCGCCTGGCTCGAGTACGAGGTGAAGGACGTCGTGAAGGCGTTCCTGCCGCTCGGGGCGGCCCTCCTCGCGGCGGCGGCCGTCGCGTCCGCGGCGCGAGCGCTCGGCGCCGTCCCCCGGCCGGTGGGGGAGGGCGGCCCCGGGTCGGCCTCGCTCCTCCTGTGGCGAGCGTTCCCAGACTCGAACGTCGCCGCCGTGGCCGCGTTCGCGGTGTACGCGCTCCGCGCCTACGGCCGGCGGGCCCGCGCGGCGCTCGTCCTCGCGGCCGCGGTGGCCGTCGCGCGCGCCCTCTCCGGCCCCCACTGGCTCGCCCACCTCCTCGGCGGCGCGGCGGCGGGGGCGGTGCTCGGCGCCGGCGCGTACGCGATCGCGCTGCGGCTGTGGCCGGACGGCCACCTCGCGCGGCTGCGGAGCGCCCGGCGGCGGCCCCCCGACGCGGAGGAGGCGGTGGCGGAACGCCCTTCCGCTTGACACCTGGTCTAAGTTGGCGTAAGGAATCCCACTTTTCGCGGACTTCCCGCCGTTCAGGTCACTGGGAAAGCGCCCGCGATCCGGGAATTTAGGAGGCTCTACTCATGGCGGTGGTTCTTCGGCTGTCGCGCGCGGGCACGCACAAGGCGCCCTTCTATCACGTGGTGGCGACCGACTCGCGCAAGCCGCGCGACGGCCGGTACATCGAGGACGTCGGGATGTACGACCCGACGAAGAAGCCGGAGGTCCTGAAGCTCAAGGCGGATCGGGTCGAGCACTGGCTCAAGGCCGGCGCGAAGCCCAGCCAGACCGTGGCGATGCTGCTCAAGAAGGCGAAGGGCGAGAAGCCGGCCGAGAAGAAGGCGTAGGCGGATCGTGCGCGACCTCGTCCTCTGGCTCGCCCGCGAGCTCGTCGATCGGAAGGACGCCGTCCAGGTGGACGTCATCGAGCGCGATCGCTCGACGGTGTTCGAGCTGACGGTGGACCCCGACGACCTCGGGCGCGTCATCGGCCGGGGCGGGCGGACCGCCAAGGCGCTGCGGACGGTGATCGACGCGGCGGCGCGCAAGGAAGGGCGCCGCGCCGTGCTCGACATCCTCGACTAGGCGCCCGTGGCGCTCGTCCGGCTCGGCCAGATCGTCCGCGCCGTCGGGCTGAAGGGTCACGTCGGGATCGCCGGGTCGGAGGGTGCGCTGGCGGAGCTCGAGGAGATCGCGCTGAGGCGCGGAGACGGCGAGCCGGAGACGAGGAGGATCGAGGAAGCGCGGCCCCAGGGCCGCATATGGGCCGTGAAGATCGAAGGCGTCGCCGACCGGACGGCGGCCGAGGCGCTCGTCGGGGCGGAGGTGCTCGCCCGGCGGGAGGACCTGGGCGATCCGGGCGAGGGCCGGCACTGGTGGGCCGACCTCGAGGGACTCCCGGTGGTCACGGCGGCGGGCGAGGCGGTGGGACGGGTGACGGGGCTCTACGCGACCGGGGGGGTGGACGTGCTCGTGGTGACCGGCGAACGAGGAGAGAAGCTCATCCCGCTCGCCCCGTACGTCGAGGTGGATCGCGAAGGGCGGCGGATCGTGGTGGACCCGCCGGAAGGCTTGCTGGAGTGAGGACGATGGCATTCGATCCGTGATCGTGAACGAGCCCGAGCCCGAGCCCGGCTTCTTCTCGGGCGCGGGCACGGGCCCGGGCGCGGGCGCGGGCGCGGGGTGAGGCTCCACGGAAGGAGGCCGCAAGGAAGGACGAGGACGTGCCGAAGCTCGAGGTCGAGATCCTGACGCTGTTCCCGCGGATGTGCGAGGGCTACCTCGCCGAGAGCATCCTCGGCAAGGCGCGGGAGAGCGGCCTCCTCGAGGCGCGCGTCACCGACGTCCGCGAGTACGCCGAGGGCAGGCACCGCGTCACCGACGACGCTCCCTACGGCGGGGGCGCCGGGATGGTGATGAAGCCCGAGCCGCTCGTCGCCGCCATCGAGGCGGCGCGGGGCCGGATCCCGGGCGCGGCGGTGATCCTCACCAGCCCGAGGGGCGCGCGGCTCGATCAGGCGACGGCGCGGCGGCTCGCGGAGCGCGGCAAGCTCATCCTGGTGTGCGGCAGGTACGAGGGAGTGGACGAGCGCGTGATGACGGCGGTGGACATGGAGATCTCGGTCGGGGACTTCGTCCTGACGGGCGGCGAGCTCGCGGCGCTCTGCGTCGTCGACGCGGCGGCGCGGCTCGTCCCGGGCGTCCTCGGCAACGACGCCTCCGCCGGCGCCGAGAGCTTCGCCGATTCCGCGCTCCTCGAGCACCCGCACTACACGAGGCCCCCCGAGTTCCGGGGGATGAAGGTCCCGGAGGTCCTCCTCTCGGGAGATCACAGGAAGATCGAGCGGTGGCGGCGGCGCGAGTCGCTGCGCGCCACGCGCGCGCGGAGGCCGGAGCTGTTCGCGAGCCTCCACCTCTCGGATTCCGACCTCCGGCTCATCGACGCCGGGGACGACGAGCTGTAAAGGAGAGCACCACCATGCTGCGCAAGGCGATTGCCGACATCCAGGCGAAGTACGCTCGCACCGACGTCCCGGACATGCGGGCGGGCGACACGGTCCGCGTCCACACGAAGATCAAGGAAGGCGACAAGGAGCGCATCCAGATCTTCGAGGGCGTGGTCATGGCGTACCGCAAGGGCACGCCGGGCAGCTCGATGTTCACCGTGCGGAAGATGAGCTACGGCGTCGGCGTCGAGCGCATGTTCCCGGTGCACAGCCCGCGCATCGACAAGATCGAGGTGCTGGGCCACGGCGGCGTCCGCCGCGCGCGGCTGTACTTCCTCCGCGGCCTGCAGGGCAAGGCGGCCCGCCTCCAGCAGGAGGAGGGCGGGGTCGAGAGCGCCGCCGCTCCGGCCGCCGCTCCGGCCGCAGCTCCGGCCGCAGCTCCCGCCGCGGCTCCGGCCGAGGCGAAGTAGCTCGACCGATCGAGCGGTTCCGACGACCGCGCGCGGCGCTTCCGGAGCGCCGCCGCGGTCTTCGTGCGTCCGGAGATCGTCCCCGGCGCTGCGGCGGCGGGCGCAGCCCGGGCGGCCGGCGGCCTCACTCGCGCGCGTTCCCCGCCTCCCCGGCGGGGGCACCCGCCGACAGCACGTCCAGCCGCCGCCGCGCCAGCCGGTAGCTGGAGTCGAAGTGGCGCTCGTCCCGGGGCACCCGCCGGTACGCGGCGGCGGCGGCCTCCGCGAGCCCGTAGGTCTCGGCCACTCGCCCGACCACCAGCCAGTCGGCGCCGACGACGCGGCCCATGCGCGCGTCCACGGCCTTGAGGAGCGAGGCCATGGTCTCGGCGGGCGGACGCTCCAGGAAGGCCTCGAGGGTGGCGATGGTGTGGAGCACCGCGGCGGCTTCACCCTTGGTCTTCTCCCTCGCCGCGCGCGCCTGCTCCAGCGCCTTCAGGTCGAGCGGCGGGAAGAAGAGCCGGCGCCAGGCGGCGTTGTTGGCGTCGTCCGGGCTGGCCGCGGCGTGGGCGAGGAGCTTCGCCTCGTGGGCGCGCGCGGCCTCCACGTCGCCGTCCTCGTACTCGAGGTCGATCAGCTGGCGCAGCGGGCCGAGGTCGTCGGCGTGGCCGGCGAGGCGATCCTCGAGGAGGCGCCGGGCCTCGGCCTTCCGTCCGGAGCGGTGGAGCGCGGCGGCGCGCCAGGGCGTCGCCGCGGCGCGCATCTCCGGGCTCGCGGCGGCGAGCTCGTCGCTCAGCGCGAGCGCTCGGACGTCATCGTCGCGGGTCGTGAGGAGCTCGGCGAAGCCGAGCGCGGTCCGGGCCGCGCCGGTGGCCCCCTCGCGCAGCCGCGCGAGCCCCAGCTCGACGTGGGTCGGCTCGTCGGGCGCGAAGGCTCCGACGGCGGCCGCGAAGCGGAGCAGCTCGGCGTCGGTGGGCGTCCCGCCCGGCGGCCAGAGCGCGGCGGCGACCCCGCTCACCGAGGCGCTGCCGGCGGGTGCCGCGGAGAGTCCTTCGCGCGCCCAGCCGACGAGGCGGCGGGCCGCCCGGAGGTTCCCCGCCCTGCCGAGCTCCAGGGCCAGCCGCGCGAGCTGCGCCGGAGTGGGGTCGCCCAGCGCGATCTTCGGGAGCTTCTTCTCCTCCACGGCGATGATCCGCAGCAGCGCGACGGGCCCGCGCCCGGGCAGGGCGGGCAGCGCGAGGTCGACGCGCCACGGTCCGTCGCCGTCGACGTCGACCTTGGCGAAGGCGAGGACGAGGTCCGCCAGCGCCGCGAAGCCCACGCCCGCGCCCCCGGGGCCGAGCATGCTCGCGACGTCGACGCCGCGCAGGATGTCGGCGTCCATCGCCTGGAGGGGCACGCCGCCGCGAACGAGCGCGGCCACGGCCGCCGCCGGATCGGACGCCGCGAAGGAGAGGAAGAGCCGCGCCGGCAGGAGCGCGGGGTCGTGCGGGTCGAGCGGCCCGCGGGACGCCGGTCGGGTCCGGGCGACCCGCTCCAGGAACGCGACCAGCTCCGGGCTCTCGCCGCGGGCGCGGGAGAGCGTGGCCAGCGTCCCGAAGCCCTCGAAGCGCCGGCAGGAGGCCAGCACGGCGATGCCGCCCTTCACCGCCGCACCCCGCGCGGAGACGTCGACGCGCCCCGTCGCGTCGGCGAAGGCATCCTCGCCCTTCTCGAGGGCCGCCGCGACGAGTGCCGCGTCGCGCCTGCGGCTGGCCGGGGCACGCTTGGCGTCCTCGAGCGCCTCGCCCGTGCGCCCGGCGGCGATCAGCGCCTCCAGCCAGGCGTCGTCGTAGTCGTGGTCGCCGGCGGCGCGGACCAGGCGGAGGAGCTCCAGCGCCTCGTCGAGGCGCGGGCCCGGGCCCACCCGCTCGCCGCGCGCGCCGACGAGGAGCAGCTCGGCCAGTCCCCCGCGGGCCCTCGTGGCGCCGGACGAGAGCTCCACCGCCTTGCGCAGCGCGGCCTCGGCGCCGGGGATGTCCGCGCCGAGCGCGAACGGCCGGCCGAGGAGGTCGCGCTTCAGCGTCTCCGCGAGGACCCGCTGCGCCCACTCCGAGCCCGGCTCGAGGGCCACCGCCTTCCGCGCCTCGGCGCGGGCCGCGTCGCCCATGTGCAGCTCGAGGAGGAGGAGCGCGAGGTGGTCGTGGTGCCGCGCCTCGGCGGGGTGGAGCCGGGTCAGGCGGCGGATCTCGTCGAGCGCCTCGCGCGACTTGCCGGCGCGCAGGAGCGCCGTGCTGATCCGCTCGAAGGTGACCTGGGGTCCGTCGCCGGCGGTGAGGTCGGCCACGAGCCGCCACAGCCGGTCGGCCTCCGCCGGCGCGAGGTCGCGCCCCGTGGTGAAGGCGTACCGCACCACGACGGCGCCCCCGGGCTCGACCGTGAAGCGGGCCTCGAAGCGGGCCGGCCCCACCGTGAAGCCCTCCAGCGACGGCAGCGGTCCGGGCCTGAAGCCCGGCGGCGGGGAGATCTCGTAGCGGAGCTCGGTCTCGTACGGCACCCGCAGCTGCAGCGGCTCCTTGCGCGGCCGCGGGGGCGCGTCCACCTCGCCCGACTCGAGCGGGGCGGTCCGGAACGGCGCCGGGAGGTAGCTGAAGAGCGGGGTGGGCGAGACCCGGGCGTGAGCGTCGTCCGTGTCCGTGAAGCCCAGCTGCGACGGGTCGGCCTCGGCGCGCCACAGGGACGGGGTCTTGCCCGTGCCGGCCTCGAAGACGCGCTTCACCGCCGCGGAGTCGGGCGCGCGCAGCCGCTTGCGGGCGGCCTTCTCGCCCTCCTCGGCGCTCTCGGTGCGCAGGCCCTCGGTGACGAGCGCGCCGACGAGGCCGGCGTAGCGGTTCTCCTCCACCGCCCGAGCCCAGCCGAACTCGGCGAGCTCGATGCGGCGCAGGCGCGTGACCCGGCTCGCCTCCGCGCCCGAGACCGGCGTCCGCACGAGCCCGGTCGAGCCGGGAGCCGCGACCAGCGCCAGCCGCCCCTGGGAGCCGGGACCGAGCGTGCCCGCCGGCGTCCCGAGGGCCGGGTCGAGCCAGAGGGGCGGGCGCGCCTCGACGCGCACGACGGCGTGGTCGAAGAGCCCCATGCCCGGGTGCCCGGGTTCGGGCTGGTCGTCGGAGGTGCGGACCACGGCCACGTCCGCGCGGAGGCCGGCGGCGCGGAGCAGCCCCACCGCGAGGGTCGAGAGGTCCTTGCAGTCGCCGAACCGGCGCTGGAGCGTCTCTGCCGGCCTGGCCGGCACGAGCCCGGTCTGCTGCAGGTTGAGGCCGGTGTACCGGGCGCGCGCGCGGATCCAGTCCAGCACCTTCTGGGCGGCCTCCGCCGGCGCGTCGCCGGGCTTCACGAGCTCCCGGGCCGTGGCGGCGAGATCGCTCCCCGCCAGCTGCTTCGTCACCACCGCCGCGTAGCCCTTCGCGACGTCCGCCCAGGACGCGCCGGTGGAGACGTCGAGGTGGCGCGAGCGCATCCGCTCCGGCGGCGCGCCGGCCTCCTGCGCGGGGAGGCCGGCGAGGTCGTCCACCGCGACGGTGAAGATGCGACGCCCCCCCGCGCTCGCCTCCTTCGGCGCCGGCAGCTCGTGGGACGAGACGCGCACCGGCAGCGAGGCCGGCGCGTCCACCCGGAGCCGGACCGCGCGCACCGGGATCGGCTGGTTCTCGACCAGCCGCGAGGCCGAGCCCGCCTCGAAGAAGGGCGCCGTCTCGCGGACCACCACCTCCTCCTCGACGACCGCGCCGGGCTCGAGCGCGGGCAGCACGGCGCGGACCACCCGCTGGTCGCCGTACTGTCGGTGCTCCGGCTGGTCGAGCACGCCGTCGACGACCGCCGCCGGGTCGAGCGCGGTCGCCTTCCCCGAAGGGGAGATCACCCGGGCCCTGATCTCGGGGCGCGCCTGGAAGCGGGGATTGTAGCCGGCCGAGAACGTGCCCCAGGCCTCGACCGCGCCGCGGGTGCGCGGCATGAACACCATCCGCTCGACCCAGGACTGGCGCCCCGCCTCGTCGAACGCCAGGGCCACCTCGACCAGGAGGAGATCCAGCTCGACGTCGCGGGGCGCCTCGAGCGCGGCCGCGGCGCGCGCCACGTCCGCGGGCTCGGCGCCGAAGGCCGGCCCGAGCCAGGGGGGCTGCGCCCCGGAGACGGCGAGGGACAGCGCGAGCGCGGCGAAGATCATCGGTTCCCCCCGGCGACCGGACCGCACAAGTATCGCAAACGGCGCGCGTGTGGGCGAGCGCGTCGTGGCCGGCGACGTTCCGTCGAGGCGCGCGGGGCTCGGCGCTTCACCCCCGCCCGCGCGGGCGGTAACATCCCCGTCCGCACGTGATCTTCCTCGAGCTCGCAGCGCAGGGCATCCGCGGCATGGCGCCCGCAGGCGGCCGCGCCACGCTCCGCCCCGGCTACAACGTCGTGGCGGCGGACGGCGCCGTCCTCCGGCGCGTCGTCGAGGCGCTCCTCTACCCCGAGGCGAAGGACGGCGACGGGCTCCCGCGCGCGCCCGGAGGGCCGCCGGGGGCGCCGATGCGCGCCGGGCTCACGGCGGTCGGCAACGACAAGGTGACCTACCGGCTCGTGCGCGACTTCGCGACCGGCGCCCAGCTCCACCGCTTCGACGCGGAGAGGCGCTCGTTCGCCCTCGTCTCGCAGGATCTCGCCGAGATCGCCGCGTTCATGCAGCGGACGGTGGGCGCGCCGCCCCGGCGGCGCCTCGGCGCGCTGCTCGCCGTCTCCGCGGCGGAGCTGCCGTCGAAGGCGGGCGGAGCGGGGACCGCGCCGTCGCTCCCGCCGCAGCGGACGTCGCTCACCCCGGAGCAGAAGCAGAAGCGGCTCGCCGCGCTCCGCGCCGAGCTCGAGCGGGCGAAGGTCGCCGAGAAGCTGCAGTACCAGCTCGACGGGCTGCAGTCCCAGCTCTTCAAGCTCGAGGAGTCCCTGAAGGCCGGCGCGAAGATCAAGGACGGGCTCGCCACCGCCGAGGCGGCGCGGGCGGAGCTCTCCGCCGCGTCGGAGGCGGCCGCGCGGCTCGGCGATCCCGACGCGAGGCTCGCCGCGTTCGAGAAGGCGACGGCGAGGAAGGCCGAGGCGGCGGAGCGCGTCGCGGCGGAGCGCGCGGCGCTCGCCGAGGTGGAGGAGCGCGGCGCCCCCGCGCCGTTCTGGCGGGACCCGCTCTTCTGGGCGGGCGCGGGCGGTGGGCTCGTCGTCGCGCTGGCCGCGGCGCTGCTCGCCGGCGTCCACCCCGACGCGCGCTACGTCGCCCTCCTCGACGTGCCGGCCTTCGGCTGGGCCGCCTGGGTGGGGCTCCGCTGGGTCGGCGGCCTCGAGAGCTTCGAGCGCGTCGCCAGGCGCAGGCGCACCGTGGACGACTGGGAGCAGAAGGTGGAGGCGCAGTACGAGAAGGACGCCGCCTGCGTCCGCGACGCGATGAAGGCGCTCGGCGTCTCGAAGCCCGAGGACCTGAAGGAGTCCCTCGGCCGGATCGCGGACGCCGACGCGGTCGTCGCGGAGTGGCGCCGCCGGCTCGAGGAGTGGGAGGCCTCGCCCGAGGCGAGGAGCGCCTCGGGCGAGCGCGCGCGCGTCCAGAAGACGCTGCACGAGGTCGAGGCGAAGCTTTCCGGCGAGGCGGGCGGCTTCGTGCGCGACGTCCGCTCGGTCGAGTCGGAGATCCACCGCCTCGAGACCGAGGCCGCGGCGCCACCGGCGCCCGCCGCCTCCCCGGCGCCCGCGCCGGCGCCGTCCGGCGACCCGCTCCGGACCCTCCTCGAGGGCGCCGCCGCGGAGCTCGGCGGCAGCCCCGCCGCCGCGGGGCGCGCCGTCGCCCAGCGGGCGTCGCAGGCGCTCCTCGGCCTGTCGTTCCAGCGGCTCCAGGCCGTCGTGGTCGACGACCGCGGCAACGTGCAGGTGCAGACCGGCGGGCGCGCGACCCCGGCGGCGGCGCTCCCGGCCGCCGACAAGGACCTCGTCTGGCTCGCCCTCAAGCTCGCCCTCGCCGAGCAGGCGCTCGCGGCGGGGAAGCTCGTCGCCCTCGCGGACGACGCCTTCGCGGGGCTGTCCGACGGGGCGCGGAAGTTCGCGGGTCGGCTCCTGAAGCAGATGGCCAAGCCCGGCCAGATCGTGCACGCCACCTCCGACGCGGCGTTCAAGGAGGCGGCGGACCACTCCGCCTGACCGGCCCGTGGCGCGCGCGGGAGCGGGAGAGCCGGGCGGCCCCGACCGCCGCGCGCGCGGGCGCGAGGCGGAGGACCTCGCCGCCGCGTTCCTCGAGGCGCGCGGGTTCGCCATCCTCGACCGGAACCACGCGATCAAGCAGGGCGAGGTCGACCTCGTGGCGCGGGAGGGTGACGTGCTCTGCTTCGTCGAGGTCCGCAGCCGCACCTCCGAGGCGCAGGGCGCCCCCGAGGAGACGGTGAGCGCCGCGAAGGCGCGGCGCGTCGTCGCCGCCGCGACCGACTGGGCGGCCCGGAACGGCGGCCTCGACGGGGAGATCCGCTTCGACGTCGTCGCCGTGACGCTCCTCGAGGGCGCGCCGCCGCGCCTCGAGCACTTCCGCGGCGCGTTCGACGCCGACGGCCGGCCGGAGCCCTGGTGATGGCGGGGACGCTCTTCGTCGTCGCGACGCCCATCGGCAACCTCGGGGACCTCTCGCCGCGGGCGGCGGAGGTGCTCCGGACGGTGTCGGCGGTCGCCGCGGAGGACACCCGACGCACGCTGAAGCTCTTCGCGCACCTGGGCGTCCCCGCGCCGGAGCTGCTCTCGCTCCCCGCCTTCGACGAGCGGGCGCGGGTCCGGCGGATCGTCGAGCGGCTCGTCGGCGGCGGCGACGTGGCGCTCTGCACCGACGCGGGGACGCCGGGGGTCTCCGATCCCGGCGCCGCGCTCGTCGCCGCGGCGTGGGAGGCCGGCGCGCGGGTCGTGCCGGTCCCCGGTCCGAGCGCGGCGCTCGCCGCGCTCTCGGCGTCGGGCTTCCCGGCGGACCGCTTCCTCTTCGCGGGCTTCCTGCCGCGCAAGGGCGGCGCCCGGGCGGACGCGCTCCGCGCGCTCGCCGCGACCGGCGCGACCCTCGTGCTCTACGAGGCGGGGAACCGGACCGCGGCGACGCTCGGCGACCTCGCGGTTGCCCTCGGCGACCGGGAGGCCGTGGTGGCGCGCGAGCTGACGAAGCTCCACGAGACGCTGCTCCGCGGCCGGCTCTCCGCGCTCTCGGCGCTCGTGCCCGCCGACGTCCCGGGCGAGGTGACGATCGTCGTCTCCGGGGAGGGCGCCGCGCCGGTCGTCGAGGAGCCGGCCGAGCCGCTCGAGGCGGAGCTCTCGCGCCGGCTCGCCGCCGGCGAGGCGCCGACCGCGATCGCGCGGGAGGTGGCGCGCGCGCGCGGGCTGAAGCGGAGCGGCGTCTATGCGGTCATCGAGCGGCTCAAGCGACGCTAGAACGTCAGCACGAACGCGAACGACATCGCGAAGTTCGCGACCTCGGAGATCCGGAACCGGCGGCCCGGCGCGTCGTAGCGCCAGTCGAAGTTCGGGTTCATCTGGCTCGGGTCCGCCGTGATCCCGCCCGCCCCGAGCGCCGGCCAGGACCCGCCGTTCCCGAGCGGCTCGCCCGTCAGCCAGTGGGCGGTCGAGGTCGAGATCGAGGTGGACCCCTGGAGCGTGATGAACTTCGACGCGCGCAGGGAGATCCCGAAGTAGCCGCCCATGGTGAGGTACTCGTCGGTCCAGTTGAGCTTGCCGGACATGTCGGTCAGCTCGTTGTAGAACCGCGCGGCCGACGTGTAGTCGCCGAAGAGGCGGAAGTCGAGCGCGACCCGCTGCTGGTCGGCCTCGTTCTCGTAGGGCACGAGCTCGGTCCCGAAGGTGATCCCCGCCATCCACGGGAGCCTCGCGTCGGCCTTCGAGCCCTGCGCCGCGCAGTTCGCGGGCGCCTGCGAGTTCATCTCCGGGTTCGGGCGGCCGGCGAGCTCCGCGGCGTGGTCGCAGTTCGAGTAGGTGCCGCTCGACTTCGTCATGAAGAGGAGGTGGGCCTTCACGTAGGGATCGATCGGCCCGAGCCGGCGGGAGAGCACGGTCTGGAAGTCCCACTTCCAGACCTTCTCACCGACCGCGCCGGGGTCCCCGGCCTTGGTGTGCGGCGAGACCCACAGCAGGGATTTGGGATCCCGGTCGCCGGCCGGGTCGTAGCGCGCGGCGGTCGGGAACGTGACGTCGACGCCGACGAGCCAGAACGGCTTCGTCGGATCCTCCTTGTCGTCGAAGATGCCCCACGCGATGCCGCTCTTGAGGTCGCCCGCGCGGCCGCCGTGGTAGACGGTCGTGTCCGGCGACCCGACGATGAAGAGCGGGCACACGAGGGGGCCGGCCCCGTCCACGTCGGCCGCGCACGCCGCGTTGTTCGCGTCGACGGCGTTCGTCTCGATCGTGTTGCCCGCCGGGCCGGACGGCTGCCCGCCCGCGCCCTGGCCGTACCGCCAGGTCCGATCGTCGCCCGCGACGTACGGCCACTCGAAGTGCACCTCGAGGTCGTGCGTCACGCCGATCGCGACGCGCGGCACGAAGGCGTTCACCTTGCGCTCGTACCGGAGCTCGTCGCCCTCGGCGACGCCGCCCGTCGGGCTCCCCGCGGTCGGCGCGGTCGGCACCTCGCGCGTGATCTGCGCCCGCTCCTGGAAGCGATCCCACCGGAAGCTGATGCGGAGGTCGAACGGGTGCCCCGGCTCGCCGCGGGTCGCGATGTTCGTGATCTCGGCCGCTCCGGCGCGGCCCGCCAGGGTCAGCGCGAGCGCGGCGACGACACCCAGGCGAGACCGCCCCATTCGACCCTCCGTCCCACGCAAGCGCGCGAAATGCGCGGGGAAACGAGGCTCGACGCTAGCAGCGGCCCCCCCGAGCGGTCAAGTAAGCGCCCCGCCGGTCCCGTCCGCGCGTCCGGCGCCGCTCGCGCGGCGAGAGGCGCCGGCCCGCTCGCGGCGCTCCGCGCGGATCACTCGTCGGCGTCCGCCGCGCCGCGGAGCCCCAGCTCCTTCATCTTGACCTGGAGCGACTTGCGGCTGATCTGGAGCCGCTTCGCGGCGCGGGTGACGTTGCCGCCGGTCTCGTCGAGCGCGCGGGCGATGAGCTCCTTCTCGAGCTCCGCCTGCGCCTGGCGGACGATCTCCTTCATGGACGCGCCGCTCGGCGCGGCGATGGCCCCGAGGGGCCCCATCGCCGCGATCGGCACGGGCGGCTGCGGCCCGCGCTCGCGCAGCGAGTCGGGGAGCGCGCTCGCCTGGATGAGCGGCCCGTCGGCGAAGAGGACGGAGCGCTCCATGAGGTTCTCGAGCTCGCGGATGTTCCCCGGCCACTGGTAGGCGAGGAGGAGCTGCAGCGCCTCGTCCTCGATCCCCTCGACGCGCTTGCCGAGCCGCTCGTCGTACTTCTGGATGAAGTGGCGGACGAGGAGGGGGACGTCCTCCCGGCGGTCGCGGAGCGGCGGGAGCGCGATCGGGACGACCGCGAGCCGGTAGTAGAGATCCTCCCGGAAGCGCCCGTCGGCGATGAGCGCCTTGAGGTCGCGGTTCGTCGCCGCGATGAGCCGGACGTCGACGTGGAGCGTCTTGATGCCGCCGACCCGCTCGAACTCCGACTCCTGCAGGGCGCGCAGGAGCTTCACCTGCATCTCGACCGGGACCTCGCCGATCTCGTCGAGGAAGAGGGTGCCGCCGTCGGCGAGCTCGAAGCGCCCGGGCTTGGACGCGACCGCCCCGGTGAAGGCGCCGCGCTCGTACCCGAACAGCTCGCTCTCCACGAGGTCCTTCGGGATCGCCGCGCAGTTCACCTTGATGAGCGGCTTGTCGCGGCGGGCCGACCCCCGGTGGAGCGCCTTCGCGATGAGCTCCTTGCCGGTGCCGCTCTCGCCGGTGATGAGGACGGTCGAGGGCGAGTCCGCGACCTTCCCGACGATGTCGTAGATGGCGCGGATCGCCGGCGACTGGCCGACGAGGGGCGGGCGATCGCCCTCGCCGAAGCTCGAGTGGACGTTCTGGCGCTCGAGGTCGTGGGCCCGGGCCGCCTTCGCGATGACGTTCTTGAGGTCGTCCTGCTCGAACGGCTTGGTGATGTAGTCGAAGGCCCCGGCCTTGAGCGCGGCGACGGCGCTGTCCACGGAGCCGTGGGCGGTGATGACGATGACGGGCACGTCCGGGAAGTCGCCGCCGACGCGGCGGAGGAGCTCCATCCCGCCGACGCGCGGCATGACGAGGTCGGTCACGACGACGTGCACGGGGGTCTTGTGGAGCACGGCGAGGGCCTGCTCGCCGTCGGCGGCGGTGGTGACCTCGTAGCCCTCGCGCTTCAGCATGGCCGCGAGGACCCGCCGGATGTTCACCTCGTCGTCGACGATGAGGACGTGGGCCACGGCGGCTCGTCTACCACGAAATCAAGGCGCCACCCACCTGCGTCGGGCGTCGCGACAGCTCGACGCGGGCGGGTGTCGCCGTCATGCCTGCTGCTTCCGCCGTCGGCGGCGGCCCCGGAGCCGCTCCTCGGCGCGCGCGCGGCGGGTCTCGCGGTCCTTCGCCTTCTCCTCCGGCGTGCGCGGCCGGCGCGGCTCGACGGGGCGCTCCTCGCGCAGCCCGGGCAGCGAGACGAGGAACTCGGCGCCCTCGCCGGGCGCGGAGCGGACGACGATCGAGCCGAGGTGCGCCTTCACGATGCGCTGGCAGATCGCGAGCCCGAGCCCGGTCCCCTTCTCCTTCGTGGTGTAGAACGGGACGAAGATGCTCTCGCGGGCGTCCTCGGGGACGCCCGGGCCGGTGTCGCGGAAGCGGATCTCCACGACGTCGGCGCGGCGCGACCCCTCGCGCCAGAAGGCGACCTCGTCGCGCGCGACGCGCGTCGAGACCGCGAGCCGGCCGCCGCCGGGCATCGCCTGGAACGCGTTGAGCGCGAGGTTCAGGAAGACCTGCTTCAGCTGCTCGGCGTCCGCCTGCACGTGCGGGACCCATTCGGCGAGGTCGAGCTCGACCTTCACGTTCGCCGGGGTGAGGCTCTCGAGGAGGCGGAAGGTCTTCTGGAGGACGTCGTTCACCGCCGTGGGCGAGAGCGCGGGCTTGAGCGGGCGGGAGTAGTCGAGGAACTGGGTGACGACGCCGTTCAGGCGGTTCACCTCGTCGATCATGATCTGGACGAACTCGCGGTCCTCGGCGGGGAGCTTCGCGGGATCGAGGTACTGGACCGCGCCCTTGATGGCGGCGAGGGGGTTGCGGATCTCGTGGGCGAGGCCGGCCGACATCTCGCCGATGGCGGCGAGGCGGTCGCGCTCCTTCATCTGCTGGTAGAGCTTCGAGTTCTCGATGACGAGCGCGCAGCGGTCCGCGACCTCGAGCAGCGCCGCGATCTCGTCGGACGCGAACGCCTCCTGGACGCGCTCGTCCCAGCAGGACAGGAACCCCACCACGCGATCGCCGGCGAGGAGCGGCATGCAGATCCCGGAGCGCATCGACGTCATCACGGCGCGCGCGTCGGAGAGGCGCTTCAGCTCCTCCGCGATCGCCGCGGGCGCGCCGCGCCCGCTCCGGCTCTCGTGCTCGGTCGGGCCGGGCGGCAGCAGGGCGCGGAGCTCGGCCATGCGCCGGTCGAGGTTCTCGAGCAGCACCGCCTTCTGCCCCGACGCCGACGCGGCGAGGAGCGCGCGCGCGGCCTGCGGCTCGAGGAACGGCGCGGGCGGCGGACCGCGGAAGTCGAGGAGCCGGTAGCCGGGGCGATCCTCCGCGACGAGCCACAGCGACGCGTGGGTGGCGCGCCGGGTCTCGACGAGGCCGTCGAGGACGACGTTCGCGAGCCCGGAGGGATCGATCACGTTCCCGATCCGGTCGCGCAGGGCCGCGAGGCGCCGCACGAGCTCGTAGCGCTCGGTGAAGAAGGTCGCGACGACCCACTCCTCGACCTTCTCGCGGAGCGGCTCGAAGAGCGACAGGATCACGAAGGAGGCGACGACGGTGTTGAAGTAGAAGAGGTCCGGGCGGTCGCCCACCCACGACACGAGCCCGCCGTAGATCGCGACGAGCACGAGGCCGAGGGCGGTGACGACGACGATCTTCCCGAGGAACTCGTGCAGGTCGAGCAGCCGGTGGCGCTGCAGCGTCTGCGACAGGAAGAACATGAAGAGGGTGAGCGCGATCGAGCCGAGCCCCTCGGGCGGGTAGGGCAGCCCGAAGCGCGGGACCATGTCGAGCGTCGAGAGCGCCACGGCGACCGCCGCGCCCACGAAGAGGTACTCGAGGCGCGCGCGCTCCACGCGGGTCGCCGACGCGCGCATCTTCCCCCAGAGCGCCGAGAGCACGACCGCGAGGCCGCCGACCACGTAGGCCGCGACGACCACCTTCGCGAACTTGAGGTTCACGAGCGGCGTGACCGCGACCGCGAGGCCGGTGAGCGACCCGGCGAGCATGGCGTTCCGGGCGCGGCGGGCCGGCCGGCGCGCGACGCCGAGGAATTCGAGGAAGAAGGCGAGCGCCGCGGCGGGGATGAGGGCGCCCGAGGCCACGGCGAGCCGCTCCCACCAGAGCGCGCCGAAGGTCCTCGGCCAGCGCAGGAAGAAGATCGCGAGGGAGAAGAGGAAGAGGTCGAGCGAGAAGACCGCGAACAGCGTGAACACGCGCGACCGGTTGTCGCGGAGCAGGGCCGCGACCGCGAGGGCCAGGGTCACGATCGCGGCGAGGAGCGCCGCCTGGGTGCGGATGTCCACGACCCCGCGATCCTAGACCGATTTTCCGCCGCGCGCCCGAGGAGGTGGCCCGTGCTCGGGCGGGGGAGGGGGCGGCCGTCGGGACGGGGCGTACCCGCGCGGTGGAGGTCGGCGCCGGGCCCAGGATCGCGCCCGTCCGCCGGGTCTGGAATCGGCCGGACCCCCGGTGCGTTGTCCGTGCGGGCGGCGTTCCGGACGGCTACTTGACCGCAGCCCGTCCTCGGCCCCACTCTCCCTCACGTCCGATGTTTCCTGCAGCAGCGCTCGCCGTCCTCCTCGCCGCACCTGCTCCCGTCACCGCCGCCGAGCTCGCGCCACTGCTCGGCGCGCGCGCGGAGGTGGAGGGGCTCGCGGCCCTCGAGGAGGGGCGCTACCGCGACGCCGCGGCGAAGCTCGCCGCGAGCGAGCAGCCCGGCGCCCGGTTCGTGCGGGCGCTCGCCCTCGTCGAGGCGGGCCGGCCGGCGGACGCGCTCGCGCCCCTCGAGGACCTCGGGGCGAGGCTGCCCGAGATCGCCGACCGGCTCGCCTACCTGCGGGGGCTCGCGCTGGACGCGGCCGGCCGTCCGGGCGACGCGCTGGCCGCCTGGGCCGCTGTGCCGGACGGGTCGCTGCTCGCCGCCGAGGCGCGGCTCGAGCGGGGCCGCGTCGCGGCCCGGCAGGGGGATCTCGAGGGCGCGCTCGCCGCGCTCGCGCCGCTCGCCGCGGCCGCGGCGCCCCAGGACGCCTCGAGAGCGGATCACGGCGCCACCGCGCTCCTGCTCTCCGCGCGCCTGCGGGAGAAGACGGACCCCGCGGCGGCGCGGCGCGACCTGCTCGCGTGCTGGTCCGAGCACCCGCTCGCCCCCGAGGCGGTGGAGTGCCGGACGGCGCTGACCTCCTTGGCGGCCCCGCACGACGCGCCCCCGGGAGCGGAGGACGTCTTGCGCCGCGCCGAGGCGCTGCTCGACGCGAACCGCAACGGCGCCGCGCTCGCGCTGCTCGGGCCGCTCGTCGAGGCGTTGCCGGCGCCGGGACCGGGCGAGCCGCTCGCCTGCCGGGCGCACGCCGCGACCGGGCGCGCGCACCGCAAGGAGCGGAACTACACGCGCGCGATCGAGGAGCTCCGGGGCGTCGTGGAGCGCTGCGAGGACCCGCAGGTCCGCGTGCGGGCGCTCTACGTCCTCGCGAGCGCGACCTCGATAGCCGGCGACCGCGAGGAGGCGGTCGCCCTCTACCGCCGGCTCGCCCGCGACTTCCCCACCCACCCCTTCGCCGACGACGCGCTCTTCTTCGCCGCCGACCTGCTCGCGCGGATGGGGCGGGTCGACGAGGCGCGCGAGGCGCTCGCCGCGCTCGCCCGCGAGCACCCGACGGGCGACTACCGCGACGAGGCCCGCTTCCGGATGGCCTGGCTGTCGCGGCAGCAGGGCGACGTGGACGCCGCCATCGCGCAGCTCCTCGTCATCGAGGAGGAGGAGCGCGACGTCCCCTACGAGCACGCGCGCGCCGCCTACTGGCGGGCGCGGCTGCTCGCCGGGAGGGGCGACGACGGCCGGCGCGCGGCCCGGGCGATCTGGTCCGACCTCGTGGCGCGCTACCCGACGGACTACTACGGCCTGCTCGCGCGCGCGCGCCTCGCCGGGCGCGCCGGCGACGCGTTGCCCTCGCCCGTGATCGCCGCGAACGTCGAGGTGGAGCCGACGCGCTGGGACGCCGGGCCGGTGCGCGAGGATCCGCACTTCGCGGCCGGCGTCCTCCTGCTCCGCCTCGGGCTCGCGAAGGAGGCGGCGGAGGAGCTCGGGGCCATCGACCCCGGGCGGCTCCGCTCGGCGGGCCAGGCCGCGCCGGACGGCGTCCTCCTCGTCGCGCACCTGCTCGACCGCGCCGGCGACCACCGCGCCGCGCACAACCTCCTGCGCACGCGCGCCCGCGCGGCGCTCCGCCGGGCCCCCGAGGGCGAGAACCTCCGCGCCTGGCGCATCGCCTACCCGCCGGCGTACCGGGGCGACGTGCGGCGCTGGGCGCCCCCTGCGGGCGTCCCGGTCGATCTCGTGCAGGCGCTGATGCGGGAGGAGAGCGCGCTCGACCCGCGCGCCATCTCGCCGGCCGGCGCGGTCGGCCTCACCCAGCTCATGCCCGCCACGGCGCGGCAGGTCGCGCGGCGCGCCGGCATCGGCCGCCTGCAGCCCGCGAAGCTCTCGGACGCGTCGGTGAACATCCGGCTCGGCTCGCGCTACCTCGGCGAGCTCATCCGGAGGTTCGACGGCCAGGTCGCGCTCGCCGTCGCGGCGTACAACGCCGGGCCGGGCGCGGTGAGCCGCTGGCTCGAGAAGCGGCCCGGCCTCGACCTCGACGAGTTCGTGGAGGAGATCCCGATCGAGGAGACCCGCGGGTACGTGAAGCGGGTGCTCCGGTCTTACGCCGCGTACCGGCTGCTCTACGGCAGCGACGGCGAGGTCGCCTCGCTCGTCCTCGCCGGGCCGGTGCCGCGCAGGCTGTGAGGCGAGGGGCGAGCGCGAGACGGGCCCGAGGCGCGACCGCGACCTGGGCCGCGACCGCGACCGCGACCTGGGCCGCGGCCGCGATCGCGACCTGGGCCGCGGCCGCGATCGCGACCTCGACCGCGACCGCGACCTCAGGTGGACCTCGAAAGAAGGCGGGCGCGGGCTCGGGCGCGGGCTCGTTCACGGGGGGCAGCCGGACGGACCGGGCGTCGCGTGCGAGGAGGGCGGGTCCGGTGTTATCCTCCCGGGTGGAACGATGATGCTCGACACCGGGGTCCTCGTACTCAACAGGGTCTACCAGCCGGTCCACATCACGTCGGTGCGGCGGGCGTTCGCGCTGCTCTACCAGGGCGCCGCGAGGGCGATCGACGAGGAGTTCAAGCTCTTCGACTTCGAGAGCTGGAGCGCGCTCTCCGCCGCGGCCCACCACGACTCGATCGGCACGGTCGGCCGAAGGCTGCGCGTCCCGCGGGTGATCGTGCTCCTCGCCTACGAGCACCTCCCGAAGGCGCGGGTGCGCTTCTCGCGCTTCAACATCTACGCGCGCGACGACTCGACCTGCCAGTACTGCGGCAGGAAGTACCGCCGCGCCGAGCTCAACCTCGACCACGTGGTTCCCCGGTCGCGGGGGGGCTCGACGAGCTGGGACAACGTCGTGTGCTCCTGCATCCCGTGCAACCTGAGGAAGGGCGGGCGGACTCCGGAGGAGGCGGGGATGCGGCTGCTCCGTCATCCCACACGTCCCCGCTGGACACCCACATTCCGCAGCGCCACCCGGCGCGCGTTCTACCGCGAGTGGAGGCCGTTCCTCTCGATCGCCGACGCGGCCTACTGGAACGCGGAGCTCCTGGACTAGACCGCTTCGATCCCCGGCCGGCCACCTCCCGTGCGGCGAGAGGTGCGTACACTCCTTGCGGCCTACCCCTCGGGCAACGTTTTGGAAAGCGCCGCGCGGTTGGCTTAGGATGGCGCGCAATGGGCGACGCCCCGACGCTCAAGCTGGTGAGGCCGTTGCCGGAGGAGCCGGAGCCGCCGCCGGTGATCCCGGCGCGACGGCGCGGCACCCGCCGCGTCATCTCCATCGGCGGCGGCAAGGGCGGCATCGGCAAGAGCCTCGTCTCGGCGAACCTCGGGATCGAGCTCGCCCGGCGCGGCAAGCGCGTCGTGCTCGTGGACGCCGACCTCGGCGGCGCGAACCTCCACACCACGCTCGGCATCGACCTGCCGCGCCGGACGCTCTCCGACTTCATCGAGCGGAAGGTCGCCCGGATCGAGGACGTGGTCACCCCGACCGGCATCCCGAACCTCGGCCTCGTCTCGGGCGCGCTCGACCACCTCGACGCGGCGAACCCGCGGCACGCCCAGAAGATGCGGTTCCTGCGCCACGTGCAGCAGATGGACGTGGACTACGCCGTCCTCGACCTCGGCGCCGGGACGCACACGAACGTCCTCGACTTCTTCCTGGTCTCGGATCACGGCGTGCTCGTGCTCGTCCCAGAGCCGACCGCGGTCGAGAACGCGTACCGGTTCGTGAAGGCCGCCTTCTGGCGCCGGATGCGGAACGTCGCCCAGGTGTACGGCTACGACCCGCTCATCCGTTCGGTGACCGAGGGCCGGAGCTTCAAGAGCCCCGTCGAGCTCGTCGCGTCGCTCGCCGAGCGGGACCCCGAGGCGGGCGCGAACCTCGCGCGGCACCTGGCGGCGTTCCGGCCGCGCCTCGTCGTGAACCAGGCGCGCACCGAGCAGGACGCCGAGATCGGGCGGGCGGTGGTCGCGGCCTGGCGCAAGTACTTCGGCCTCGAGATGGACTACCTCGGGTACATCGGCTACGACGACGAGATGTGGCGCGCCGTGCGCGCCCGTCGTCCGTTGCTCGTCGAGCGCCCGGACGCCGTCGCCGCCCGGGCGTTCGCCGCGGTCGCCGACTCGCTCCTCGCGCTCGACACCGCGCAGAAGCCCGGGATCGCGAAGTGAAGCGGCTCGCCGACCAGACCCTCTACGAGATCCTCGAGATCCCGTCCGACGCCACCGGGGAACAGGTCCAGGCGGCGTACGAGAAGGCGCGCGCGCTCTACGGCCCGGGCTCGCTCGTCACCTACACGCTCATGGAGCCGGACGAGGCCGCGCTGCTCGAGGCCCGCATCGAGGACGCCCGCGGGACCCTGCTCGATCCCGAGCGGCGCGCCCGCTACGACGCGGCGCTCGAGGAGGGGCACGGCGAGGCCCGCGCCGCGGCGAGCGGGAGCGCGGCGCCCGCGGCGATGGGCCCGCCCCCGGTCATCCCCGCCGCGGCGGCGTCCGCGCCCTCGATCGAGCCGGCGCCGCCCATCGCGCACCCGCCCTCGTTCGAGCCCGCGCCTCCGCCTCCCGGGCCCCCTTCTCCCGAGCCTCAGGCCGCGCGCCCGGCGATCCTGCTCGGCGCCGCGCTCGGCGCGGCCGGCAAGGCGGAGGACGCGCCCCCGCCGCCGCGCCCCGCGCCCATCCTGCTGCAGCGCGCGATAGACGAGGAGCCGGCCGCGGCGCCGCGCGCCGCGGCCGCCGCGCGCGTCCCGCCGCCC
>DASVZX010000410.1:0-4567 GCA_036391435.1 Anaeromyxobacter sp. | reverse complement strand
CGGGGCCGCCGGGGGCCGCGCCCTCCCGCGCCGTCCCTGCGGGGGTGTTGCCGAGCGGGCGGGAAGCGCGGAAGGTCGGCAGGATGCGCACGGTCCTGCGCTGGGGGCTGCCGCTCGTCGCGGTGCTCGCGGCCCTCGCGTGGGGGGCGGCGGCGCTCGTCCACGGCACGACGCGGGCGTGGTTCGAGCGCGACGTGAGCGCTCGCGCGCGGCTCGCGGTGAGCGGCGCGCGCGAGACGCTCGCCCTCCGGCTCCGCCGCGGCGAGCAACACCGGCTCGGCGTCGTCCTCGCCGACCTCGCGCGCGACGACCGGATCATGGGGGCGACGGTCTGCTCGCTCGGCGGGCGGGCGGCGGCCAGCACCGGCGTCGTGCCGCGCGACTTCTCCTGCGAGGCGCTCCGGGCCCGGGTCCTCGCGAGCCCGGACGGCGTCGAGATCGTCCAGCAGGCCGACGGCGGCCTCGTGCACGCGCTCGCCGTCCCGGTCGCCGACGAGGAGGGCACGCACGGGTACGTCGTCGTCATCCACGATCTCAGCTTCCTCGCGCGGCGCGAGGCCGCGGTGCGCCGCTTCACGCTCGGCGCGTTCGCCCTGGTGGCGCTGCTCGCCTCGATCCTGACGGTCGCGGTCCGCCGCGCGTCGTGGCGCGACTGGACCGACGAGCTGCGCCGGATCCTGCCGCTCGGCGGCGGCCCCGGCCCGTCCGCCCGGACCCGGACGCGCAAGATGTTCCTGCCGCTGCTCTGGGACGTCCGCCAGCTCGCGTCGGAGCTCGCCTCGGAGCAGTCGGGCGCGGCGAGCGGGAAGTGGTCGCCCGAGCGGCTCCACCGCACGCTCACGGACGCGCTCGGCGGCGAGGCGGTGGTCATCGTGGCGAACCGGGAGCCCTACGTCCACGAGCGGGCGCCGGACGGGTCGATCCACGTGCTGCGCCCGGCCAGCGGCCTCGTGACGGCGCTCGAGCCGGTGATGCGCGCGTGCGGCGGCGTGTGGGTCGCGCACGGCAGCGGCTCGGCGGATCGCGCCGTCGCCGACCGCGCGGGGCGGATCCGGGTGCCGCCGGGCGAGGAGTCCTACGCGATCCAGCGGGTGTGGCTCTCGGAGGAGGAGGAGCGGGGGTACTACTACGGGTTCGCGAACGAGGGGCTGTGGCCGCTCTGCCACATCGCGCACACCCGGCCGCAGTTCCGCGCGCAGGACTTCCGGCAGTACGAGCGCGTGAACCGCAAGTTCGCCGACGCGGTGTGCGGCTCGGTGCACGGGCCCGATCCGATCGTGCTGGTGCAGGACTACCACTTCGCGCTCGTGCCGCGGATGATCCGCGAGCGGCTGCCCCGCGCGACGATCATCGGGTTCTGGCACATCCCCTGGCCGAACGCGGAGCGGTTCGGGATCTGCCCCTGGGCGAAGGACCTCCTCGACGGCATGCTCGGGGCGAGCGTCGTGGGGTTCCACACCCAGCTCCACTGCAACAACTTCGTCGAGACCGTCGACCGCTACCTCGAGACCCGCATCGACCGGGAGCGGCAGTCGATCTTCGTGCAGGGGCGGGAGGTGCTGGTCCGCCCGTACCCGATCTCGATCGAGTGGCCGAGCGCCTGGGCCACGGCGGCGCCGCCCGTCGAGGAGTGCCGGCGGACGGTGCGCGAGCGGCTCGGCCTCGCCCCCGACGCCCTCCTCGGGGTCGGGGTGGACCGGCTCGACTACACGAAGGGGATAGAGGAGCGGCTCCTCGCGGTGGAGCGCGCGCTCGAGAAGTTCCCGCAGCTCCGCCGGCGCTTCACCTTCGCGCAGATCGCCGCGCCCAGCCGGACGCTCATCACCGAGTACCGGGAGCTCGGCGAGCGCGTCGAGGCGCTCGCCGAGCGGATCAACGAGCGGTTCGGCGACGCGGGCTGGCGGCCGATCGCGCTGCTCCGCGGTCACCACGAGCCGCCCCGCATCTTCGAGTACCTGCGCGCCGCGGACCTCTGCTACGTGTCGTCGCTCCACGACGGGATGAACCTCGTCGCGAAGGAGTTCGTGGCGGCGCGCGACGACGAGCTCGGGGTCCTCGTGCTGTCCCGGTTCACGGGGGCGGCGCGCGAGCTCACCGAGGCCCTCCTCGTGAACCCGTACGACGTCGAGGAGGCGTCGAACGCGCTCGCCGCGGCGCTCGCGATGCCGGAGGACGAGCAGCGAGAGCGGATGCGCGCCATGCGCTCGTTCGTGGCCGGCATGAACGTGTACCGCTGGGCGGGGCGGATGCTCACCGACGCCGCGCGCCTGCGCCAGCGGGACCGGCTGTCGAGCCGGATCGGCCTTGGCCCGCAGCCCGTCGAGGAGGCGAAGGGATGAGGTCGATCCTGTCGGACGAGGGGCGCGCGGCGCTCGAGGCGATCGCCCGCGAGCGCGCGCTCGTGATCCTGGACTTCGACGGGACGCTCGCGCCGATCGTCCCGCGGCCGCCGGACGCCGCGATGAACGCGGAGACCCGCTCGCTGCTGCGCGTCGCCGCGCTGCTCTACCCCTGCGCCGTCGTCTCCGGGCGGCCGCGCGCCGACCTCGCGCAGCGGGTCGAGGGCGTGCCGCTCGTCGCCATCGTCGGGAACCACGGCGCCGAGGCGGGGTTCGGACCCGTGGACCGCGCCATCGGGCGGGTGGTGGAGGGCTGGGCGAGGACGCTCTCGCGGGAGCTCTCCGGGGCGGCGGGGATCGAGATCGAGGAGAAGGGGCTCTCGATCGGCATCCACTACCGCCGCGCCGCCGACCGCTCCGCCGCCCGCCGGCGCGCGCTCGCGGCGGCGACGCGCCTCGCCGGCGCGCGGGTGTTCGGGGGGCGCCTCGTCGTCAACGTCGTGCCGGCCCGCGCGCCGGACAAGGGCGCGGCGGTCGCCGAGATCCTGCGCCGGATCGGCGCCCGCCGCGCGCTGTACGTCGGCGACGACGTGACGGACGAGGACGCGTTCTCCGCGGAGGGGGTCGCGGTGTCCGTGCGCGTCGGGAGGACCCACGCGTCCTCCGCCGCCTGGTACGTGCCGGCGCAGCGCGACGTCGACGCGCTGCTGCGCGCCCTCGTCGCCGCGCGGCGCAGGCTCGACGGCGCGGGCGGCGAGTGCACCGACGCGCTGCTGCGCGCCGCCGCGCGCTGAGGAGGGCGCGCCGCGCCCGAAGTCCTTGCGCGCCGCGCCGCGTCGGGCGATCAGAGAGTCCATGCGCAGCCCGTCGCCCATCGGCCGCGGCTCCGGCGTGCCGCCGTTGCCGCCCCTCGTCCGCGCGGTGGCGAGGCCCCTCGCGGCCTTCTTCCGGCTGGAGGCGGCGAGCGCGATCCTCCTCCTCGGCGCGGCGGTCGCGGCGCTCGCGTGGGCGAACCTGGCGGGCGAGAGCTACCGGGCCGTCGTCCACGCGCCGGTCGCCCTCCGGGCCGGGCCGCTCGTCGCCGCGTTCACGGTGCGCGCCCTCGTGAACGACGGGCTCATGACGCTCTTCTTCTTCGTCGTGGGCATGGAGATCAAGCACGAGCTCGCGGTGGGCGAGCTCCGCGCGCCGTCGCGCGCGGCGCTCCCGCTCGTCGCCGCGCTCGGGGGGATGATCGCCCCCGCCGCGATCTACCTCGCGTGGAACGCGGGCGGTCCGGGCGCCCACGGCTGGGGTATCCCGATGGCCACCGACATCGCGTTCGCGATCGGCGTGCTCGCGCTCCTGGGATCGCGGGTGCCGCACGGCCTCGTCGTGTTCGTGACCGCCCTCGCGATCTTCGACGACATCGGCGGGATCCTCGTCATCGCGCTCTTCTACGGCTCGGGCCTCTCGCTCGCCTGGGTCGGCGCGGCGGCGGCGGTCGCGGTGGCGCTCGGCGCGCTCTCGCGCTGGCACGTGCGGAGCGGGATCGCCTGGGCCGCGGGGGGCGCGGCGCTCTGGTGGACCTTCCACGGCGCGGGCCTGCACGCCACCATCGCGGGCGTCGCGCTCGGACTCCTCGTCCCCGCGCGCCCGCGCGTCCCCCAGGGCGACGTGATCGCGGCGCTCGCCGCGCAGGCGGGGACGCTCGCCGCGGAGGGCGGCGACGAGGCGCGCGCCGCCGAGGCCGTCGTCGCGATCGAGCAGGCGCTCGAGGCGCGCGAGCCGGTGCTCGGGCGGCTCACCGCGCTGCTCCACCCCTGGGTGGCGTTCGGCGTCGTCCCCGCGTTCGCGCTCGTGAACGCGGGCGTGGAGCTCGGCGGGATCGGGCCGGACCGGCTGCTGGGGCGCGTGGCGCTCGGGACGGCCACCGCGCTCGTCGCGGGCAAGCTCGCCGGGATCTTCGCGTTCACCGGAGCCGCGGTGAAGCTGCGGCTCGCGCCGCTCCCCGGCGACGCGGGGTGGCCCCGCCTCGCGGGCGCCTCGGCGGTGGCCGGGATCGGGTTCACCGTCGCGCTCTTCATCGCGGGGCTCGCGTTCCCCGGCCGCCCGGACCTCCTCGACGAGGCGAAGCTCGGCATCCTCGCCGGCTCGCTCGTCGCCGGCGTCGCCGGCGCCCTCGTGCTGCGCGCGACCCCGCGCGTCCGCTGACGGCCGGCGCCGGATCGCCCGGGCGGGGCCCGGGG
>DASVZX010000409.1:0-14690 GCA_036391435.1 Anaeromyxobacter sp. | reverse complement strand
CGGGTCGCGACGCGCGCTACGCCTTGACGCGATCCGGCCCCGCCGCGACCGCGTCCTCCACCGTCTCCCCCGGCGCGATCGCCGTGCCCTCCCAGATCACCGCGCGCCGGACCCGCGCGCCCTGCCCGACGGTGCAGCGCGCGCCGACGACCGCCCCCGGGCCGATCACGGCGTCGCGCGCGATGACGGCGCCGTCCCCCACGAGCGCGGGCGCGGTGACGCGCACGCCGGGCTCCCAGCGCGTGGTCGGCGCGACGAACACCCGGTCCGCGAGCTCGCGGACGTCGCGGAAGGCATCCGCTCCCGCGAACCGCGCGAGCGGGACGGCGCCGGAGAGCACGTCGGCGTTCGCGCGCACGTAGCGGCCGGGCGTGCCGAGGTCGTTCCAGTAGCCCGACACCTTGAGGCCGCGCACCGCGCCCGCGGGCATGAGCGGCGGGTAGACGTGGCGGTTCACGTCGCACTCGAAGGGCGCGGCGGGGACCGCGTCGAGGATCGCCCCCGAGAGCACGTGGACGCCCGCGAAGTGCCAGGGCGAGAGCCCCTCGCCGCCCGGGCCGAAGGCGCCGGCGATGCGGCGGACCGCCCCGGACGCGTCGATCTCCACGGCCGCGTACCTGCCGCCCTCCGGCATGGGGAGGAGCAGCATCGTCGCGAGCGCGCCCGACGCGCGGTGCGCGCGCAGCGCGGCGCCGAGGTCCACGTCGAAGAGGACGTCGCCGTTCACCATCAGGATCGCGTCCGCGCCCGCGAGGTGCGCCCGCGCCTCGCGGAGCGCCCCGCCCGTCCCGGCGATGACGGGCTCGCGCGAGACGGCGAGCGCGAGCCCGAGCGCGCGCGCGGCCTCCGCCGCGGCCGCGGCCATGGCGTCGGCGAGGTGGTGCACGTTCACGACGACGCGCGACACGCCCGCCCCGGCGAGCAGCGCGAGGTTCCAGCGCACGAGCGGCACGCCGCAGACCGGCACGGCGGGCTTCGGCACGCGGCCGGTGAGCGGCCTGAGCCGCGTCCCGAGCCCCGCGCACAAGAGCATGCCGACCGTCTCGCCCAACGCGCCTCCGGGCGCCGCCCGTCCGTGGTACACGCCGGGGCAGCCGATGGCTCCCGCGACGCGCCTGCGCCTCTTCTACCTCCTCTACTACGGGAACGTCGGCACGGTCCTGCCCTACTTCGCGCCCTACCTGCGCGGGCGCGGGTTCAGCGGCGAGCAGATCGGGATCGTGCAGATGCTCCCGTCGCTCCTCGCCCCGGTCGTGGCGATCTCCTGGGCCTCCTTCGCGGACCACCGCGCCTCCCCGCAGCGCGCGATCCGGCTGGCGGCCGGGTGGGCCGCGCTCGCCGTCGTCCTGCTGCCCCTCGCGCGCGACCCCTGGCAGGTCGGCGCGGTCGTGCTCCTCATGTCGCTCGGGGACCGGGCGGTCGTGCCGCTCGCCGACGCGATCACCCTCGAGTGGTGCCGCGATCACCCGGGCGCGTCCTACGCGCGCATCCGGCTGTGGGGCTCGATCGGCTTCATCGTCCTCTCCCTCGCGATCGGCCGGGCGCTGACGCTCCGCGGCGATCGGCCGGCGGACCTGCTCGTGCCGGTCGCCGTGGCCCTCTGCGTCGCCGGCTACGCGCTCGCCGCGCGCGGCGCGCCGCCGTCCGCCACCCGCGTCGAGCGGCCGGTCGGGCGGGACCTCGCCGACCTCGCCCGGGACCGGCGCCTCCACCTCCTCCTCGCGGCCTCCGCGCTCCACTGGGCCGCGTGCGCGCCGTTCCACCTGCTCTTCGGCGTCTTCGTGCGGGACCTCGGGCTCACCGCGGACGTGACCGGCGTCGGGATGGGGCTCGGCGTCCTCGCCGAGATCGCCGCCCTGCTCGCGTTCCCGCGGCTCGAGGCGCGCTTCCCGCTCCGCGGCCTGTTCGCGGCCGCGTTCCTCGGGTCGGCGGTCCGCTGGGCGCTCCTCTCGCGCGCGACCGGCGCGTTCCCGGTCGCCGCGCTGCAGCTCCTCCACGGGCTCACCTTCGGGCTCTTCTGGGGCAGCGCGACGCGGGCCCTCGCCGACCTCGTCCCGCCCCGGCTGCGCGCGACGGGCCAGGCGGTGTTCACCGCGATCGTGTTCGGCGGCGGCAACGCCGCCGGGTACGCGCTCTCCGGGATCGGCTACGACCGGCTCGGCGGGGTCGGGCCGCTCTTCGCGGCGGCGGCGGCGGTCGAGCTCGCCGCGCTCGCGGTGGTGCTCGCGCCGCTCGCGCGCCGGCCCGCCGTCATCGCGCGATCGCCCTGACGCTCCCGTTCCAGGCGTCCACCGCGAGCACCCGGCCGTCGGCCGCGAGCGCGAGCCCCACCGGCAGCCCGAACGACGCCTCGCCGCCGGCGCCGTCCGCGGCGCCGGGGCGCCCCCGGCCCGCGAAGGTGGACACCTGCGTCCGCGCCGCGTCCGGGCCCGGCACGATCGCCCGGACCCGGAAGTTCGCGGGGTCGGCGACGAGGAGCCGGTCTCCCGCCCAGACCGCGCCCCCCTGCGGCCCGAGCCGGGCGACGTCCCCGCGCCCGTCGAGCCCGCCCGGGCCGCCGCCCGCGAGCGTCGTCACGGTGCGCGCCGCGTCCGTGCCGATCGCCTTCACGCGGCCGTCGAAGCTCGTCATGGCGAAGATCCGCCCGTCCGGCGCCGCCGCGACCGCCGTCGGCGCGAGGAGCCCCGCGCTCGCGCCCGGTCCGTCGCGGTCGAAGGGGCCGCTCCCCGCGATCGAGGTCACCGTGCCGGACCGGTCGATGGCGCGGATCCGGTTGTTGCCGGAGTCCGCGACGAGGACGTCGCCGGCGGGGTCGAGCGCCATCCCCATCGGCGCCTTGAACCGCGCGCTCGCCGCGGGGCCGTCGGCGAGGCCGGGCCGGCCCATGGCGCCCGCGAACGTCGTCACCCGCCGATCCGGATCCGTGCCGATCCGGCCGGCCGCCCGCCCGGCCAGGGCCGCCGCGGGGCGTCGCCCCCGCACGACGCGATCCCGGCCAGGACCGCGGCGCAGAGCGCGCATCGCAAGACCCCCCGGACCCCGCGCACGCGAGAAGCTACCGTCGCCCGGCGGGGCGCGACGACGCCCGGGCGAGGTCAGCGCAGATCGCGCAGCGTCCTCGCGCCGATCGCGTGCCGCAGGACGAGGAACAGCTCGGCGGTCGCGATCGCGTCGGTGAGCGCGTCGTGCGCCTGGTAGGCCGGCAGGCCCCACGCCTCGCGCGCGAGGGAGAGGTTCAGCGCGGGCCGGTCGCGCACGGGATCCGGGCGCGCGAAGCGGGACCGCCTGGCCGCGCGCAGGAGCAGGTCCACCGTGTCCACCACCTTCGGCGCGGGCCAGCGCACGCCGGTCGAGCGGCAGGCGTCCTTCAGGAAGGCGACGTCGATCGCCCGGTGGTGGACGAGGAGCACGTTGTCCCGGAGCTGCCGCTCGACGATCGGCAGCACCTCCTCGAGGGGCGGCGCGTCCCGCAGCTCGTCCGCGACGAGCTGGTGCGCCCGGACCGAGCTCGGGTCGACGCGCCGACGGGTCCCGGGGCGCACGAGCGTGCGGAAGCTCTCGCGCAGCCGGATCCGGCCGCCGCGCACGGGGACCATCCCGATCGCGATGATCGGATCCCTTCCGGCGCGCAGGCCGCCCGTCTCGAGGTCGAGCGACCAGTAGGTGACGGCGTCCCAGGGTGGCGAGGCGAAGAGCACGCGAGGTCCCGGTCAGAACTGCGTCCTGAAGTGGAGCGCGCCCGCCTCCTGGAGCGTCCGCACCGCGCGGAGCGCGTCCTTGAGGCGGGCTCGCTCGAGCGCGCCGAGCTCGCCCGGCGCGACGGCGCTCCGGGCCGGCTCGCCGGCGGCGAGGCTCCGGAGCTGGAGGCGCAGCCGGAGGCCCATGAGGAACCGGTACGCCTCGGCGACCTCCGCGAACACGCCCTCGGCGAGGGTCCCGGCGCGGACGGCGGCCTCGAGCCGCGCGAGCGTTCCGCGCGGGGCGCCCCCGAGCTCGAGGCCGTAGCACCGCGCGAGGAGCACAACGGGCGCGATGCCGTGCGCCTTGATGTCGATGGCCGACCCGCCCTTGAAGCGCAGGAGGAGCGCCGCGGGCGGGTGGAAGTCCAGGGCGGCCCGCGCGAGGAACCGCAGGAACGGCGGCTTCCGCGCGGCCGTCGCGATCACCGCGTCGAGCCGCGCGAGCTCGAGGCCGCCCGCGACGCGCCGGTAGTCGAAGAAGACGCCGGCGTGGAGGAGCGCATCCGGGGACGGCGCGTCGATCCACCCCGCGAACCAGGCCGTCCAGTCGGACACGGGCGCGCTCCACCGCCGCGCCATGGTGCCGCCCGGGCAGCGCGGGAACCCGGCCGCCTCGAGGTCGGCGTTCACGCGGTCGGCGAACGCGGCGTACCACGCAGGATCCGCGCCGTCGGCGTGGACGAGCGCGTTGTCCTGGTCGGTGAGGAGGGTCTGCTCCGCGCGCCCCTCCGACCCGAGCGCGATCCACGCCCAGGGCGCCGGCGCCGGGCCGAGCTCCGCCTCGGCGAGGCGCACGACGCGCCCGACGAGCGTGTCGTTGAGCCGCGCCACGAACCCGGCGATCTGCGTGGCGTCGAGGCCGCCGCCGAGGAGCGCGGCCGCCATCCGGGCCACCTTCGCGGCGTAGCCGGGCAGGGCGTCGCGCGACGAGAGCCGCTCCACCCGGCGCAGGACGGCCATGGGGCCCTCGGCGGTGCAGCGCAGGAGGTCCGTCGCGCCGAGGACCGCGACGATCTCCCCGTCCTGCAGCACCGGGAGCGGCCGCGCGCCCGCGTCGAGGAGCGCCGTCCACGCCTCGTGGATGGGCGTGTCGCCGCGCAGCGGCGCCGGCGCCGGCGCCGCGATCGCCGCGACGGGCGTCTCCGGCCCGAGCCCCTCGGCGAGCACCCGGTCGCGGAAGTCGCGGTCCGTCACGATCGCCGGCCGCTCGCCGCGGAGGAGCACCGCGGTCGCGCTCGCGGCGCGAAGCGCTCGCGCCGCCTCGCCGACCGTCGCGCTCGCCTCCACCCACACCGGCGGGTCGCGCACCACCTGGCGGACCTCGAGCCCGAGGTCGGGCCGGAAGGTCGCGACGGGCGACTGCGCGAGGGCGGCCTTGAGCCGCTCGGAGAGCGCGTCGGCGAAGTGGCGCGCGAACGGCGCGTCGCGCAGGAGCGCCTGGAAGACCGCGTCGGGGATGCGGAAGGCGACGAGGTCGTCCTCCACCTGCACGTCGAGCGTCGCCCGGCGCGCGATGAGCGACGTGTAGCCGAAGATCTCCCCCTCCTCGACGACCTGGAGGCTCTGGCCGTCGCGCTCGAGGCGGACCGATCCCTTGCGGATGACGTAGAGGTGCTCGAGGGGCGGCCCTCCGGCGCGCGCGAGCCAGGTGCCGGCGGGGTGGAACACGATCTCGGCGGCGCGGACCGCCGCCTCGAACAGCGGCGGCGGGAGCGCGCCGAAGGGCGCCGTCGCGCGGAGCCAGGAGGCGGCGTCGGTCGCGGCCATCAGAAGAAGTCCGTCCGGTAGTGGTAGGCCGCCTTGTCCTGCCAGCGGCGGATGGCCCGGAGGGACTCGTTCAGCCGGGTGCGCTCGATCGCGGAGAGGTCGGCGGCCGCGAGCTCCGCGCCGGGCGGCCTGCCCTCCCCGAGCAGCCGCAGCCGGTGACGGAGGGCGAGCCCGAGCAGGAACCGGTAGGCCTGGGCGACGCCGTCGTGCGCGCCCGCGGAGACGAGGCCCGCGTCGCGCGCCGCGGCGAGCCGGTCGAGCGTCGCCCGCGCCGTCGCCCCCGCCTCGAGCGCGTAGCAGCGGGCGAGGTGGACGACCGGCGCGATGCCGCCCGCCTCGAGGTCGACGCGGGACGCCGGCCCGACGCGCGAGGGCGGCTGCCGCTCCACCGCCGCGCGGGCGAGGAACCGCAGGAACGCGGGGCTCCGCGCCGCGCGCGCCGCGGCGAGGTCGAGCGGACCGACGTCGAGCGCGCCCGCCACCTTCCGGAAGTCGAGCAGGACCTCGGCCGCGCCCGGGCGCCGCTCGTCGACGCAGGCCTCGATGAGGCGGCGCCACCCGGCGAGCGAACCGTGCGCGGTGCTCGCCTCGCGCCCCTTCATCGGCGGGAACCCGGCGGCCTCGAGGTCGCGGGCGACGCGCCCGGCGAGCGCCTCCCAGTACTCCTCGCCGCCGCCCCCGGGGGCGGCGGCCCGGCCCTCGCCCCGGGGGGCGGCTCCGGCGTCCGGCTCCCCGGCGTCCGCGTGGACGATCACGTGGTCCTGCTCGACCAGGATCGCCTGCTCGCGCCGCCCCTCGGCCCCGAGCGCCAGCCACGCGTACGGGGCCGGCGGCGGACCGAGGTCCGCCTCGGCCCAGGCGAGCAGGCGCGCGACGAGCGCGTCGTCGAGCCGGGCGACGAGCCCGGCGATCGCGGGCGCGTCGAGGCCCCCGGCGAGCAGCGCCGCCGCCATCCCCGCCACCTGGTCCGCGTAGCCGGGCAGGCTCTCCCGCCCGGCGAGCCGCTCGACGCGCCGGAGCACCGCCATCGGCCCCTGCGCCGACGACCGGAGGAGGTCGGAGGCGGTGACGACGCCGACGATCTCGCCGCCGCGGGTGACCGGCAGGTGGTGCACGCCGGCGTCGAGGAGCGCGGCCCAGGCCTCGTGCAGCGGGGTCTCCGCGGCGACGGTGCGCAGCGGGGACGACAGGACGCGCGCGAGCGGCGCGGCGGGGCCGAGCCCCTCGGCGAGGACGCGCGCGGTGAGGTCCCGATCCGTGACGATGCCCGGCGGCTCGGTCCGGACGAGGACGGACGAGACGCCCTCCGCCCGCATCGTGCGGGCGGCCTCGCCCACGGTCGCCCCGGAACCGACCCACACGGCGCGGCGGCGGACGAGCCGCTCGACGTCCTGCGCGAGATCGGGCTGGAACGTGACCACCGGCGAGTGCTCGAGCGCCCTCGCGAGGCGGTCGGCGAGCCCCGCCGCGAAGTGGCCGGCGAACGCCGGGTCCGAGCGCAGGCGCTGGAACTCCCCGTCGGGCAGCTCGTACGCGAGCAGGTCCCGCTCCACCACGGCGTCGAGCGTCGCCTCGCGCGTGAGCAGCGAGGTGTACCCGAAGGTCTCGCCCTCCTCGAGCACCTGGATCGTCTGCCCCTCGCGCTCGAGCCGGACGGCGCCCCGCCGGATGATCGAGAGGTGCTCGAGGGGCCTGCCCCCGGCGCGGACGAGCCAGGTGCCCGCCGGGTAGAAGGCGATCTCGAGCTCGCCCATGGCCGCCTCGAAGAGCGCCCCCGGCAGCGCGTGGAACGGCGCGATCGCGCGGACGTACGCGATGGGGTCGATGAGGTCCACCGTCGTCGCGCTCCCTAGGGGAAGGTCCGGCGCGCGCCCGGCGCCGCGGGCGCCGCCGCCTCGCGGGGATAGCGGAGCGACGCCACGAGCTCCTGCACCGCGCGGGGCGGCGCGCGCGTCGCGAGCGACACGGCGACGAGCACCGTCGCGGCGACGAGCGCCCCCACCGCGCCGATGCCCTCCGGCGAGATGGAGAGGAGCCAGTGGGACGGCGCGTCGAGATCGGGGCGGAGGAGCTTGAAGAACGCGATGTCGCCGCCGGTGAAGAGGACGCCGGCGATCATGGACGCGATGGCCCCCTCCCGCGTCGCCCGCTTCCAGAAGATCCCCGCGACCATGACCGGGAAGAAGGACGAGGCGGCGAGCCCGAACGCGTAGGCGACCACCTCGGCGACGCGCCCCGGCGGGTGGAGGCCGAACCACGCCGCGAGCGCCGCCGCGCCGAGCGCCGCGGCGCGCGCCGTCCAGAGCTCGCCGCGGTCCGAGAGGCCGCGGAACAGCACCGACCTCGCGAGGTCGTGCGAGAGCCCCCCCGCGACGACGAGGAGGAGGCCCGCCGCGGTGGAGAGCCCGGCGCCGAGGGCGCCCGCCGCGACGAGCGCCACCACCCAGGCCGGCAGCCGCGCGATCTCGGGGTTCGCGGCGACGAGGATGTCGGGGTCGATCCGCACCTCGTTGCGCGCCGGGTCGGCCGACAGCTCCATCCGGCCGTCGCCGTTCCGGTCCTCGAACCCGACGAGCCCGGTGGGCGCCCACGCGCGCCACCAGCCCGGCGCCTCCGCCGGCCTGCGCCCCTGCAGCGTCGCGATCGACCCCGCGCGCGCGAAGGCGGCCACGGCCGGGGCGGTCGTGTAGAGGATCGCGATGAAGAGCAGCGCCCAGCCGGCCGACGCCCGCGCGTCGCGGATCTTCGGGACGGTGAAGAAGCGGACGATGATGTGCGGCAGGCCGGCGGTGCCGATCATGAGCGCGGCGGTGATCGCCGCGACGTCGAGGCGCGGCTTCCAGCCGGCCGTGTAGGGCCGGAAGCCGAGGTCCACCGAGAGGCGGTCGAGGACCTCGAGGAGGTGCGCCCCGGGCCGGGCGCCCAGGAAGGCCGCGCCCTCCGGCGTGAGCCGCGAGCCGAGCCCGATGGGCGGCACCGGGCTCCCGGTGAGCATCATCGACACGAAGATCGCCGGGACGAGGTAGGCCGCGATGAGGACGACGTACTGCGCGACCTGCACCTGCGTGATCCCCTTCATCCCGCCGAGCACGGCGTAGAGGAAGACGATCCCCGCGCCGAGGACGACGCCCTGCTCGATCGTCGTCCCGAGGAAACGCGCGAAGACGATCCCGACGCCGCGCATCTGCCCCGCGACGTAGGTGAACGAGACGAGGAGGGCGCAGAGGAGCGCGACCACCCGCGCGCCCGGGGAGTAGTAGCGATCGCCGACGAACTGGGGGACCGTGTACTTGCCGTACTTGCGCAGGTACGGCGCGAGCAGCACCGCGAGCAGGACGTAGCCGCCCGTCCACCCCATGAGGTAGACGGAGCCGTCGCGCCCCATCACCGCCGCGAGCCCCGCCATCGACAGGAACGACGCCGCGGACATCCAGTCGGTCCCCGTCGCCATGCCGTTCAGCACGGGGTGCACCGAGCGGTCCGCGACGTAGAAGTCCGCCGAGGACGCCGCGCGCGTCCGGAGCGCGATCCCGGCGTAGAGCAGGAACGTCGCCGCGACGATGAGCCACGTCCAGCCGACGACTCCCATCCGACGCCTCCGTCAGCGCTCGTACACGCCGAACTTCCGGTCGAGGTCGTTCATCAGCTTCACGTACGCGAAGACGAGGACCACGAACGTGACGATCGACCCCTGGTTCGCGAACCAGAAGCCGAGCGGGAACCCTCCGATCGTGACGGCGTCGAGCGCGTCCGCGAAGAGGATGGACGCGCCGTACGAGACGGCCGCCCAGATCGCGAGCAGCGTCACGATGTAGAGCAGGTTTCGCCGCCAGTACGCGGTCTGCCGTTCGGGCGTCATGTCGGCTGCCTCCGGGCGGAGGGAACCCATCCTTTCTGCACCAATTTCCGGCTCGCGCAAGCGCGCGAAGGCGCCGCTCCCCGGCGGCGGCGCCCCGCCGCGCGGCATGCGCCGCACGCACGATCTTTTCGCGCAATCCGTGCGCCGTCGTTGCGGCGGCCAAGCCCCCGTGGTACGGGTCGAAACCGGTCGAACGGAACGTGTCTTCGCCAGCAAGCGCGCCCTCGAGGAGTCGGACATGGCCCTGGCACCGGTGACCGCGCCCGCGCATCCGCCGCGGCCCGCCGCGCCCGTCGGCATGACGCAGGAGGAGCGCCGCGTCATCGTCGCGTCGTCGCTCGGCACCGTGTTCGAGTGGTACGACTTCTTCCTGTACGGCTCGCTCGCCTCCGTCATCGGCAAGCAGTTCTTCTCCGCGCTGAACGAGACGAGCCAGTTCATCTTCGCCCTGCTCGCCTTCTCCGCCGGGTTCGCGATCCGCCCGCTCGGCGCGATCGTGTTCGGGCGGCTCGGCGACCTCGTCGGCCGCAAGTACACCTTCCTCCTCACCATCCTGCTCATGGGCCTGTCGACGTTCGCCGTCGGCCTGCTCCCCACCTCCGCGACGATCGGCGTCGCCGCGCCGGTGCTCCTCGTCGCGCTGCGGATGCTCCAGGGGCTCGCGCTCGGCGGCGAGTACGGGGGCGCGGCGACCTACGTCTCCGAGCACGCCCCGAAGCACCGCCGCGGCCTGTTCACGAGCTTCGTCCAGACGACGGCGACGGTCGGCCTCCTCCTCTCGCTCCTCGTGGTGCTCGGCTGCCGCGCCGCGCTCGGGCCCCGCTTCGAGGCCTGGGGCTGGCGGGTCCCGTTCCTCCTCTCGGTGGTGCTCCTCGCGATCTCCGTCTACATCCGGCTCCAGCTCCACGAGTCGCCGGTGTTCCAGGTGATGAAGGCCGAGGGCAAGGCCTCGAAGGCGCCGGTCACCGAGTCGTTCCTCCGCTGGGGCAACCTCAAGATCGTGCTCCTCGCGCTGTTCGGCGGCGTCGCCGGCCAGGCGGTGGTCTGGTACACGGGCATGTTCTACGGGCTGTTCTTCCTCACCCAGACCCTGAAGGTCCCGGCGCAGGCGGCGACCGTCATGGTCGCGGTGGCGCTCGTCGCCGCGACGCCGTTCTTCGTCGTGTTCGGGGCGCTCTCGGACCGGATCGGCCGCAAGCGGATCATCCTGTTCGGCTGCGCGCTCGCCGCCGTCAGCTACGTGCCGATCTTCCACCGGCTCACGAAGGCGGCGAACCCGGCGATCTTCGAGGCGCGCGCGGCGAACCCGATCACGGTGGTCGCGTCCGAGAGCGACTGCTCGTTCCAGTTCGATCCCGTCGGCAAGCGCCGGTTCACGTCCTCGTGCGACATCGCGAAGTTCTGGCTCGCGAACAACGCGCTCCCGTACCGCAACGAGGCGGCGCCGGAGGGCACCGTCGCGAGCGTGAAGATCGGCGCGAGCACGGTGATCCCGTCGTTCGACGGGCGCCTGATCACCGCCGCCGATCTGCGCGCGCAGCTCGCCGCGTTCCAGCGGGCGATGGAGGACGCCGTCCGGGCGGCCGGCTACCCGGACCGGGCGGACATGAGCAAGGTGGACACGCCGATGGTCCTCCTGCTCCTGTTCGTGCTCGCCCTGTACGTCGCGATCGTCTACGGGCCGATGGCGGCGTGGCTCGTCGAGCTGTTCCCGGCCCGCATCCGGTACACGTCGACCTCGCTGCCCTACGACATCGGGAACGGGTGGTTCGGCGGGTTCCTCCCGACCATCGCGTTCGCGATGGTCGCGGCGACCGGCGACATCTACTACGGCCTCTGGTACCCGACCGTGGTCGCCATCGGCACCGCGGTCGTCGGCACGCTGTTCATGCCCGAGACGAAGGACCGCGAGATCCACCACGAAGCCTAGGACCGGCGCCCCCGCCCGTTCACCTCGATGCAGCCGCCACGAAGGGAACGCTCCGGAAGTCGCAAGCCCTGACGGTCGTCGGCGCCAGGGCGCCGCGCCGCGACGCCGCCGCCCGGGATCCGTCCCGGCGGCCGGCGTCGCGGTCTGTCTGACTCGGGGGTGCCTGTCCTGCGGGACGGCAGAAGATCGTCTACGGCGGCGACCGCCGCGGCCGGACGATCGTGACGCTGCACGGGGCCTCGGCGGCGACCTTCGTCGAGACGGTCCCGAGGAGGCGCAGGAGCTGCATCGGCTCCGGCGCGGCCTCCGGCGAGACGGTGCTCTGCACGGTCCCGAGCATCCCGCGGAGCGGCACGTCGCGCGGCGGCGCGCCGATCACGATGTGATCCACCTGGTTCGTCCGCGCGTACCTGAGGATCGCGTCGGCCGGCTCGGCGGCCTCGATCACGTGGAAGGAGATCCGGCCGGGCGAGAGCCCGAGCGGCTCCGCCCAGTGGCGCAGGAAGACGAGGTGCTTGATCCGCTGGCCCGTCGCGGAGTCCTCCTCGCCCGCGCCGCCCAGCTGCGGGACGGGCCGGATGACGGTCACGCACGCGAACCGCAGGTCGCCGGCGGCCCCGCGCATGCGACCCACGGCCTCGCGGAGCGCGTCGAGCTGCGCGTCGTCCGGGCGCTGGGTCGCGAGGGCGACGAGCACGACCGACGGCCCGGCGAGCCGCGCCGCCGGGCCGGGCCCCTCGCCCGGCTCGAAGCCCGCGGCCCTCACCCGGCGCCGGAGCACGGCGAGCGGACCGTCGCGGCGCGTCCGCCGGCCGCGCGCGCCGACGCAAACCTGCTCGGGGTTCGCGAGGTCGAACGCGACCTGGGCCGCGGAGGGGTAGCGGTCCCGCGCGTCGGGCTCGAGGCACCGCAGGACGATCTCCTGCAGCCACTCCGGGACGGCGGGGACGACGGCGCGCGGCGGGACCGGATCGCGCCAGAGCCGCTGCCGGAGCGCGCCGCGCGTGGCCGGCGATCCGAACGGGAGCCGGCCGGTGGCGAGCTCGTACAGGATCGCGCCGAGCGCGAACACGTCGCTGCGCGGATCCCAGCGGACGCCCATGACCTGCTCCGGCGCGATGTACGGCGCGGAGCCGATCGGGCCGCGGAGCTCCTCGGCGAGGAGGTCGGGGTAGTGCGCGTGGTGGGCGAGCCCGAGGTCGATGAGCACCGCCTCGCCGCCGGGCCTCAGGATGACGTTCGAGGGCTTCAGGTCGAGGTGGATCGCCCCCTGGAGGTGGAGGGCGTGGAGCGCGGTCGCGACCGCGCCGCCGAGCGCGGCGACCTCCGCCGGCGGGACGGGGGCGCGCTCCGCCCACTCCTTGAGGAGGCGGCCGTGCACGTGCTCCATGACGAGGTAGGGCTGGCGCGCGAGGTCGCCCGCCGCGACGAGCCTCGGCACGTGCGGCCCGCGCAGGGCGGAGAGCACCGTCTGCTCGATCTCGAAGGAGACGACGCTCTCGACGGGCTCGCCGTGGCCGAGCCGCGGCACCTTCATGAGGAGCGGGAAGCCGGTGTCCGGGCCGGACACGGCGTACAGGATCGCCATCCCGCCCGCGTGCAGCGGCGCCTCGATCCGGAAGCCGTCGATCGTGGTGCCGGGCTCGAGGCGCGCGGCCACGCGTCACTCCCCGCGCTCGAGCCGGCGGGCGAGGCTCTCCGGGAGGCCCGCCGCCCGGATCTTCTCGGCGGCCGCGCGCCAGTCGTACGGCACGCGGAGGAACGTCAGGGTGGCGCGGTCGGTGTCGAGCATCGCGTAGCACGCTGCGGTGTTCCCGTCGCGCGGCTGGCCCGTCGATCCCGCGATGGCGAGCCAGCGCCGCCGCGGCGCCACCGGGATCGCGATCCCCGGCACCGGCCGGAAGGGGACCGGCCGCGCGGCGCCCGCAGTGTACAGCACCGGCTCGTGCACGTGACCGCAGAACACCCAGCTCGCGTCCCCGGCGGCGTCCATCGCGTGCGCCGCCCGGCGGGGGTCGGTCACGTAGATCCACTCGCCGGGCCGCTCCGGGCTGGCGTGCGCCAGGAGGAGCGGCCCCTCGCGCGCGACGAGCGGCAGGTCCGCGAGGAACGCGCGCTGCCCGCCGGTGAGCCGCGCCCGGGTCCACGCGACCACCTTGCCGGCGGTCTCGTGCATGAACCCGGAGTCACCGGAGACGGCCGCGTCGTCGTGATTGCCGCGCACGGCGAGGGCGCCGCGCTCGACCTCCGCGGCGGCGAGGTCGACGACGGCGTCCGGATCTGCGCCGTAGCCGACGAGATCCCCGAGGAACGCCAGACGCTCGGCGCCATGCTCCCTCGCATGGGTGCGGCACGCCTGGAGCGCCTCGAGGTTCGCGTGAACGTCTGCGAAAAACGCGACTTTCATAGGACGCAACGCGTCGAGGGGGCCGCAAGAGCCGCGCGCATGATTTTCGGTGAGGTGTTTCGTCGACCGAGGGAGGCGGGATTGGATTGATGACTATCAAGCCTTCACGCAAATTCCTCCGCGCACGGCTTGGTATTGCGCAGAAAAGTTCTGTGGTAGGCTCCCTGCCCTGGAGCGTTCCCCCCCCGGAGGACACACATGTCGAATGCGCCGATCAAGGCAGCCGAGAGAACACACTTCAAGACGACGCATGAGGTAATCGAGTCCAAGGAGTTCAAGCGCCTCGTGTCGAAGCGGTGGACGGTCAGCCTCGTGCTGCTCGCCCTGCTCTTCGTCAGCTACTACGGTTACATCCTGCTCATCGCGGCCGACAAGGCTTTCGTCTCGCAGAAGATCGGCGAGGTGACGACGCTCGCGATCCCGCTCGGTATCGCGTCCATCGTGATCGCCTGGCTGCTCACCGCCTACTACGTCATGTGGGCGAACAAGTCGTACGACCCCGAGGTCGAGCGACTCAAGAGCGAGCTGAAGCCGTAGGCCCCCAGAGCGCACCACGAAGGAGAATTTCACAATGATCGCTCGCGCCCTGACGCAGCTGCTCCTCTCCCAGACCGCCCCCGCGGCGGCCCCCGCCGCCCCGCAGACGGCCCTCGGCACGCCGACCGCCTCCGGCATCGGCTTCTTCTTCATCATCGTCGTCGTCACGCTCATGATCACGTACTGGGCGGCGAAGCGCACGAAGACCTCGAAGGAGTTCTACGCCGCCGGGCGCAGCGTCTCTGCGCTCCAGAACGGCCTCGCCCTCTCCGGCGACTACATGTCGGCGGCCTCGTTCCTCGGCATCTCCGGCATGTGCGCCCTCAAGGGCTACGACGGCATGATCTACGCCACCGGCTGGCTCGTCGGCTGGCCCGCCCTCATGTTCCTCATCGGCGAGCCGCTCCGGAACCTCGGCAAGTTCACGTTCGCCGACGTCGTCGCGTTCCG
>DASVZX010000408.1:0-4064 GCA_036391435.1 Anaeromyxobacter sp. | reverse complement strand
GCAGCGACCGACGCCCCGCCCCGGAACGCACCCGCCGCCCTACGCCTCCCCCGCCTTCGGCTCCGCGGTCTTCATCTCCTCCACCACCACCCGGAAGAGCCCATCCTTCGTGCGCACCGAGATGCGCAGGTTGACCCGGCCGTCCTTCGTGTCGAGGTAGGCGGGGATCCTCTCGAGCGGCTTGCCGGTCTTCGCGACGCTCTCGACGGCGCGGCGGACGGTGCACTCGCGGCAGTGGACCGTCTTCCCGCAGCCCTCGGGCAGGAGCGAGTGGACGCACGCCATCGCCTCGCCCTCGAGGAGGCCGCGCATCTCGCCCTTCTCGCGCCCGAACCGCGCGGCGAGCTTCTCGTTCACCGCGACGACGGCGCCGTCGCCGTTCATCATGATCACGGGGTGATCGATCGTCTCGAGGTACTCGGAGAGCGGCATCCCCTGCCACAGCCGCTCGTAGTGATCCGCGCACGACGCGCACATCCCGTGGCTCACGTCGGTGGCGGCCCCGCGCTGGTCGGAGATCGTCTTGCGGCAGTATGCGCAGACCACGAGCACGCGTGGGCCCTCCATCCGGCATCCTAATCGTTCGCGGGCCCCCGCGGGGCCCGCCCGCGCGCGTCCCCCTTGCGGCGGACGGTCGCCCGCCGGGTTAGGCTCGCTCCGTGCGCCGCACGCTCCGCGCCCTCCCCACCCTCGTCCGCGTCGGCTTCGCCGAGGCGATCGCCTACCGCGCGGAGATGCTCGTCTGGCTCCTCTCCACGACGATGCCGCTCGTCATGCTCGCCCTCATGACGGCGGTCGCGCGCGAGGGGCCGGTCGGGCGGTTCGGGAAGGCCGACTTCACCGCCTACTATCTCGCGGCGCTCGTCGTCCGCCTCCTCACCGGCGCCTGGGTGATCTGGGAGGTGAACTTCGACATCCGGCAGGGGACGCTCGCCTACCGGCTGCTCCGGCCGATCCACCCGCTCGTCGCCTACGCCGCCGAGAACGTCGGCGCGATGCCGATGCGGCTCGCGCTCGTCGTCCCGCTCGCCGCCGGCGCGGTCGTCGCGGCGGGGCCGTCGCACGTGACGCACGATCCCGTCCTCCTCGCCGTGTTCCCCGTCGCGGTGGTCGGCGCGTGGCTCATCACCTTCCTCGCGATGGCGGTGATCGGCGCGCTCGCCTTCTACGTCGAGTCGTCGGGGTCGCTCTTCGAGGTCTGGCTCGGGCTCTTCGGCGTCTTCGCGGGCTACCTCATCCCGCTCGAGCTCTTCCCGCACTGGCTCGCGACGGTCGCGCGGTTCCTGCCGTTCCGCTACATGCTCGCGTTCCCGGTCGAGATGATCGTCGGGATGACGGCGCGCGGCGCGGCGCTCGCGGAGCTCGGGATCCAGTGGCTCTTCGTCGCCGCGCTCGCGCTCGCGGCGCGCGAGAGCTGGCGCCTCGGGCTCCGGCGCTTCGCCGCCTACGGAGGCTAGCGGTGCTCCGGTACCTGCGCCTCCTCGGGATCCAGCTCCGCGCCTCGGCGACGGTGGCGATGCAGTACCGGCTCGACTTCCTCGTCCAGGGCGGCCTCGCGGTGTTCTGGACGAGCTGGTCGCTCGTGCCGATCCTCGTCGTCTTCGGCAACCGCAGGGGCGTCGCCGGCTGGTCGTTCGAGGAGGCGCTCGTCGTCATCGGCTGGTTCATGGTGATGAAGGGGATCCTGGAGGGCGCGGTGAACCCGTCGCTCGCGAGCGTCGTCGACCACATCCGCAAGGGCACGCTCGACTTCGTGCTGCTGAAGCCCGCCGACGCGCAGTTCCTCGTCTCGACCCAGAAGTTCCAGCCGTGGCGCGTCGTCGACGCCGTCGCCGGGGTCGCCGTCTTCGCGGTGGCCTTCCACCGGCTCGGCCGCTGGCCGGCTCCGGCGCACGTCCTCGCCGCGGCGCTCCTCCTCGTCTGCGCCGCGCTCATCCTCTACTCGCTCTGGATCCTGGTCATCTCCGCGGCGTTCTTCGTCGTGAAGGTGGACAACCTCTCCTTCCTGTTCGTCTCGATCTTCGACGCCGCGCGCTGGCCGGCGGACGTGTTCCGCGGGCTCCTCCGGCTCTTCTTCACCTGGGTCGTGCCGCTCGCGATCATGACGACCTTCCCGGCGCGCGCCCTGCTCGGGAAGGACTTCGGCCCCCGGGACGCCGCGTCGGCGCTCCTCGGCGCGCTCCTGTTCGCCGCCTTCTCCCGGCTCATCTGGCTTCGCTCCATCGGGCGGTACACCTCCGCGTCGTCCTGAGCCGGGACCCGGATTCCGGCCCGCGCGACCCCCGTTCCCGCTAGATTCCGCACCGGAGATGCTCCGCCTCACCTTCCTCGGCACGTCGGCCGCGCAGCCGACCATCCAGCGGAACCTCACCGGCCTCGCCGTGCGGCGGGAGCGGGAGCTCTTCCTCGTGGACTGCGGGGAGGGGACGCAGCGGCAGATGATCCGCTACGGCGCCGGCTTCGACGTGGACGCGATCTTCTTCACCCACTTCCACGCCGACCACTACCTCGGCGCCATCGGCTTCCTCCGCACGCTCTCGATGCTCGGGCGCGCGGCGCCGCTCGACGTCTACGGCCCGCGCCCCGCGCGGCGGCTCCTCGACGTGATGCTCTTCACCGGCACCGAGCGGCTCGCCTTCGAGGTGCGCATCCACGAGGTGAAGCCCGGGGACGCGGTCCGGCGCGACGGCTGCGACCTCGTGCCGTTCGAGACCGACCACCGCACGCCGTCCGTCGGCTGGGCGCTCGTCGAGGACGCGCGCCCGGGCCGCTTCCACCCGGAGAAGGCGGCCGCGCTCGGCGTCCCGAAGGGGCCGCTCTTCGGCGCGCTCCAGCACGGGCGCGAGGTGACGCTCGAGGGGGGCCGCGTCGTGCGGCCGGAGGAGGTCGTCGAGGCGGCGCGGCGCGGCCGCCGGATCGCGGTGACCGGCGACACGCGCCCCTGCGCCGGCACCGTGGAGGCGGCGCGCGGCGCGGACCTCCTCGTCCACGACTCGACGTTCGGCGACGCCGAGCAGGCCCGCGCCGAGGAGACGCTGCACTCGACGGCGCGCGAGGCGGCCCGCGTCGCGCGCGAGGCGGGCGCCGCGCGGCTCGTGCTCACGCACCTCTCGACCCGCTACGACCACGAGTTCGCGACGCTCGCCGCCCAGGCGCGCGAGGAGTACGCGGGCGCGCTCGACGTGGCCGCCGACGGGATGGTGATCGAGGTGCCGCTCCCGGAATAGGACGGGCACTCCGGCTCGACCTCGCCTGACCCGCGCGCGTCGCGTCCGGACCGCGCGGGGCGTCGCGCGCGGCGCGACCCGTCAGCCCCGTGGACGCCCGCCCGGAGGAACGCTAGCGTCGCGCCGGCACTTCGCCCGTTCACCGGAGGAGCACATGAACCGCTTCCTGCTCGCCGCCCTGCTCGCCCTGCTCGCCGCTCCCGCCCGGGCGGACCAGCCGGTCCAGCTCGCGCTCTTCGATCCCGTCCAGCTCGTCCCGGACACGCAGAGCGTCTCGGGCCTGCGCCTCACCCTCATCTACTCGAGGAACGTCAACGTCACCGGCTTCGACTACAGCTTCATCGCCACCCACACCACCGGTAACTTCAAGGGGGTCCAGCTCGCGCCCGTGAACATCGTGGACAAGGACGTCCTCGGGCTGCAGTGGAGCTGGGTCGGGCTCACGGGCGGGACGATGCGGGGCGCCCAGCTCGGCCTGTTCAACAAGGCGAAGCGGGTGGAGGGGCTGCAGCTCGGCCTCGTGAACTACGCGGGCACGATCCACGGGATCCAGATCGGCTTCGTCAACATCATCGAGCAGGGCGGCTGGCTGCCGGTGATGGTGATCGTGAACGGCAACCTGGGCTAGCGGCGCGGCCCGCCTCCGGACGATCGAGCCTTCGCCCGGCGCTGACGGCGCCCGCGCGGCGGGGTACATACTGCCGCCGTGGCCGACGCCGCCCAGGATCTCGCCCGCTGGATCCCGCGCCTCGTCGCGGCGTGGCGCGCGTCCCGCGGCGGCGCGGGCGCGCGCGAGCGCGACCCCGGGCCCCGCGACCGCCGCGGCCCGCCCTGGCG
>DASVZX010000407.1:0-4912 GCA_036391435.1 Anaeromyxobacter sp. | reverse complement strand
TCCGCGCCCACGCCGCCGCGGCGGCGCGCAGCGGGCCGACGAGCGGCGCCGGGGCGAGGCCGATCGCGGCGCACGCGGCCGCGAGGGCGGCCATCGGCCACCGCATCGAGGGCGCCGCCTCGTGGGCGTGGGCGGCGTGCTCGGAGCGCGGGCTCCCGAGGAACACGACGCCGACCACCTTCGCGAAGCAGGCGGACGCGAGCCCGCCGACGAGCGCGAGCACCGGGGCGCCGAGGACGAGGAACGCGAGCACGTCGCCGCCCCGGCGGCCGAGGCCGTGCAGGAACCCGAGCGCCACGAGCCACTCCGAGACGAACCCGTTGAGCGGCGGCAGCCCCGCGATGGCCGCCGCGGCGATCGTGAAGAGGACGGCGGTGCCGCGCATCCCCTTCGCGAGGCCGCCGAGGTGGTCCATCTCGCGCGTGCCGGTCGCGTGGTGCACCGCGCCCGCCCCGAGGAAGAGGAGGCCCTTGAAGAGCGAGTGGTTCAGGACGTGGAGCACCGCCCCGGCGAGGCCGAGCATGACGAGCGCCGGGTCCCCGCGCGTCCGCCCGAGCATCGCGACCCCCGCGCCGAGCGCGATGATCCCGACGTTCTCGACGGTGTGGTAGGCGAGCAGCCGCTTCAGGTCGTGCTGGGCGAGGGCGAACGCGACCCCGAGCACCGCCGAGACGCCGCCGAGCGCGAGGAGCGTGAAGCCCCACCAGGCGGGCGCCGCGTCGAGGAGCCCGGTCACGCGCAGCAGGCCGTAGAGGCCCATCTTCACGACGACGCCGGACATGAGCGCGGACACGTGGCTCGGCGCGGCGGCGTGGGCGGGCGGGAGCCAGAAGTGGAGCGGGACGAGGCCGGCCTTCATCCCGAAGCCGACGAGGGCGAACACGAACACCCGCGTGCCGACGGGTCCCGCGGCCGCGAGGCCGCGGAACGCGGCGAAGTCGAAGGAGCCCGCCGCCTGTCCGAGCTGCGCGAACAGCGCGAAGAGCGCGAGCGTGCCGACGTGGGTCGCGGCGAGGTAGAGGAACGCCGCGCGCCGGACGTCGGCGTTCTCGTCGTCGGTCGCCACGAGGAAGTAGTTCGAGAGCGCCATCACCTCCCAGCCGACGAGGAAGACGACGGCGTTCGACGCGGCGACGAGCGCCGCCATCCCGCCGACCGCGAGCCCGTAGAAGATCTGCAGGCGCACCGAGCGCCCGCGGTGCTCGGCCTGCGGGTGGTAGGAGAGCCCGTAGATCGCGCCCGCCCCCGCGACGATCGAGATCGCCGCGAGGAAGAACGCGCCGAGCGCGTCGAGGTGGATGGCGAGCCCCGGCGCGTCGACGTCCCCGCCGAGCGCGGCGACGGACGCCGCGACCCCCGCCGCCGCCCCCGCGCAGAGGAGGAGGCAGGCCGCCCGCTGGGCCGCCGCGGGCCGGGCGCGCAGCGCGGCCGCGGCGAACCCGCTCGCGGCGGGGAGGGCGATCGAGGCGAGGACGAGGGCGACGGTCATGGCCACCGCCTGTGGAGGAAGAGGAGCGCCGACAGCGCGAGCACCGCGGCGAGCGTGTACATGAGCTGCAGGTTGAGCCGCGCCTGCTGGAACCTCCGCACGCGGGCGAACCACTCGGCGACGCGCGCGAACGCGGGCGCGAACACCCGCGCCGTCGCCGGGTCGTCGGCGCGGAGCGAGAACCGGACCGGGGGCGGGAACGGGCCCTCGAGCGCGGCGACAGACGTCCGCGGCCGGAGCGCGGCGGGGACGAGGGCGCGGACGGCGAGCTCGGAGTACGACGCGGCGGTGTACTGCACGCGCGGGCTCGCGGCCGAGAAGCCGCAGCCCCAGGTGGACGCCGCCGCCGCGCCCCGGCGCGCGAGGAGCCGGCGCGACACCGCGAGCGCGACGAGCGCGAGCGCGGCGAAGGCGACGAGGCCGGCGCGCAGCGGACCCGAGAGCGCGCCCGCGACGGGGGCGAGCGTCGCGCGGACCTCCGCCTCCGGCGCGCCGAGGACGGCGGCGGCCGCCGGCACGACGAGCGCCACCGCGCGCGCGGGGAAGAGCGCCACCGCGACGTTGGCCGCCGCGAGGGCCAGGAGCGGCGCGACGAGGAGCGGGCCGCCCTCGTGCGCGTGCGCGGCCGCCTCGCTGCGCGGCTCGCCGAGGAGCGCGACGCCGAGGACGCGGGTGAACGCGATCGCCGCGAGCGCGCCGACGAGGGCGAGGGCGGCGAGCGCGAGCCACGCGGCGAGCGAGAGCCCGACGGGCGCGGCGCCGCCGAAGAGGAGCCCGAGGTAGAGGAGCCACTCCGACACGAAGCCGTTCAGCGGCGGGAGGCCCGCGAGGGCCACCAGGGCGAGGACGAGGAGCGCGCCGCTCGCCGGGAGGCGGCGCAGGAGCCCGCCCATCCGCTCGAGGTCGCGGGTGCCCGCGCCGTGCACGAGCGCGCCCGCGCCCATGAAGGCGAGGCCCTTCATGAGGGCGTGGTTCCAGACGTGCAGGAGCGCGGCGGCCATCCCGAGCGCCGCGACGGCGGGCGCGCGGAGCGCGACGCCGGCGAGGCCGAGGCCCGCGGCGAGCGCGATGATCCCGACGTTCTCGACGGTGGAGTAGGCGAGGACGCGCTTCACGTCGCGCTGGCCGAGCGCGAGCGCGAGCCCGGCGAGCGCGCCCGCGAGGCCGATCCCGGCGAGGAGGAGCCCCTGCCAGAGCGCGGGCGGCGGCAGGAACGTGAGCGTCCGGAGGATGCCGTACAGCCCCATCTTCACGAGCACGCCGGACATGAGCGCCGAGACGTGGCTCGGGGCGGCGGGGTGGGCCTCGGGGAGCCACACGTGCAGCGGCACGAGGCCGGCCTTGGTGCCGAACCCGACCACGGCGAGGGCGAAGAGGAGCCCCGCCGGGAGCGCGGCGGAGGCGCGGAGCGCCGCGAACGCCTCGAACCGGAGCGAGCCCGCCGCGCCGCCGAGCGCGAGGAAGAGGCCGAAGACGAACGCGGTGCCGAGGTGCGAGGCGACGAGGTAGGTGAGGGCGGCGGAGCGGACGTCCGGGTCCTCGTGCTCGAGCGAGACGAGGAGGAAGGACGAGACCGTCATCACCTCCCACGCGACGATGAAGAGCACCGCGTGGCGCGCGGCCACGAGGGCCGCCATCGAGGCGAGGAGGACGTTGAAGAAGAAGGCGAACGGGCCGAGGCCGCGCTCGCGGCCGCGCAGGTAGCCCACGCCGAACACGGCGGCGGGGAGGCCGAGCCCGAAGATCGGCGCGGCGAAGAGCGCCGAGAGCGGGTCGAGCCCGAGCGCGATCGCGCCGTTGGGCACCTGCCAGGGGAGGTCGAGGGCGACGGGGGCCGCGCCGAGCGCCGCGAGCGACGCGGCGAGCCCGAGCGCGCAGCCGATCGCGGCCGAGGCCGCGCCGACGCCGAGCGCGAGGCGCGGGCGCGCCGAGGCCGCGAGGGCGGCGACGCCGCCCGCGAGGAGGACGGCGAGCGCGGCGACGTAGAGGCTCACGGCTTCTTCGCTCCGGCGCGGCGCGCGGCGAGGTCCGCCTCGAACCGCCCGACCGCGCCGAGGAGCGTCTCGGCGGTCGCGCGGGCCTCGAGCGCCCCGAGCACGGCGGGGTCGCGCAGCGCGTTGGCGGCGAGGGCGAGGAGGCGGAGGTGGGCGCGCGTCGACGGGCAGACGAGGGTCAGGAGCGTGTGGACGGGCTTCCCGTCGAGGGCGTCGAAGTCGACCGGCCTCGCGAGGTAGCAGATCGCGACGGCGGGGCGCGCCACGCGGAGCACGATGGGGTTGCGGGCGTGGGGGAGGGCGATGCCGTTGCCGAGGCCGGTCGAGCCGAGGGCCTCGCGGGCGAGCAGGACGTGGTGGAGCACGTTGCGGTCGACGCCGGAGGGGAGCGGCAGCCGGTCGACGACGGCGCGGAGGATCGCCGACTTGTCGGCGCCGGGGACGTCGCGGTGGACGCCGCCGGCGCGGATCGCGTCGGCGAGCCCCGGCAGCGCGCTCTCCTGCTCGAGGTCGTCGAGGAGCGCGGGCGAGACGTCGAGGTTCCGCGCCGAGGCGAACTCGAGGAGGTCGATCCGGTTCAGGCGGAAGCGATCGTTGACGCGGGTGGCGGCGAGCTCGCCGTCGCGGATCCACCGCTCCAGGGTGGTCTCCTCGACGCCGAGCAGGCGGGCCGCTTCGCGCGACGTGAGCTGCATCCTCTTACCTTCCTTCCTTTCGTGCGCCGCTCATCCCCAGGACGACGTCGATCGACCGCGACAGGACGCCCGGGAGGAGCGGCAGGCGGAGCACCGCGACGCCGCGGGCCTTCCACGCGGCGGGCTCCGGCGCCTGCCGCGCCCGCAGCGCGAGCACCGGGGTGCCCGGCCGCGCCCGCTCGAGCGTCGCGAGGACGGCGTCCACCGACGAGGCCGGCGTCTCCGGGCACGCGACGAGGAGCGCGACCGGCATCTCCTCGATCGCGCGCGCGGCCGCCTGCGCCGTGGCGACGCGGAGGAGGCACAGGTCCTCGCGCCCGTCGAGATCGGCGAACAGCTCCTCGCTCGCCGGACCGGGTCGGGCGAGGAGGAGCACGGGCGGCGGGGTGGGTCGGCGGCTGGACGGCACGGGCTGCATCACCGGAGCAGGAACCGCGCCAAGCGGCGATTTGCTCCGGAAAGTTGCGGAACCAAGCTTCTCCGCCGCGCGGCGGGGGCCGGCGGCGCGCGGATCATGCCGATTCGGCATCCTCCCCCGCGCCCCAGGCCGCGAGCTTCGTGTAGAGCGTCCGAAGGCCGATCCCGAGCGCGCGCGCGGTGCGGGCCCGCGTCCCGTGGTGGCGCAGCGCCGCGAGCACGATCCGGCGCTCGGCCTCCTCGAGCGTGCAGTCGACGGGGATCGTCACCGCGCCGCCCGGCGCCGGCGCCGCGAGCCCTCGCGCCGGCGGGCCCGC
>DASVZX010000406.1:0-1759 GCA_036391435.1 Anaeromyxobacter sp. | reverse complement strand
CGGCCGCGGCGCCGCGCGCCGAGGCCTCCGCGCGCGTCCCGCCGCCCGAGCCGACGACCGAGCCTGCGTCGCAGCCTGTGTCGCAGCCTGCGGCGCAGCCGGACCCGGCGTCGCAGCCCTCCTCGGCGCCCCAGACCGTCGCGCCGCCGGCGGCCCGGGAGGCTCCCCCCGCCGCTGCCGCGACGCCGGGACCGGTCGTGCCGCCGGCGCTCCCGGACGCGTGGACGGGCGACGCGCTCCGGCAGGTGCGCGAGGCGCGCGGGATCACGATCCAGCAGATCTGCGAGCGCACCAAGATCACGCGCCACCACATCGAGAACATCGAGAGCGACCGGTTCGACGTGCTCCCGGCGCAGGTGTACCTGCGCGGCATCCTCCTCACCATCGCGCGCGAGCTGCGGCTCGACGGCCAGAAGGTGGCCCGCTCCTACCTCGAGCGCCTCGGCGGCGCCGCGCCGGCCGGGGCCGCGCCGAGGCCGCGGTGAGCCGGTCCGTTCGTTGACCGTCCCCGGGTCCGCAGCTACCATCCGCCCCATGCCGCTCATCGACGCACCCGAGGCCGCGATGCGTCTCGCGCGGGCGATCTGCTCCGACGTGTCGCTCTACAACGAGGAGAAGATCGTCCGGGGCATCGAGCAGGACAACTTCTTCGACGCGCTGAAGGACGAGCTCGAGGAAGGCCGTGAGCTGTACCGCTCCCGCGTGTCGCCCGACCTCTACGGTCGCACGAACTTCTACGACCGCGCCATCGTCGACGTGATCCTCAAGTCGAAGGGGCACGTGAAGTCGAAGATCTGGTGAGCGATCCCGAGCGGCGCGCGTTCACCGTCCCGCCCGAGCTCGCCGGCGAGCGCCTCGACGTCGCCCTCGCGCGGCTCGCCCCCGACCTCTCCCGCGCCCGCGCGAAGCGCCTCGTCGACGACGGCCGCGTCCGCGTGGGCGGAAGGCCCGCGAAGCCGGCGGCGCGGCTGCGCGCGGGGGACGCGGTCGAGGTCGAGATCCCGCCGCCCGAGCCCACGGCGGCGGAGCCGCAGGACCTGCCGCTGTCGGTGCTGCACGAGGACCGCGACCTCGTCGTCCTCGACAAGGCGGCGGGGATGGTGGTCCACCCGGCGCGCGGCGCCCCGCACTCCACCGTCGTGAACGCGCTCCTCCACCGGCTCCGGTCGGGGAGCGCGCTGCCGCGGCTCGGCCTCGTGCACCGGCTCGACAAGGACACCTCGGGGTGCCTGGTCGTCGCAAGGTCCGAGGCGGCGCTCGCGTCGCTGCAGGCCCAGTGGAAGGGGCGCACCGTCGAGAAGGTCTACCTCGCGCTCTGCCACGGCGCGCTCGCGCCCGAGGGACGGCTCGACACGCCGTACGGACGCCACCCCCGCGATCGGACCCGCTACACGTCGCGCGGCGCGCACGCGCGGCGCGCGGTCACCGCGTGGCGCACCCTCGAGCGCTTCGGCGACGCGGCGTCGCTCGTCGAGGTGACGCTGCACACGGGCCGGACCCACCAGATCCGCGTCCACCTCGCCGAGGCCGGCCACCCGCTCCTCGGCGACGCCACGTACGGCGGCACGCGCCGCGAGGCGCGCCTGCCGGCGGAGAGCCCGGCGCGGCGCGCCGCCGAGGCGATCGGGCGCCAGGCGCTCCACGCCTCGCGGCTCGCGTTCGACCATCCGCGCACGGGGCGGCGCGTCGCGTTCGAGGCGCCGCTCCCCGCGGATTTCCGGCGCGCGGTCGCTGTGCTGCGGGGGTAGCGTCGGGGGGC
>DASVZX010000405.1:0-3697 GCA_036391435.1 Anaeromyxobacter sp. | reverse complement strand
CGGCCTGCGCCGCCCCTCCCGCCGCCGCGCCGGGAGCCGCCGCGCCCGCCTCGCCGCGTCCGCGCCCACGCCGCCTTCCGCGCCTGCGCCGCTTGCGCCGCCCGGGCTCCGCCGCGGGCTCCTCCTCCTCGCCGGCGAGCGCGCGCATCTTCGCGTCGAGCTTCGCAGCCTCGAGGCAGTTGTCGCAGCGGCCGCACCGGTCCGGTCCGGGCTCGCCGAAGTAGTCGAGCATGTAGCGCACGCGGCAGATCTTCGTCTCCGCGTAGCCGACGAGCGCGTCGAGCCGCCGCTTGTCCTCGATCCGCTTCTCGTCGAACCACTTCACGGCGAGCTTCAGCATCCCCTCCGGGACGACGCCCGCCGCGCGCCACTTCCCGTCGTCGTCCTCCTCGGCCCAGCCGTTCTCATCGAGGAAGTCGAGCACCACCCGCGTCCGCTTCTCGCCCACGTTGCTCGAGGTGGCGAGCGCGCGGATGCCGACGCCGCGGTCGGTGTCGGTCCAGGCGCGGAGCGCCTCCTCGACCTGCCGCACCTGCTTGCCGCTCGGGTAGTTCCCCTCCTGGAAGTACTCCTGGATCGCGACGTCGTCCGGCGACCAGAGGAGAATGCAGCGCGAGGGCTTCCCGTCGCGCCCGGCCCGCCCCGCCTCCTGGACGTAGGCCTCGAGCGAGCCCGGGACGTGGAAGTGCAGCACGTAGCGGATGTCCGGCTTGTCGACGCCGAGGCCGAACGCGTTCGTCGCGATCATCACGACGCGCCGCCCCGGCTTCATGAACCCGGCCTGCTTCTCGTCGCGGTCCGCCTTCTTCATGCGGCCGTGGTAGTACTCCGCCGGGATCCGCAGCTTCTTCGAGAGGAACGCGAGGTCCTCGACCGACTTCACGGTGGCCGAGTAGATGATCCCGGGCCGGTGGAGCCGCCGCAGGAGCTTGCGGAACAGGATGCGGAGCTTGTCCTCCTCGCTGCCGCAGGTCACGACCTGGAACTGCAGGTTGGGGCGGTCGAACGAGAGGACCACCTGCTCGGGGTCGCGCATCCCGAGCTGGGCGAGGATGTCCTCCCGGACGCGCGGCGTGGCGGTGGCGGTGAGCGCGAGGAGCCGCGGCCGGCCCAGCGACTCCGCGACCTCGCGGAGCCCCAGGTAGGCGGGGCGGAAGTCGTGTCCCCACTGCGACACGCAGTGGGCCTCGTCCACGGCGAAGAGCGACACTCTCGCGCCGGCCATCGCGTTGCGGAACGAGGCGGACACCGCGCTCTCGGGCGTGACGAGGGCGAGCTTCGTCTTCCCCTCGGCGAGCCGCCCGAGCGCGGCGGTGCGCTCCTTGCCCGTGAGCGACGAGTCGATCCGCTCGACCGCGATCCCGAGCGACCGGAGCTTCTCGGTCTGGTCGCGGATGAGCGCGAGGAGCGGCGACACGACGAGGGTCGTGCCGGGCAGCACCTGCGAGGTGAGCTGGTAGGTGAGCGACTTGCCGCTGCCGGTCGGCATCACGGCGAGCACGTCCCGGCCGGCGAGGATGGAGCGGATCACCTGCTCCTGCCCTCGCCGGAACGCCGGGATCTTGAACGCCGTCCGCATCCGCGCGACGGCTTCGACCATCATCCGGTCGACCTCGTCGGTCGGGGCGGGGCCGGTCGTTGAGATCGGGTCCACGCGAGACGGACTATACCCGCGACCCGGGGTCCGCGGCTCGCCAAAGCGCGGGGCGCCCGCTCGGTTGCGCGAGCGCCGCCCGGGCGGTATGGTGCGGGCCGTGGCTCTTCCGCTCGTCAGCGCGCGTCGATTTATCGGCCCCCCGTCCCGGTCCGGACGCCGGGTGGGCTGCCGCGCCTAGCGAGAGACCACCCCGCACGATCGCTCGGACCTGGACGGGGGGAGTCGTCTTCCCCGACCGCTCCGCCGCCGAGTGGCGGCCCCTCCCGACCGAGAGACCGACCGTGCACGAAGATCCCACCGCCCCCGCCCTCCCCGCCCCCGCGACGCTCGCCGACGTCCGGGCCTCCATCGATCACCTCGACCGCCGCATCGTCGAGCTCCTCGCCGCGCGGCGCGACCACGCGCTGCACGCGGCGCGCCTCAAGGGCGCCGGCGCAGCGAAGGACCCGGCGCGCGAGCGGCAGGTGCTCGCGCACGTCGCGGCGCTCGCCCGCGGGAGCGGCCTCGAGCCGGACCTCGTCGAGGGGCTCTGGAAGTACCTCATGTCCGCGCTCGTCCGCGCGGAGCTCGCGGCCGAGGGCGCCCCTCCGCCGGAGACCGGACGGCCGAACGTCGCCGCCCTGGACGCGCTCCCCTCGCCGGAGGAGCTGAAGCAGCGCGTCCCGCTCTCGCCCGGGGCCGCGGCGAGCGTGGACGGCGGCCGCCGCGGCGTCGAGGCGATCCTCGACGGGACGGACCCGCGCCTCCTCGTCGTCGTCGGGCCGTGCTCGATCCACGACACCGAGGCCGGCCTGGACTACGCCCGGCGGCTGCGCGCGCTCGCCGGCGAGGTCTCGGACACGCTCCTCCTCGTCATGCGGGTGTACCTCGAGAAGCCGCGGACGAGCGTGGGGTGGGAGGGCTTCACGAACGATCCGCGCCTCGACGGCTCCTTCCGCGTCGCCGAGGGGATGGAGCGCGGCCGGCGGTTCCTGCGCGACGTGGCGGAGCTCGGGCTGCCGATCGGCACCGAGGCCCTCGACCCGATCGCCCCGCAGTACCAGGGCGACCTCGTGTCCTGGAACGCCATCGGCGCGCGCACGGCCGCGTCGCAGCCGCACCGCAACCTCGCGTCGGGCCTCTCCACGCCCATCGGCTTCAAGAACGGCACCGACGGCGACGTGGAGGTGGCCGTGAACGCCATCCTCGCCGCGTCGCGGCCCCACGCGTTCCTCGGCATCGACGAGCGCGGGCGCTCCGCCGCCATCCGGACGCGCGGCAACCGGCACGGCCACCTCGTCCTGCGCGGCGGCGGGGGCCGGCCGAACTTCGACAGCGTCTCGGTCTCGCTCGCGGAGCAGGCGCTCGCGCGCGCGGGCGTGCCCGGCCGGATCGTGATCGACTGCTCGCACGCCAACTCGTGGAAGGACCCCTCCCTGCAGCCGTACGTCGTCCGCGACGCGGTCGCCCAGGTGCGCCACGGGAACGCGTCCATCGCCGGGCTCATGATCGAGAGCTTCCTCGAGCAGGGCAGCCAGCCCATCGGCGATCCGTCGCACCTCCGCTACGGCTGCTCCGTCACGGACGGCTGCCTCGGCTGGGAGCCGACCGCGGACGTGCTCCGCGCCGCCCGCGCCGCGCTCCGGCCCGTCGTGTCGGCACGCCGCGCCCGCTCGCGCTGACGCGGGTGCTGCCGGAGGGCGACGGCGGGCTCGAGAAGTTCCGCGCCCAGGCGGCGCGGGCGCGGGCGCACGCGCGGCCCTTCCATCGTCACTCCCCTCTCCCCCTGGGAGCGAAGCGGCAGCGAGCTGTTGGGGAGAGAGGGCCAGGGAGAGGGGGCGACGCGCGCCGATCGGGATCGCGCCGTCTCCGATCGGAAACCCGCGCGAAACCCGCGCCAGCCGGCCCGTTCGCGGCATGGTCTGATCGGTTGGCCCGCATTTCCGATCACGATCCGATGATTGCCCCCCGATTGCCCGCGATCGTCAGACCCCCGCGCCATCCTGCCCGCGATGGAGAGCGCGCTCGTCATCGACGCGGCCGTCCCCGGGCTCGGCGCCC
>DASVZX010000404.1:0-21991 GCA_036391435.1 Anaeromyxobacter sp. | reverse complement strand
GGCGGGCTCTCGGCGCAGGGGCGCGAGGCGGCTCGTGCCGACGCCCGCGTGCGGGAGGAGGATCGCCACATGGCCGAGGCCGCGGCCCGCCGGGCGGCGGCCGACGTGGAGGCGGCGCGCGTCGCCCTCCTCGCCGGCGCCGCCCCGACCGCGACGGTCGACGTCCGCGCGCCCGTGAACGGGGCGGTGCTCCGGGTCCTTCGCGAGAGCGCGGGTCCGGTCGCGGCGGGGACGCCGCTGCTCGAGGTCGGCGATCCGTCGCGGCTCGAGGTGGTCCTCGACCTCCCGACCGGCGACGCCGTCCGGGTGCGGCCGGGGCAGCGGGCCACCGCGACGGGATGGGGCGGCGCCACGCTCACCGCCTCGGTCCGGCGGGTGGAGCCCTCCGCGTACACGAAGGTCTCGCCGCTCGGCGTGGAGGAGCAGCGCGTGGACGTCCTGCTCGATCCCTCGGGCGAAGGGTGGACCGCGCTCGGCGACGGCTTCTCGGTGGACGTGCACGTGGTCGTCGAGGAGGTGGGCGAGGCGGTGCGCGTCCCCACGAGCGCGCTCGTCCGCTCCGGCGAGGGCTGGGCGGTCTACGCGGTGGAGAACGGCAGGGCGCGCCGCCGCGGCGTCGAGGTGACTGCCCGGGGCGCGTCCGTCGCCGCCGTCGCCGGCGGCGTCCGCCCGGGTGAGCAGGTCCTGGTCCAGCCCGGGGACGACGTCGAGGACGGCACCCGGGTCAGGCTGAGGTGAGCCGGCGAAGGAGGCCGAGCGACCCGACCTTCCTCCGTCACGAGCCGTGCGGCCTGCCGCGTCGCTGCCTCGAGCGCCTCATCGCGACGCTCCGCCTCCGCCGTCCCGGCTGCGCGCGACGACGACCTCGGTCGGAACCGCGAACGCGACGACGGTCTCCGCGTGCAGGATCTCCCAGCTGGACGGGGCGAGCCGTCCCTGGAGCCGCACGGGGCGGCAGCCGCCCACGAGGACGGGGTGGACGCGATGGACCGCGCTCCACGCCCTGCAGAGCGCGCGCGACGCGCGCGTCACGCCCTCGCCCAGGCTGGCGACGCACAGCAGCCCGCCGGGCGCGAGCACGCGGTGGGCCTGCTCGAGCGCGAGCTCCGAGTCCTCGTCCGAGAGAAGCTCGAGCACGTAGGCGGCGACGACCCGGTCGAACGTCCCGGTCTCCCCCGGGAACCGGAGGGACCCGTCCGTCTGCCGCACCGACGACCGCGTCGTGAAGCGCGCGAGGCGGCGGCGCGTCCGCGCCACCATGCGGGCGCTGACGTCCAGGCCGAGGTACCGCGCGTCGGCCGGCAGCTCGCGGGCGAGCAGGCGCTCGGCCAGGCGACCCGTCCCGCAGCCCAGCTCGAGCACGGCGTGCGCGTCCCCGAAGGCGCCCTCGCGCAGGAGCACCTCCGTCGCCGGGCTCTCGTACCAGCGCTGCCAGTCCTGCAGCCAGGCGAACCGATCGTAGAAGGCAGCCGCCTGCGCGTGCGTCAGGGCGCGGCGCGCCTCGACCCGGCCTCGCGCCGGCGCGTGGGACGGCATGGGACCCGCCTCACTCGGGCTGGGGTGGAAACTCCCCGAGGTAGAGGTACGCCGCCGCGACCTCCTCCTCCGTGAGGTAGCGAAGGACGGGCATCCGGGCGGTGTGGCCCATCATCCCCATCCCGCGGCCCATCATCCCCATTCCGCCGCCCATCATGCCCATGCTGGCGCGGCCCGCCCGCACCTTCGCGAGGACGGCATCGGGCTGGAGCTGCGCCCGGATGCTCGCCAGCGATGGGATCACGCCGCGCATGTACATCATCATCGGGTTCACGTCCGGCCCGGCCGCCGGGTGGCACACGTGACAGGTCCCCTTCACGAGGTGCTCGCCGGCTCGACTCGCGGATTCGGTCACCGGCGCCTCGGGCCGCCGCGCCGCGGGGACGCCGGCCAGCGCCTGGAGGTACGCGACCAGCGCCGTCACCTCCTCGCCTCGAAGGTGCGGGAACGCGGGCATCCTCTTCCCCCCGTTCTCGATCCGGTCGAGCAAGGCCCGACGTGCGTCGGCGGCGAGCTGCTTCGCCATGCCCGGCGGGAGGTGGCGGCCGGGCCCGCGCCGGCGCTCGCGCTCCTCCAGGAGCTCCGGCGACGTCGCGCGGACGGGGTCCAGGAGGGAGTGGATCTCGGGAAGCGCGCCCAGCCCGCGCGGTCCATGACATGACCGGCAATCCAGCCGGTAGAGGTCCCGGCCGAAGATGGTGAACGGCTCGCTCCGCTCCCCGGCCTCTCGGCCGCCGTCCAGCATCGGCATGGGCTCGCGCCGGACGCCGGGCGGCGGCGGCTCCTGCCCGCCCATCCTGCCCATGCGCGTGTCCTCCAGCGCGACGCCGAGGCGCTCGATCCAGCTCGGACCGACCACGGGAGTCACGGGCGGCCGGGAAGGGTCACCTCCGGCGACGAGGAGGAGCGGGAGCAGCAGTCCGAAGGGTCGCATGGCGAACACGCTCCGCCGTCCGGACGAAGCGATCCCACGCTAGCCCTTGATCGTCGGACATCCAACGGATCATCGACGTTCCCGCGAACGCGGCACCACGGCCGGGACCTTCGCTCGATCCTCCGGCTCGGCCGGCGCGTCCGGGCTGCCGCTAGAAGACGACGATCTTGTCCGCCGCGACGGTGAGCTGGCCGAGGGCGTCGAGCGTGCTGCGCTCCGCGCCCTCCACGATCTCCGTCTCCTTGAGTCCGCGCGCGTCCATGCAGCTCCCGCACAGGAGGACGCGCCCGCGCCGGAGCACCGGCTTCAGCATGCGCTCCAGGTTGTAGTAGCCGTTCGGGGTGCTCTGGCCCGCCTTGGCGCAGGCGACGGCGTCGCCCATGAGGAACACGTCGATCTCGGCGCTCTCGTGCTTCGTCGCGAGGTTCCCTGCGAGCCGAAGGCCGTTGTAGCTGCGCTCGGTGCCGTACGGCGGGTCGTTCAGGATGATCAGGAACTTCATGGCTCCTCCGGGTGGTGGGCTCGGGTCCGGCGATCGCGCCCGCGGCGCCCGGGCGCGTTGGCCCCTCTTCACCGGCCGCCGCGCTCGGACGATACTCAACTACTCCGTTGAGTAGTTGAGCGGCGCTCCGGATGTCAAGCGCCCGCCGGCTCGTCGATCGAAGCCTTCTCCGCCTCGACGGCGACGAACGAGGCGCCGAGCGTCGTCACCCTCCCCAGCACGGGATCGAGCGGCGCGAGCGCGGCGGCGGCGACCGTGAAGGGCGGGTGGAACGCGGCGCCGCGGGCGCGTCCGGGCGCGAGGCCGGCGCGCGCGACGAGCCGCCGCAGGCTCGCGGGCGTCCAGAACCGCGCCTCGCGCCAGGTCTCCGAGCCGAGCCAGCCGCGCAGCCGGCGCCACGCCGCCCACGCGCTCCACCGCCCCAGCTCTCCGACGACGAGGCGCCCTCCCGGCCGGAGCACGCGCGCGATCTCCTCCACGCTCCGCTCCGGATCGGGCACGAAGCAGAGGGCCGTCACCGCGATCACGAGATCGAACGTCCCCGCCTCGAACGGCAGGCGCCCGGCGTCGGCCGCCACGAGCGACACCCGCGTGCTCGCGGCCGCCGCGCGAGCGGCCGCCGCGCGGAGCGCCGGGATCGACGCGTCGAGGCCGGTGACGCGCGCGCCGAGCCCGGCGAGGAGGACCGCGTACGTGCCGTCGCCGCAGCCCACGTCGAGGACGTCTCGGCCCTGCACGGACCCAGCCAGCGCGAGGACGGCGGCGCGCTCGACCCGCTCGGTGATCCTCCCGAGCGCGCGCGCGCGCCACGCGGCGTAGTCGAGGGGCGTCGGCGCGCGCATTCAGGCCGGCTTCGACTCGACGGGGAGCCCGAGGGCCGCCCAGTCGAGGACCCCCTCCTCGAGCCGGACCGCCTTGAACCCCTTGCGGCGAAGCTGCTTGACGGCCTCGACGGCGAGGACGCAGTACGGCCCGCGGCAGTACGCGACCACCTCGCGGCGCCGGGGGAGCTCGGCGATCCGCCGCGCGAGCTCGGGGAGCGGCACGGACAGCGCCCCCGCGATGTGCCCGGCCTCGAACTCCTCGGGCGGCCGGACGTCGAGGACGGTCACCGCGCCGTCGCGCACCTTCCGGCGGAGCGCCGGCTCGTCGACGGGCTCGAGGAGCGAGTTCTCCGCGAGGAAGTCCCGGGAGATCTTCGCCACCTCGGCGAGCCGGGCCTCGGCGACCTTGCGGAGGGAGAGGAGCAGATCGGCCACCTTCGGATCGGCGAGGCGGTAGGTGACGTGGAGCCCCTCCTTCGTCGCCTCGACGAGCCCCGCGCCCCTGAGGACCTGCAGGTGCGCGGACGTGTTCGCGAGGCTCATGTCGGCCATGCGCCCGAGCGCGTCGACCGTGCGCGCCCCCTGCGCGAGGAGCTCGAGCAGCTCGATCCGGTGCGGGCTCGCGAGCGCCTTCGCGACGCGCGCGAACTGCTCGTAGATGGCGTCCTTGAAGCGGCGGGCCGGGGTCGGCATGGGCTCTCCACTGCTCTGGCAGGTGGTCGAGTAGTGCGGAACGGGGATCCGGTCAAGGCGCGGGATCGCCGCGCCCGGGCGCACCCGGCTCTTCCCCGGGACGCCTGCGGTGCGCGGGACGCACTCGCGAGGTCACATCCGCCCGTCCCGCGTGTCCCACGGTCACAACGAGCCGTACGCAAGGGGGGATCATTCATGAACGTCACGTACCGTCGCGGTGTCCGGTCCTTCCTCGGCGCGGTCCTCGCGCTGGCCGTCGGGGGCGCAGGGCAGGCGCGCGCCGGCTCGACGGCGGGAGTCCGGGTGGACGTCAAGCCCGCGTACCTCGCCCTCGGCGACTCCGTCCCCTACGGCCTCGACCCGCACCTCACGCCCGTCCTCCCGTTCTCGTGCTTCTCGTGCGGCTCGTTCACGAGCCCGACCCCGCCGCCCACGGATCACGTCTTCGTCGGATACCCCGAGTTCCTGAGCGACCGGATCGGCCTCCCCCTCACGAACGCGTCGTGCCCGGGCGAGACGAGCGCGAGCTTCAGCGCGCCGGTGGGCGCGGGGCAGGCGGCGATCTGCGCCGCGTTCAAGGCGCAGGACTGGCTGCACGTCCGCTCCCAGGAGACGCAGCGGCAGTTCGCGCTCGACTTCCTCCAGACCCATCCGCACGTCGAGCTCGTCACGTTCGCCGTCGGCGCGAACGACGTCTTCGATCTCCTCGCCGCGTGCGGCATGGACCCGACCTGCGTGAACGCGGGGATCGGGGGCGTCCTGGCGAGCGTGCACGCCAACGTGAGGGACGTCCTCTCCGCGCTCCGGGGCGCGGGATACGCGGGCCCCGTCGTCGTGCCGGGCTACTACGCGCCTTCGCCGGCATGGGACGCGCTCGTCTCCGCGGCGAACGCCCAGCTCTGGGCGGCTGCCTCCCCCTTCGACACCGTCCCCGTCGACCTGCGAGCCCTCTTCGGCGCCGACCCGTGCGGCGCCGGGCTCCTCATCCCGCTCGACGCGCTCGAGCCCGCGGCGGGGTGCGACGTGCACCCGAGCGAGGCCGGCGCCCGCCTCATCGCGAGCGCGATCGCCGACGCCCTCCGCCGCTGAGCGAGCCCCCGCGCGCGCCTCCGCGGCACGATGATTTGATGTGCAAAGACCGAGGCCGGCGCGCTTCCGCGCCGGAACGCTGGACAAGCCGGCCGCGGCGGGGCATCCATCTGCGATGCCGAACGGAAGCGGGCCCGACGAGGGCCAACCCGCCAGCCCCCCGCCCGTCCCGGCGGGGCGCTCCGGGCCGCTCCAGGCGCTGTGGAACGTCGCGCTCCTCGGCGACGATGCGCCCATCGATCTCCGCATCGTGGGGCGGACGCTCGTGCACGCGGGGCTCGTCGGGCTCGTCGCGGGGGTGATCGGCGCGGGGTTCTTCGCCGCGCTCGAGGTCGCGCAGCGGCTCCTGCTCGGCCTCGCCGCCGGCTTCGAGCCCGTCCGCGCGCACGGCGAGCGGTTCCTGCCGCCCCTCGCGTCGGCGACCTTCCGTCCCTGGCTCCTCGCCGTCCTCCCGGCGCTGGGCGGGCTCGCGAGCGGGTTGCTCACGTGGCGCTTCGCCCCCGAGGCCTCCGGCGGCGGGGGAGACGCCGCCATCGAGGCGTACCACCACGGCGGCGTGGTCCGGCGGCGGGTCATCCCCGTGAAGGCCCTCGCCGCGGTGCTCACCCTCTCGTCGGGCGGCTCCGGAGGCCGGGAGGGCCCGACGATGCAGATCGGCGCGGCGGTGGGGGCGGCGGTGGCGCGGCTCCTGCCGACCACGCGCGCGGAGCGCCGCGTCCTGCTCGTCGCGGGGATCGCGGCGGGCATCTCGGCCGTGTTCCGCACCCCCCTCGGCGCGGCGCTCCTCGCGACCGAGATGCTCTACCGCGACGACTTCGAGGCGGAGGCGCTCGTGCCCGCGGTCTTCGCGAGCGTCGTCTCGTACTCCATCGTCATCGCGCTGTTCGGGGAGACGACGCTGTTCGGGACCCTGCCGCGCTTCGCGTTCCACCCCGGCCAGCTCCCGCTGTACGCCCTCATGGGCGTCGCGGTGTCGCTCGCCGCCGTCGCGTTCGTGCGGATGCTGCGCGCGGTGCAGGCCCTGGCCGCGCGCACGCCGGGCCCCGCGTGGCTCCGGCCCGCCCTCGGCGGGCTCGCCATGGGGGTGCTCGGGACGGCCCTCGCCGCGTGGATGGCGCACGCGCACGGCGCCGAGGCGAGCGGGTTCGGCGTGTTCGGCGGCGGGTACGGCACGGTCCAGGCCGCGATCACCGGGGCGGGCTGGCTGCCCGCGGGCGGCAGCGTGGTCGGGGTGCTCCTGCTGGTCGCGTTCATGAAGATGCTCGCCTCGGCGCTCACGATCGGGTCCGGGGCCGCGGCCGGAGACTTCGCCCCCTCCCTCGTGATCGGCGGCCTCGTGGGCGGCGCGTTCGGCCACGCCGCCCGGCTCGTGCTCGCCGACCCGTCCATCGATCCCGGCGCCTTCGCGCTCGTCGGGATGGGTACGTTCTACGGCGGGCTCGCCCACGCGCCGCTGTCGGCGCTCGTGCTCGTCGCGGAGCTCGCCGGGAGCTACGACCTGCTCGTCCCCATGATGCTCGCCATCGGGATCGCCTACGTGGCGCTCCGGAGGCACTCGCTCTACCCGGCGCAGCGGCCGTCGCGCGTCGCCCCGTCCGCCGGCCGCGATGCCGGCGGCGCCGTCGCGGCGCTCCGCGGCGCCACGGTGTCGGGCGCGGCGGTGCCCCCGGAGGTGCCGGCGTTCCTCGACCATGCGACGCTCTCGGAGCTCGTCGACGCCGCGCGCGGCGTCCGGCGGCAGCGGGTCGTGGTGGTGAACGGCTCCGCCGGGCCGCGCGGCCTGGTCGAGCTGGAGGTCGTCTTCCAGGTTCCTTCCTCGGAGCTCGGCTGGCTCAAGGCGAGCGACGCGATGGTGCCGTTCGTCTCGGTCCGTCCGGAGGCGACGCTGCGGGAGGCCGCGGAGCTCCTGGAGCGCGTCGGGATCTCGCAGGTGCCGGTCGTCGACGGGGGCGCGGTCGTCGGCTGGATCGGCGACCGGGAGCTCCGCGTCGCGATCCTCGAGCAGGGCCGCGCGGCGGCACCCCCGCTATGACGCGGGCGCGTGCGCGCTCGCGGCCGTTCGATACGCGCGCAGGATGCCGCGCGCCGTCACGAGCCCGACCGCGCCTTCGCCGTCCACGACGGGCGCCATGTCGGTGCCCGCCTCCGTGAGCAGCTGCATCCCCTCCTCCAGCGTCTGCTCCGCCTCGAGGGCGACGCGCGCCGTCACGGTGGAGACCGGCGCGGTCCGGCCGTCCGGTGGCACGCGCCGCAGGGCGTCGCGGCTGACGCTGCCGACGATCCGGCCGTCCCCGTCCGAGACGACCGCGCCCACGATCCCCGCGCGCGTCATCGCGTCCAGGACCCCGGCGATCGGCCTGTGCTCGTCGAGCGTCAGCATCGCGCGCTCCGAGGCATCTCGGACGGAGAGGGAGGCGAGCAGCGGGACGCCGAACCGCGAGCGGTGGAACGGCGAGCTCGCGCGATCGCGGAGCTGTGCGCGGTAGATCGTCTCGTCCCCGACGATCGCGGTCGAGATCGCGACCGCGATCATCGCGGGCGCGAGGAGGGAGAGGGTCCCGGTCATCTCGGCGACCATCAGCATGACCGCGAGCGGCGCGTGCGCGATCCCGCCGAAGAGCGCCATCATCCCGATGATCACGAACGACGCGGGCTCGGCCGGGAGCCCGGGCAGTCCCCACGCGTGCGCCATCCGCCACGCCGCCGCGCCGAGCAGGCCGCCGACCACCATCCCCGGCCCGAAGATGCCGCCCGATCCCCCCGACCCGATGCTGAGCGAGGTGGCGACGATCTTCGCGAGCGGGATGACGAGGAGGAGCAGCGGGGACATCGTGAGGACGCCCTGGGACGTCATCACGAGCTGCACCCAGCCGTAGCCGGTGTGGAGGATCTGGGGCAGCGCGAGGCCGAGCAGGCCGACCGCGAGCCCGCCGATCGCCGGCTTCGCCCAGCGCGGGAGGGACGCGCGCCGGAACGCGTCGGTCGTGCCGTAGAAGGTCTTCGCGTAGAGGAGGCCCCCCGCGCCGCTCAGCACGCCGAGGCCGGCGTAGTAGACGAGCTGGATGGGCGCCCCGAGCTCGAGCCCGAAGTGCGGCCCGAACATCGGCCCGTACCCCATGAACGCGCCGTAGAGCGTGTAGCCCACGATGGAGGCGATGAGCGACGGGATGATCGCCTCCACCTCCATGTCGTGGACGTACAGGATCTCCGCCGCGAGCAGCGCGCCGCCGAGCGGCGCCCGGAAGATCGCGCCGATCCCCGCGCCGATCCCGGCGGCGACCGCGATCCGCCGATCCTGCGGGTTCTTCAGCACGGCGTGGCCGAGGAGCGCGCCGAACCCGGCGGAGATCTGGGCCGCGGGCCCCTCGCGCCCCGCCGAGCCGCCGCTCCCGATCGTGATCGCGGAGGCGAGGAGCTTCACGGGCGGGATGCGCGGCCGGATCCACCCGCCGCGCCTGTGGAACGCCTCGATGGCGGCGTCCGTCCCGTGGCCCTCGGCCTCCGGCGCGAGGCCGAACACGAGCACGCCCGAGGCGAGCCCGCCGAGCGTGGTGAGGACCGGCAGCAGCCACGGCCGCGCGGCCGCGACGAACGCTCCCCCGCCCTCCCCCACCGGCCCCGGCGGCGCGTACCCGGCGAGCTTCACGAGCCCGAGCGCCGTCACCGCGTGGATGGCCCAGGTGAAGAACACGGCTCCGCCGCCCGCGACGAGCCCGATCGCGCCGCCGACGAGGAGCCACTTCGCGAGCCGCCGGGAGCTCTCGTATCCGGCCGCCGACGGGGTGAGCGCCCCGAACCACCTCCGCAGCCCGGACGCCGCGCGCCCCGAGGTGGCCCGAACCGCTCCGACCGCGCCGGCGCGCTGTTCCCTGGATCTTCGCACTTGTACTATGATGTCAAACCATCTGGCCTTCGTCATGCGAAAGCGAGGATTCCTCCGTTCGAGGGGCGACGGCCGCCCGGCCCGGGCGCGAGGTCCGAGCGGCGGAGCGACCAGTCGTTTGACATCCAAGGACGCTGCGGATACGCTTCGACGCGGGTGAGGTCCGGAATCCCTTCCGGGCCGCTCCGTGCAGCGGGGTGCAGCGGGTCCCGGGGGAACGCGAGCCGCTGCACCCCGCATTTCCTCCCCGCGGCGGCGGCCTGGCCCGCGACGCCGCCTCGCCGGCGGCCGGCCGACCTCCCTCCCCCCGCGTCCACGCGGGCACGTTGCGGCGCGCCGTCGTCTCGCCCGACGGGGCGCGCGGGCGTATAGGTGGGCGGGCGGCGCCGCCGTCCCCGGAGAGGTGACATGAACCCTGAGCCCCGTCGTCTGGATCGGCCGGTGCGGCCCGCGGAGGACGTCGCGCGCCGGCCGCTCGGGCCCGTGCTGTCGTTCCTGCGGGCGCTCTGGGGCGTGAACCACGGCCTCGAGTCGACGTCGCGCCGGATGCAGACGAAGATCGGCGTCACCGGGCCGGAGCGGATGGTCATCCGGCTCGTCGGTCGCTACCCGGCGATCTCCGCCGGCGAGCTCGCCCGGATCCTCCGCGTCCACCCCAGCACGCTCACCGGGCTCCTGAAGCGGCTCGCCCGGCGCGGGCTGCTCGCGCGGGCCGCCGATTCGACCGACGCGCGGCGCGCGCTGTTCACGCTGACCCCCCGGGGCGCCGGCGTCGACACGTTGCGCCGCGGCACGGTCGAGGCGGCCGTGACCGCCGCGCTCGCCTCGCTGCCGGACCGCGACGTGCGCGTCGCCGCGACCGTGCTCGACGCCATCGCGAGCACGCTGGCGCCCGGCGGGCGACGGCGGCCGCCGCCGAGGCGCGCGGGTCGCACTCGCCCCCGCGCGTGAGGGGACCGCCCCGGTGGATCGGCGCGGGCGCGCGAGCCGGCGACCGCCGCGCTACGCGGCGCCGCGGTGAGGCATCCTCGGCATCCGCGCCCCGAGGAACGAGAAGTGCTCCTGGTACCCCTTCATCATCTCGTGGAAGGCGCTCAGCATGTACCGGCGCTTGAAGCCGTCCGGGAGCCGCATCACCTCGGGCATCTTCCTCGAGTAGAAGCCCATGTAGCACCGGCCGAGCGCGACCATCACGTCGTCGAGCGACATCTCGTAGGGCTCCACGATGGGCGTCGCGAGGTTGTACTTCGCCCAGTCGGTGACGCGGATGCGCTCCCGGAGCTGCCGGTGGATCGGCGTGAAGGGCATCGGGGTCAGCACCGGGAAGACCGCGATGTCCGGGTTCACGCGGAGGGCCTCGGCGATGGTCTTCTCGATCGACTGCCAGGTCTCCGTGACCCCTCCGATCATGAACGAGGCCTCGGTCATGATGTCGTGCTCGCGCGCCAGGTCGACGGCGCGCTTGTTGAGGTCGACGGTCGTCCCCTTGTTGAGCGAGACGAGCATCTCGTTCGAGCTGCCCTCCGCGCCGAGGTAGAGGTGGATCACCCCGGCGTCGCGGTACTTCGGGAGCAGGTCGGCGTCGCGGACGACGTCCTCGACCCGCGTCTCCATGAGGAGGCGCACGCCGAGCTTCTCGGCGATGACGCGGTCGAGCAGCGCCTCCCAGCGATCCCGGTCGTTCGTCGGGTAGGGGTCGATGAGCGTGATGAACTCGACCTGGTGGACGTCGACGAGCTCGCGCATCTCCTCGACGACGTTCTCCGGATCGCGCGAGCGCCAGTCGCCCCGCCAGAACTGCCGGTGGCTGCAGAAGGAGCACCCCATCACGCAGCCGCGCGAGGTGAGCATCGAGGCCATGCGCCCCCACGGCTCGATGTTGTAGTGGTAGTCCTTCCAGTCGAGCAGGTGCCACGCCGGCCTGAGCGCGTTCAGGTCGGCGATGTGCGCGCGGAGCGGCGTGACGATCACCCTCCCGCCGCGCAGGAACGCGAGCCCCTCCACCTTCCCGGCGTCGCCGGAGGGCAGCGCCGCGAGCAGCTCCGGCAGCGTCTCCTCGGCCTCGCCCCGCAGCACGTAGTCGACCAGGTTCGCCGGGTCCGCGAAGAGCTCCGCGTACATGAAGGTCGGGTGCGGCCCGCCGATCACGGTGACGACGCGCGGGTCCACCTCCTTCGCGACGCGGAGCGCCCGGAGCGCCGCCGGCACGGACGCGGTGGCGATGGCGCCCGTCACCGGCAGGTAGTCGAAGGTCACCACCACGTCGGGCCTCAGGCGCTCCACCTCCGCGCGAACGTCCTCGAAGGTGGCGTGCTTGCTCATCGCGTCGTAGATGCGCGCGTGGTGCCCCCGCGCCTCGACGCCGGCGGCGAGGTAGGCGATCTGCAGCGGCGGCCAGGTGCCGATCACCTGGACGCCCCAGCAGTCGTATGGTGGCACGAGGAAGAGGACGCGGCTCATCCGTTGGCGACCCTCGGCTCCGGCGCGCGGGGGCGACGGATCGTCGAGTCTTATCACCCGGGCCCCGGGCGGGGAATCCGGGCCCGGTGGGATCGCGCGAGGGCGCCTCGCGCGAGCGGCGCCCCGCCCGGCGCGCCCCGCGGCGCGGCCACGACGGGCCGCGGCGGCCTCGATCCCGCGTCGGGGCGGGGGTGAGTGTCCACGTTCGATGAGGAGGTCTCATGGCCACTCGGACGGGTGATCGGGTCGTTCACAGCTACGACGTCGCGCGGCGCCAGGTGCGCTGCGGGTGGCCGGGCCAGACCAGCTCGACGAAGCACGCCGCGGGCGTCACGTGCACGACCTGCCGCGAGCTGCTGGACCGTGCGCCGCGGCCGCACCCGCGGGCAGCAGCTCCGGCGGGACACGCCGAGCCCTAGCGCCGCTCGCGGATCGAGCAGGAGCTGACGGGCGCGATCGCGTCGAGACCCGTCACCTCGCCCGCGGCCGGCGTCCCGCGCAGCGCCCTCGGGGCGAACGCCGGCGAGAGCGGGGGCTCGTCGACGCTCGCGCGCCACCGGCGCGCATCGACGCGCTCGAGCCGGACGGCCCGCGCGCGCCTCCGCGCCCGACGAGGGAGCGCCGTCGAGCTTCAACCTGACGAGCAGGTACGCAAGGAGAGAGGATCGCCATGGATCGCAACACCGTCGTGCTCGTCGTCGAGGACGACGCCCCGTCCCGCGCCGCGCTGTGCGAGCACCTCGCGGCCGCGGGGTACGACGCCCGGGCGGCCGCGGGCGTTCCGGAGGCCCTCGCCGCGCTGCGAGGCTCGCCCGCCGTGGACGCGGTGCTGCTCGACCTCGTCATGCCCGGCCTGGACGGGTTCGAGCTCCTGCGCCGCCATCGCGAGGCGGGCGGCCGCGCCGCCGTGGTCGTGCTCTCGGGGATCGCCGGGACCGAGAGCGTCGTGAAGGCGATGAAGCTCGGCGCTGCCGATTACCTGCTGAAGCCGTTCGCGCCCGCGAAGCTCGACCTCGTCCTCCGCCGCGCGCTCGCGCGACGCGCGACGCCCGTCGCGCCGCCCCTCCCGGCGGACGAGACCGCGCCCCTCGAGCCGATCAGCGTCGCCGGACGCGCCACCGTCTCGGCCGCCATGGGGCGCGTCTGGACCCTCGTGGCCCGCGTCGCCGACACGGACGTGCCGGTGCTGCTCACCGGCGAGAGCGGCGTCGGGAAGGACGTGGTCGCCCGCGGCATCCACGCCGCGAGCCGCCGCGCCGGACGGCCCTTCGTCAAGATCAACTGCGCGGCGCTCCCGGGCGAGCTGCTCGAGAGCGAGCTCTTCGGTCACGAGAAGGGCTCTTTCACCGGAGCGCACGCCGACAAGCCCGGGAAGTTCGAGCTGGCCCACGAGGGCACCATCTTCCTCGACGAGATCGGCGAGATGGACCTCCGCCTCCAGGCGAAGCTCCTCCAGGTGCTGCAGGACGAGGAGTTCTATCGCGTGGGCGGCACGCGCTCGCGGCGGGTGGACGCCCGCGTCGTCGTTGCGACGAACCGCGACCTCGAGGAGGAGATCGCGAAGGGCGGGTTCCGCAACGACCTCTACTACCGGCTCGACGTCGTGACCATCCGCGTGCCGCCGCTGCGCGAGCGCACGGAGGACATCGTCCCGCTGGCGCGCCACTTCGTGGAGAAGTACCTGCGGCGTTACCCGGGTGGCCTCGACCGCGTTCCCGACGAGGTGATGGAGCGGTTCCTCGCCCACGACTGGCCGGGCAACGTGCGCGAGCTCGAGAACCTCGTCCGGCGCCTCGTCGTGCTGAAGGATCCCGCGACGGTGCTGGGCGACCTGCCGCCGCTCCGTCCCGCGCCGACGTCCGCGGGGCGCGGGGAGCCCGAGGCGAACGCCGCCGCCGGACCGTCGCGCGCGAGCGTCGACGCTGCGCTCCCCGACGAGATGCCGCTCAAGGAGGTCGGCAGGCGCGCCGCGCAGATCGCCGAGCGCGAGGCCATCCTGCACGCGCTGACGAAGACCGGCTGGAACAAGCGCAAGGCGGCCTCGCGCCTGCACATCAGCTACAAGGCCGTCCTGTACAAGATCAAGGACTGCGAGATCGTCGATCCGCGCGATTCGGGCCGGATGGACCCGTGAGACCGGAGCGGGGCGGCCGCGGCGCCGGCACGGCACGCCGCTCCCGCCCGGCCCGGCGGGCTACTCGCCGCTCCCCGTGCTCGTCCGGTTGCTCTCGCTGTCCGGCAGGCGCCCGCGGGTGTCCTCCCAGTGCTGCCTCGCCGCGGTCGCCTGGGCCTCGAGGGACCGGGCGTTCCGCGTCGCCTCGTCCGCCTTCCCCTGCGCGTCGTTCACCGCCGTCTGGAAGCGGCCCGGGTCGTACTTCGTCGCGGCCGGATCCCGCGCCTGCTCGAGCGCCTGCAGCTTGGACCACTCGACCCGCGCCTGGGCGAGCCCGACCTGACGCTCGGCCGCCTGCACCTCGGCCTCGCGCTGCCGGATGAGCGTGCCCGCGTACTCGACGTGCAGATCGGCGGTCTGCTTGTGCGCCCTCGCCTGCTCCTGGAGCCGGCGCGCCTTCTCCACCGCCTCCGGCGCGCGGCTGTCGTTCGCCACCTTCTGCTGGGCGTCGGCGACCTTCTGGTCGGCCTCGGCCGCTTGCCGGTCGGCCTTCGCGATGCCCTCCTCGTTCTGGGCCTGCTGCAGCCTGAGCCTCGTGCGCGAGAGCGCGTCCCGGGCGCCGTCCAGCGTCCGCCGCGCCTGGTTCACGAGCCCTTCCTGCTCCGGCCCGAGCCTGCCCACGTCCGTGTCGGCCACGGTCGACGACCTCGCGTGCTGCGCTCCGCCGTGCATGCAGCCGAGGACCGCCGCCAGCGCGAGGGGAATCGTTCCCTTGAGCGTCATGTGGATCCTCACTTCCCGACCACCTTCTCCGCCTGGCCGAGCTTCTTGCGAGCCTTGCCAGCGAGCGCCTGGTCCTTCCCCTCCGCCTCCAGCCGACGCCGCCCGGTGACGACCCCGGCGATCTCCTTGATCCTGCCCTTCAGGTTCTCGAGCGTGCCCTTCGCCTGGTTCTTCGTGCTCGGCCTCATGGCGTCCCCGCCTTTCTCCCCACACCTGAGCATGACCCGCGTCGATCGAATTGGCCGCGGCTCACCCGAGCGGGAGCGCGGCGAGAGAGCGGCCGAAGCATCGCGCGAAGCCTGCCCGTGCATCGACGCTGGAGCTGGAGGGGCACGAGGTCGCCGCGCCGGTCCGACGGCGCGGCGGCCCTTCCGCGCCATCGCCGCGCTGGAGAGGAGCTGCCGCCGCGACGGCGCCGCCCGCATGGACCGATCCGGTGATCGCCTCCGCGCCCGGAGCTCCTCGGGCTCGGGCGGCGCGGGCGCGCACCGACGCGCCGGGACGGGGTGTCCGGGAAGCGAGGCGAAACGACGCGGCCCGTCCCGGCGTTCCCTCGAGCCACCGCTTCAGCGGGCGCTCCGGCGCAGCGCCGGCCCGGCCGGCCCTTCCGCCTCCCGCGGGAGGACGGCGCGCCCGCGCGGCCTCGACCGCTCAGGCGGCGGTCACGGCGGTGACGGCGGCCGGAGCGGTCGGTGAGGCGGCGAGGGGCGCCGCCCCGTCGCCCGTCGCCGGCGCGAGCGCGAGCGCGAGCGCCGGCGCGACCGCGCGGGTCCCATCGAGCTCCGCGATCGAGGCGTCGATGCGCGGGAGCACGACCTCCTCCGTGTAGCGGATGAGGCTCTCGCCCACGATGGCGAAGGTGACCGCGCGCGGGAGGAGGTTTGCGCCGCGGCGCAGGCCGCGCGCGACGAGCCGCCAGAAGAGCCGCCGGCGCTTGCCGCGGACGCCGAGGCGCCACACCGCTCGCCAGAGCGCCAGGAGGGAGTCGTTGCCGACGCTCTGACCGAGGGCTCCCCGGCGGACGGGTACGGAGTCGAGGTGGAGCGCGCAGCGGCGGTAGAAGCCCTCGGGCGAGTAGAGCGCCGCGAGCAGGCGGCGGTACCCCGCGAGCAGCGTGCGCTCGTCCATCGCCGGGACGTAGTTGGGGCGCTCGAACGAGTCGCCGGACGGCGGGCCGCGCAGCCGCCCCTCGCGCTCGAGCCGCCTCCAGAGCTGGGTCCCGGGGAGGGCGGTGAGGAGGTTCAGCATGGCGCGCGCGATGGGAAGGGCGGAGATGAAGGCGAGCTGCCGCTCGAAGATGTCCGGGCCGTCGGTGTCGAAGCCGACGATGAACCCGGCGTACACCTCGAGCCCGGCGCGCGTCAGCTCCTCGATCGCGCCCGCCTGCGGCATGCGGAGGTTCTGGGTCTTCTTCGCCTGGGCGAGCGCCTCGAGGGAGGGCGTCTCGACGCCGACGAAGACCTGGCCGAAGCCCGCGTCGACCATCGCCGCGACGAGCTCGGGGTGGGCGGCGAGGTCGATGCTGGCCTCCGTGCAGAACACGAAGGGGAACCCGTGCCGCTCCTGCCAGGCGCGCAGCGCGGGCAGGAGCTGCGCGACCGCGCGGCGGTTCGCCACGAAGTTGTCGTCGACGAAGAACATCGTGCCGCGGGCTCCCTGCGCGTGCAGCGCGTCGAGCTCGGCCACGACCTGCTCCGGAGCCTTCACCCTCGGCACCCGGCCGAAGATCTCGATGATGTCGCAGAACTCGCACTGGAACGGGCAGCCGCGCGAGTACTGGAGCGCGTGGCTCCCGTACTTCGAGAGATCGAGGAGATCGAAGCGCGGCACGCAAGCGAGGGCCAGATCGGGGCGCTCGTCGCCCTGGGGCGAGAGGAGGCGCGGCGACTCCGGCGTGGGCGGCGCCTCGAGGACGCGCACGAGCAGGTCGAGCCGTCCCTCGGCCTCGCCGCGGAACACGTGATCGGCCTCGTCGAAGAGCTCGGGCGCCGTGGTCGGAGCGGGCCCGCCCACGACGGTGCGGCGGCACATGGCCCGGGCGCGCCGCAGGACGCCGCGCATCGACTCGAGCTGGATGAGCATGCCCGAGACGAGGACCACGTCGGCCCACGCGAGGTCCGCGTCGTCGAGCGGCGCGACGTGGAGGTCCCGGAGGCGCAGCTCCCAGCGGGCCGGAAGGAGCGCGGCCAGCGTCGCGATCCCGAGCGGCGGATACGTCGCGGCCTTCCCGATGAACGGGAGCGTGTGCTCGAAGCTCCAGTAGGTCGTCGGCGATCGAGACTGGACGAGGAGGGCGCGCATGCCCGGAGATACGTCCTCCCCGTCACCGGCAGGTCACGGTGGCCGAACACCGCGGGCGCCATTTGGGGGGCCCGGATATCCCGATGAACGGGCGGACCGGCTCCTCGAGCTGATAGAAGGATGAAGACGTGGTTTCCCGGGCATCCCAACCGTCGCCGCCGAGCGACGCCCAAGAGGCCCGCTGGCGTGCCAGCGAGGGGGAGCGTCTGCTCGTCGTGGGCATCGGCGCCTCCGCGGGCGGCCTGGAGGCGCTCGAGCGGTTCCTCAAGCGCGTCCCGCCGGACAGCGGCCTCGCCTACGTCGTCGTGCAGCACCTCTCCCCCGAGCACGCGAGCAGCCTCGCCGAGATCCTGTCCCGGGCCACGAGCCTCCCGGTGTCGATCGCGACGGAGCGCGAGCGCATCGAGGCCGACCACGTCTACGTCATCCCGGTGGGCGCGGGACTCACCGTCGAGGGCGGCGCGCTGCGGCTCACCCCCGCCGATCCCAGGGGCAACCGCCTGCTGGTGAACGCGTTCCTGACCTCCCTCGCCGAGGATCAGCGCGAGAACGCCGTCGGGATCGTGCTCTCGGGGACCGGATCGGACGGCGCCCTGGGCGTCGCGGCCGTGAAGCGGCACGGCGGGAGGACCTTCGCGCAGCTCCCCCGCGACGCGCAGTACGAGAGCATGCCGGCCGCCGCGATCGCGACGGGGACCGTGGACCAGGTCCTCCCGGTCGAGGAGATCCCCGCGGCGCTCGTCCAGCTCGCCGCCGAGCGGCGGCAGCACCCCCCGGAGAGCGCGCGCGGCGAGGCCGAGGGGCTCCGCCAGGCGCTCGAGGTCGTCGGCCGGACGACGGGGCACGACTTCACCCGCTACAAGCAGACGACGATCCTCCGCCGGTTCCACCGGCGGATGGCCGCCACCGGGATCGGCACGGTGCGCGAGTACGCGGCCCTGCTCGAACGCGACGCCGACGAGACCCGGCGCCTCGCCGACGACCTGACCATCAACGTGACGAGCTTCTTCCGCGACGACCTCCCGTTCCGGCTGCTCGAGGAGCTCGTGGTGCCCGACGTCGTCGAGCGGCGGCGGGCGGACGGAGTGCGGGTCTGGGTCCCGGCCTGCTCCTCCGGCGAGGAGGCCTACTCGCTCGCGATCCTGTTCCGCGAGCGCGGCGACGAGCTGCCGCGCCCCCCGCAGATCCAGGTCTTCGCGACGGACATCGACGCCTCCGCCCTCGCGGAGGCGCGGCGGGGTCGGTACACGGGCGTCGTCGAGCGGCAGGTGAGCCCGGAGCGGCTGGCGCGGTTCTTCACGAAGCGCGGCGACTCCTACACCGTCACGAGGCCGCTCCGCGATCTCTGCATCTTCACCGAGCACGATCTCGTCAGGGACCCGCCGTTCTCGCGCATGGACCTCGTGTCCTGCCGGAACCTCCTCATCTACCTCGAGCCCGCCCTCCAGAAGCGGGTGATCGAGCTCCTCCACTACGCGCTCCGCCCGGGCGGCTACCTCCTCCTCGGCAAGGCCGAGGCGATCGACGCGCACGAGCTGGAGCTGTTCGAGGTCGTGGACAAGGCCGAGCGCGTGTTCCGGCGGCGCGAGGTGGACCGGCGTCCGGCGATCCTGCCGACCGGGCGACGGGCGCTGCCCCTCGAGCTGGCACCGCCCAGCCGGCGGAGCGATCCCGACGTGAAGAGCGCCGCGGAGCGCTCGCGAGCCATCGTGCTCGAGGAGTACGCGCCCCCGTCGGTGGTGGTCGATGCCCGCGGGGAGATCCGGTACTTCTGGGGGACGAAGCTGGCCGTCTTCCTGCCGACCCACGCCGGGGCGCCCGCGACGAACCTCATGCACCTCGTCCGGCGGGAGCTGCGGGTCGAGCTCTCCGCCGCGCTCCACAACGCGGCGCGCCAGGGGAGGCCCGTCACGTACAAGGACGTGGTCGTGGAGGTGGAGGGCGTCCAGCGGCGGCTGAACCTCGTGGTCCGGCCGCTCCCGTCCACGCGGGGCGATCCGGACGCCCTGTTCCTCGTCGTGTTCGACGAGCTGCAGGCCGCTCCGGTCGCCCACGGGACGCCGCTCGACGCGCCCACGCTGGAGCGGCACCGGCAGCTGCAGCGCGACCTCGAGAGCACCCAGGAGCGGCTCCAGGTCACCATCGAGGAGCTGGAGAACGCGAACGAGGCCCTCCGCACGTCGAACGAGCAGCTCCAGTCGATGAACGAGGAGATGCACTCCTCCAACGAGGAGCTGCAGACCTCCCAGGAGGAGCTGCAGTCGGTGAACGAGGAGCTCAACACGCTGAACGCGGAGCTCAGCAAGAAGGTGGACGAGCTGGAGCTGCTCTACGGCGATCTCCAGAACCTCTTCCAGAGCACGCAGATCGCCACGATCTTCCTCGACCGCGACGCGCGGATCGCGCGGTTCACGCCGGCGGCGACGGCGGTCTTCCGGCTGGCCGACGGCGACGTGGGGCGGCCGCTCTCCGACTTCGCCGCCCGCTTCGACGCCCAGGACGTGCCCCAGGAGGTGACGCGGGTGCTCGAGACCCTCGTCCCGGTCGAGCGCACCATCGGCCTGGCGGACGAGCCGCGCGCGTTCCTCATGCGCATGCACCCCTACCGCACGCCCTCGAACGTCATCGCCGGGGTGGTGGTCTCCTTCATCGACATCACGAAGCTGAAGGAGACCGAGGCCGCCCTGCAGCGGGCGGTCGAGGAGCGCGAGCGTGCGGAGCGGGAGCTGCGGGACGCGGACCAGCGAAAGGACGCCTTCCTCGCCGTCCTGTCCCACGAGCTGCGGAACCCGCTCGCGCCGATCCGGAGCAGCCTGCACGTGATCGAGCGCGCTCCGGCGGACGCCGCGGCGACGACGACGGCGCGCGAGATCATCGTGCGCCAGGTGGGACACCTCGCCCGGCTCGTGGACGACCTCCTCGACGTGACGCGCATCGCGAACGGCAAGCTCCAGGTCGAGCGCCGGCCCGTGGATCTCCGCGACGTCGCGCGGCGGACCGCCGAGGACCACCGGGACCTCTTCACCACGCGCCACGTCGCGGTCGAGATCGCGCTCCCGGACGAGCCGGTGTGGATCGAGGGCGACGCGATGCGCCTCGCGCAGGCGATCGGGAACCTGCTGCAGAACGCGGCCAAGTTCACGTCGAGCGGCGACTCGGTCCGGCTCGCGCTGGAGCGAGCGGACGGCCTCGCGGTGCTGCGGGTCCGCGACAGCGGCGTGGGCATCGAGCCCGCGCTGATCGCGCGGCTCTTCCAGCCGTTCTCGCAGGCCGACGCGACCCTCAACCGCCGCCTCGGCGGGCTCGGGCTCGGGCTCGCGCTCGTGAAGGGGCTCGTCGAGACCCACGGCGGCACGATCGAGGCGTCGAGCGGCGGCAAGGGCAAGGGCACCGAGTTCGTCGTCCGGCTCCCGCTCGCGGCGGCGCCGGCCCCGCTCGAGGTCGCCCCGCCGGCGGCGCCGCGATCGCGCCGCATCCTCGTCGTCGAGGACAACCTCGACGCCGCCGAGAGCCTGCGGCTCGCGCTCGAGCTGGACGGGCACGAGGTCTTCCTGGCGCACGACGGTCCCCGGGGAATCGAGCGCGCCCGCGAGCTCCTTCCGGAGGTGGTGCTCTGCGACATCGGGCTCCCCGGCATGGACGGCTACGCGGTCGCGAAGGCGCTCCGCGGCGAGCCGTCCCTGCGGGACACGCTCCTCGTCGCGCTCACCGGGTACGCCCTCCCCGAGGACCTGCGGCGCGCCGCGGAGGCCGGGTTCGACGCGCACCTGACGAAGCCCGCGACGGTCGCCGGGGTCGAGGAGGTCATGGCCCGCGCGCGACCGCGCGCGCCGCGGGAGGCGTCGCCGGAGGGACCCGCGCCGTCGAAATGACGCGGGCCCGAACCGGCGTCCGATGCTGGTGCCCGGCGCCGCCGGGTCCTACCATCCGGGCGTGTTCGCGAGGGTCCTCGCCGGCGTCGACGCGTCGTCCCCCTCGGAGGGCATGCTCGCCTGCATCGGCGCGCTTCGCGGGGTCGGGACGCGCGAGGTGCTGCTGGTCCACGCCTTCGGGACGCCGTCCCGCGACGACGCCGATCGCGCGCCCGCGCCACCGCTCGAGCGCCGGCTCGAGGCGCTGCGCGGCGCGATCGAGCAGCTCGGGCTCGCCGCGTCCGCCGAGATCGCGCCCGGGGACCCGGCCCCGGAGCTCGCCCGCATCGCCCGCGAGCGGTCGGCCTCGCTCATCGTGCTCGGCGCGGACTCGTCCCGCGCGCGCGACCTCCTGCTGGGGAGCGTGGCGGTCCAGGTGCTGCACCGCTCGGATCTCCCCGTCCTCATCCCCGGCGCCGCACCCGATCTCGCCGGACGGAGCGGCGTGGACGCGGCGCGCGCCGATCTCCGGTCGCACGTGCTCTACGCCACCGACTTCGGCCCCACCGCCGAGCGCGCGCTCGAGTTCGTGAAGCAGCTCGTCCGCGACGGCGCGAGGCGCGTCACGCTGGTGCGCGTCCAGCGGCCGCCGCCGAAGCGCCGGCGCATCGAGAACCTCGCCCGGCGCCTGCTGTTCGTCGGCGCCGACGACGTGCGCGTCGAGACGCCGGCGGGCGTGCCGGAGCGCGAGATCGTGCGGCTCGCCGCCGAGCTGCGGGCGAGCCTCGTCGTGATGGGCACGAGCGGCCGCGGCTCGGCGAGCACGCTGTACCTCGGCAGCGTGAGCCACGGCGTCGCGCGCGAGTCTCGCGCCCCCGTCCTCCTCGTCCCCCCGGACCGGTCGGCGCAGAGCTGACCCGGCGCGCGGGCGGCCGCCCCGGGAGCGCCACCGCGAGCCGGACCCGCGCCGGCGCGGGTCCCCGGGGGGTCCCCAGCCGTCGCGGCCGCTCGACTACGTCCTG
>DASVZX010000403.1:0-2134 GCA_036391435.1 Anaeromyxobacter sp. | reverse complement strand
CCGCGGCGTCCGCGCGCGCGGCGGCGACGTCGCGCGAGAGCGTCGCCTCGTCGCTGCGAAGCTGATCCAGCACCTCGCGCTCCGCGTTGGCGCCCGGCACGCGTGCTTCCCCCTTCGATGTCAGGAGACGCCCGACGGAATGGGGAGGCAAGCAGCCGCCGCCGTCACCGGTGGGTCTGCGCGGGCGAGCGCGCGACCGGCGCGCGCGCCGCGTCGCAGGCGCGCCCGACCTGCTCCCGCCGACCCCGGTTCGACGGACGGTCCGCGGACCGAACCGCCGGGGCGCAGGCGCGCTCGACGCCGCCCGGACGGAGTTCCCGGGCGCGGATCGATCGCCGATCCCCTTCGGCGCGCGTGGTACCCTCCGCGGCCGCATGACCTCCCCCGACGGGATCCGCCGCGCCTTCTCCGTCGCGATCTTCGCCCGCAACGGCGGCGCCGTGCTGCTCGTCCGCCACCGGCGCCTCGGCACGTGGCTGCCCGTCGGCGGCGAGATCGAGGCCGGCGAGACGCCGCTCGAGGCCGCGCGCCGGGAGCTTCGCGAGGAGACCGGCCTCGAGGGCGCGTTTCCCGCGGTGTCCGGGGTGGACGGCACGCCGCCCGGGCTCATCGGGTACGAGGAGCACCCGGCCGGATCGAAGGGGATCCACATGAACTTCGCGTTCGTGGCGGACGTCGCTTCGCGCGAGCTCGCGGCGTGCGACGAGTGGGACGGCGCGCGCTGGGTCGTCGCGGGTGACCTCGCGGGCGTGCCATGCCCGGAGAACGTGCGGCAGCTCGCGGCGATCGCGCTCGGTCGCCAGATCTCGGGCCAGACGCTTCCGGAACGCGAACGCGGCGGCGGCGCTTCCTAAGGCCGGCGGGGTCCGGCGCCCGGAAAGAGCGAGAGCTGGGTCGCGGTCGGGGGCGAGGTCGGGGTCGCCCTCGGGGTCGAGCGCGAGGCCGGGGTCGATTTCGAGCGCGGGGTCGGCGTCGAGCGCGGGGTCGGCGCGGCGCCCGCCTCCCCGAGGACGCTCCTGCCGCCGTACGTCGCGCTCGCCGCGCGCTCCTCCGCGACGAACGCGTCGAGGCCCGGCCCGTTCGCGGTCGCCTCGAGCCGCCGCGCCTCGACGTCGAGCCTGCGGATCGCCGCGGCGCGGTCCTCGTGCCCGAGCCTCGCACGATCCACCGCGCGCCGCAGGACCCGGAGCGTCTGGTCGTAGACCCGCAGCGGCACCGGATACGGATGCCCGTCCTTCCCGCCGTGCGCGAGCGAGAACCGGGCCGGATCGGTGAACCGGCAGGGAGCGCCGTGGATCACCTCCGCGGCGAGCGCGAGCGCGAGCACGGTCCGGGCGCCCAGCCCGGGCGTGAGGAGGAGGTCGGCGAAGTCCACCGGACCGCGCTCCGCCGCCGCCGCCAGCGCCCCATGCAGCCTGCGGAGCACGACGTCGCCCGCCCGCACGTCGTGGTGTGCGGGCATGACGAGCCGTGGCGCCCCGCCGGCGAGCCGGCGCAGCTCGGCGACGATCCGGCCCGGCCCCTCCCGCACGAGCGCGAGCTGCGCCGCGCGCGACCGCGCCGCCCGCCGGTCCACGAGGTTCACGATCGCGCCGCCCGGCCGGCCCTCGATCGCGGCGTGCGGCTCGTCGACGAAGCTCTCGAGCCCCTCGGAGAGCCAGTGGTAGCGCCGCGCGCGGCGCGCCCCGGCGTCCATGCCCTGCTGGACGATCGCCCAGCGGCCGTCCGCCGCGACGAAGAAGGCGTGGAGGTAGAGCGCGTACCCGTCCTGCACCGCCGCCCCGTCCACCTTCGCGACGAGCCGGCTCGTCCGGGCCAGCGCCGCGCCGTCGAGCCCCGTGCGCTCGCCGAAGGCGGCCAGCTCGTCCGGCGTGCGGCGCGAGTGGCGGCCCCGGCCCCCGCAGACCCTGAGCCCGAGCTCGCGCTCGAGCGGCGCGAGCCCGCGCTGCAGCGCTCCCACCACGCTCGTCGTGATCCCGGAGCTGTGCCAGTCCATGCCCATGAGCGCGCCCAGCGACTGGAACCAGAACGGGTGCGAGAGGCGGCGCAGGAGCTCGTCCCGCCCGTACTCCTGGACGATGGCCTCGGCGAGCACGCGGCCGAGGCGCGCCATCCGCTCGAACAGCCAGGGCGG
>DASVZX010000402.1:0-6793 GCA_036391435.1 Anaeromyxobacter sp. | reverse complement strand
GACCTTGAGGTACGCGAGGAGATCGCGGACCTCGGCGCGATCGAAGAACGCGGGGCCGCCGTGGACCACGTGCGGCATCGACGCCGCCCGGAGCGCCTCCTCGATCGGCCGCGACTGCGCGTTCAGCCGGTAGAGCACGGCGAGGTCGCCCCAGGGGCGCCCCTCGCGCCGGAGCCGGCCGATCTCCTCGGCGACCCAGCGCGCCTCCTCCTCCTCGTTCTCGAGCGCGACGAGGCGGACCGGGTCGCCCGCCCCGGCCGAGGTGAAGAGCGTCTTCGGGCGGCGGTCGGGGTTCTTCGCGATGACGGCGTTCGCGCAGGCGAGGATGTTCCCCGTCGAGCGGTAGTTCTGCTCGAGGCGGACCTCCCTCGCGCCGGGGAAGTGCCGCTCGAAGCGCAGGATGTTCCGCACCTCGGCGCCGCGCCAGCCGTAGATCGCCTGGTCGTCGTCGCCCACCGCGCAGACGTTCCGGTCGTCGCCCGCGAGGAGCTTCAGCAGCTCGAGCTGCGCGGCGTTCGTGTCCTGGTACTCGTCGACGAGCACGTGGCGGAACCGTCGCGCGTACCGCCCGCGCAGGGCCGCGTCCTTCCGGAGGAGCTTCACCGGGAGCGAGACGAGGTCGTCGAAGTCGACCGAGCGCTGCGCGCGAAGCGCCCGCTCGTAGCGGGGCTGCACCTCGGCGGCGACGAGGTCGTAGTCGTCGCCCTGCCCCGCCTCCTTCACCCGGATCCGCCGGCCCTCGTTCTTCGCGCGCGACAGCATCGAGAGGACGCGCCCCGCGTCGAAGCTCCGGTCGTCCACGCGCACCTCGCGCATGCAGCGCCTCACGAGCGACGCCTGGTCGCCGGCGTCGCAGATGGCGAAGCGCTTCGGCAGGCCCGCCGCCGCGTGCTCCTCCCGGAGGAGCCACAGGCCGAAGGCGTGGAAGGTCGAGACGAACACGTCCACGCCCGCCGCGCCCGCGACGGCGGCGACGCGCTCGCGCATCTCCCCGGCGGCCTTGTTCGTGAACGTGACCGCGAGGATCGCCCCGGGATCGACGCCTCGGGCCATGAGGTACGCGATCCGGTGGACGATGACGCGCGTCTTCCCGGAGCCCGCGCCGGCGAGGACGAGGAGCGGTCCCTCGATCGTCGTGACGGCCTCGCGCTGGGGCGGGTTCAGGGTCGAGAGGTCGAGCACGGCGGCGGGCGTACATGGCACGGCGCGGGGTCGACCGACAAGGCTTGACGTGCGGCGGAAGAAGCGGGCCACGAGGCTCCCCGCGCGCCCCCGGCACGCATCCCCCCTCTCCCCCTGGCAGAGCCAGGGGGAGAGGGTTGGGGAGAGGGGGCCGCACGCCCTATCTGCTGCTCTCCACGGACACGACCTGGCCGCGCGTCCCCTCGCCGCTCGCGGGCGACAGCGGTCCCGCGACGGCCGCCCAGGTCAGCGTCCAGAGCGCGATCGTCGCTGCGATGACGAGCGCGAACCCCGCCGTGTCCCGCAGCAGCTCGAGCCAGCCCGGCCGGGCGCGAGGCGCGTGCGCCGCGGCCGCGCGGACGGCCGGTTCGTACCGCGTCGCCGGGAAAGAGGACGAAAGGACCTTCGCCGTGCTCGCCATGACCGTGCCTCCGTCGTAACCTGCTTGATGCCGTTTTACGGGTTACACCCTGCGCCTGGCCTCCTAACCTGTCAAGTGGTAGATTGCAGGTTATGGCGAAGCCCCCGAAGGAGATGGAGTACCGGTACGAGCTCTCGGGCGGCCGGCTCTGCCTCGACTTCGTGAACACGGTCTCGGGCGACCGCGCCGGCCACCCGACCGAGCGGCTGGCGACGTACGCCGACCTCGTGTCGTGGTCGCGCCAGGCCGAGATCGTGGACGACGCGGAGGCCCGGCGGCTCCTCGCCGAGGCGCGCCGCCGCCCCGGCGACGCGGAGGCGGTCCACGGCGACGCGCTGGCGTTCCGCGAGGCGCTCTACCGGATCTTCACCGCGATCGCCGGCGGCCTCGAGGCGCCCGCCGAGGACCTCGCGCGGCTCTCGGACCACCTCGCGCGCGCCCTCTCCCACCGCCGCATCGTCCGCGGCGGCCCCGCCTGCTGCAGGCTCGCCTGGAGCGATCCGCCCGACGCGCTCGACGCGCCCCTCTGGCGCGTCGCCGCGTCCGCCATGGAGCTGCTCACCTCCGGGCCCGATCTCGCCCGCGTCCGGCAGTGCGGGATGCACGACACGCGCGAGTGCTCCTGGCTCTTCATGGATCACACGCGCGCCGGGACGCGGCGCTGGTGCTCGATGAAGGACTGCGGGAACAAGGCGAAGGCGCGGCGGCACTACGAGCGGGTGAAGCACGGGGAGGCGTGAGCGCTGGACCGACCGCGAGATCACGCGGTCAGCGCCGCGATCGCCCGCGCCAGATCGTCCGGGATCGGCGCCCGCACCTCGACCCGCGCCTTGTCCGACGGCCGCGGGAACGCGAGCCGCGCCGCGTGGAGCGCCTGGCGGGCGATCGCCTCCGACGGGACGCCGTAGACCGCGTCGCCCAGCACCGGGTACCCCGCCTCGGCGAGCTGGACGCGGATCTGGTGCGTGCGCCCGGTGTCGAGCGCGACGCGCAGGAGCGCTGCGCCGCGGAGCCGCCGCTCGACCGTCCACGAGAGCCGGGCGCGCCGTGCCGACGCGACCCGCGTCGTGAACCGGCGCGGGTCGGACGGGCTGCGGCCGTACGGCGTGTCGAGCGCGCCCGAGTCGGGCGGCGCGCCCCCGACGATCGCGAGGTACTCCTTCTCGATCTTCCCCTCCTCGAACGCGCGCTTCAGCGCCGCGAGCGCGCGGTCGGTCCGCGCGAGGAGGAGGCACCCGCTCGTGTCGCGGTCGAGCCGGTGCGCGAGGCCGGGCGCGGCGCGCCCCCCGACGTCGAAGCGCCCGATCCGGCTCGCGGCGCCGACCGCGGACGCCGCGCCCGGCCGCGCCGGCTCCACGGCGAGCCCGGCGGGCTTCGAGACGACGAGGCAGTCGGCGTCGTCGTGCAGCACCGGGAGCGCGGGCCCCACGGCCGCCTCCCGCCGCGGCGCGGGGCGGTCCACCACCACCTCCTCGCCGCCGAAGAGCTTGCGGAGCGGCGAGCAGGTGCGGCCGCGGATCCGCACGCGGCCGCCCGCGACGAGCGCCCGCGCCCGCTCGACCGGGATCGCGAGCGCCGAGGCGAGGAAGCGGTCGAGCCGCTCGCCCGCGCGCTCGCGCGGCACCTCGATCCGCTCCCCCGGGACGGGTGCGCCGCCGGCCTTCCGCATCTCGTCTCGCCTCCCGCCCGGGCCTGCGCGCGGCCCCGGCACGCGGGCGGCGTGGTGACGACCTCCGCCCGCAGCGAGGGTGCAGCATGCGCAGCCTCTCCGTCGAGCTCAAGCTCGTCACTGTCGCTGGGAGACCGGGTTTCAGATCGGCGCCGGGGACCCGGCGCTCCGCTGCTCCGGCAGCGTCGGCCGGACCGGCACTTGCCGCTGACCGGAGCGGCCCGCGTCACAGCCTCTCCCACTCCACCCCGTCCGCCAGCACGCGCTCGACCGGCTCCCCCAGGAACTCGATCGTCCGCGTGACCTGCTGGCCGTCCTCGTACGAGAGCTCCAGGACCCCGCCGGAGAAGCGCCACGTGCCGGAGCGCGAGGAGGACCGGCTGCGTCCCCCCACCCCCGGGATGACGACGTTGACCGTCCTCTCCTCGGTGAACGTGAGGTCCGCCTCGAAGCACCGCTTCGTGCCGCCGTCCCCGTGGACGCTGTCGAACGGCGCGGAGGTGGCCCAGCCCTGATCGAAGCAGCCGACGAGCCGCGGGTCCGCCCTCGCGCCGCGCGCGGAGCCCGGGCCGGGCTCGGCGGCCCCCTCGTCGATCTCGATCGAGTCGCCCACCGACGTCGCGAGCGCGCGCGCCGGCCCCGCCGTCGCGAGCGCGGTCACGACGACCAGCATGGCGCCCCGCTTCACGGCGAGGACCGCCGCGTTGTCGGCGGGACCGCCGACGGCGAGGCACCCGCGGAGCCCGCGGCGGGTCCGGTGCGGGCGAAAGTCGTCGCCCGGGCACTCGAGCGCGGCGTCGGACGGCCCCGCCGCGACGATCACCGCGCGCGCGTGGTCCGGCGCCTCGGCGAGGTACGCGGAGGCGCCCTCGACCGTCCGGATCCCGTAGGAGAACCCGCGCGGCAACCGGAAGCGGACCCCCGCCGGCGTCGCGACCCGTCCATCCGGGGCGACGCGCGGGGCGTCGGTCGCGAGTGTCGCGGGGCCGCGGAGGACGGGTGCGGCGGCGAGGGCGAGCAGCAGGGTCGCGAGCATGGCGGGGCCTCCTCTTTCCTGATCCTCTCCGAGCGAGCGCCGTGCCGGCGCCACCTCTCCGCCTTTCGCGGGGTTGGCGCGCGCGCGAGACCGCCCCGCGGCCGCAGGCGCCACGCGGCGGACGGCCCCACGATCCTCGCGGCCGGCGACCCACCCCCCCGCGGTCTAAGATGCCCGCGTGCCGCGCCCGCTCGTGACGCTCGACCGCGTGGACGTCCGCCTGTCCGGCGCGACGCTCCTCGACCGCGTCTCGCTCGAGGTGCGTTCGGGCGAGGGGCTCGCCGTCGTGGGGCCGAGCGGCTCGGGGAAGTCGACGCTCCTGCGGCTCCTGCGCGGCGAGCTCTGGCCGCACCCGGCGAGCGCGGGGAAGCGGCTCTTCCACGGGCCGGACGGCGCGTGGGAGAGCCCCATCGGCGCGCGCGAGCGGTTCGCGCTCGTCGCGCCCGAGCAGCAGGACGCCTACGTCCGGCACGAGTGGGACCTCGCGGCCGAGGCGGTCGTCCGCTCCGGCCTCTTCGACGCGGTGTTCCCGGCGGAGGACGCGACGCCCGGCCAGGCCGCGCGGGTGGGCGAGGTCGCGCGGACGCTCGGGATCGTCCCGCTGCTCCCCCGGTCGATCCTGACGCTGTCCCGCGGCGAGGGCCGCAAGGTCCTGCTCGCGCGGGCCCTCGCGCCCGCGCCGGAGCTGCTCCTGCTCGACGAGGCGACGGACGGCCTCGACGCGGAGGCGCGCGCGTCGTTCCTCTCGCTCGTGTCGCGGGTGTTGCGCGCGGGCACGGCGGTCGTGATGGCGACGCACCGGGAGGAGGAGATCGTCCCGGAGATCGGGCGCGTCGTCGTGCTCGACGCTGGAAGGATCGTGGAGACGCGCGAGCCCGCGCGGGCCGCCCCCTCTCTTCGACGCTCCACCGGAAGGATCGTGGAGACGCCGGCGCCCGCGCGGACCGCTCCCCTCTCCCCGGGGCAGCGCGAGGGGGAGAGGGGGCCCGCCCCATCCGTCCTGTTCGACGCCCGCTCGGTCACCGTCCGCGTCGACGGCCGCGACGTGCTCGCGCGCATCGACTTCACGCTCCGGCGAGGCGAGCGCGTCGCCGTGGTCGGCCCGAACGGCGCGGGCAAGTCCACCTTCCTCCGCCTCCTCGCCGGCGACGAGCAGCCGGCGAGCGGCGCCATCGACCGGCTCGACCTCGGCCCGCGCGCGGACGCCTTCGAGCTGCGCGGCCGGATCGGCGTCGTCTCGCCCGAGCTGCAGGCGCGCCACCGCTTCGACGCGACGGGCGAGGCCGTGGTCCTCTCCGGGTTCGAGGGCACGATCGGGCTCGCGGCGCCGCAGTCCGACGCCCGCCGCGCCGCCGCCGCGCGGACGCTCGGGCGGCTCGGCGTCGCCGGGCTCGCGGCGCGCCACCTCCTCACCCTCTCCTACGGCGAGCTCCGCAAGCTCCTCCTCGCCCGCGCGCTCGCGCCCGCGCCGGAGGTGCTGCTCCTCGACGAGCCGCTCGCGGGGCTCGATCCCGGCGCCCGCGCGTGGATGCTCGACGCCGTCGAGGAGGCCTGCGCGCGCGGCGCCGCGCTCGTCGCGGTGACCCACCACCTGGACGAGCTCCCCCGCGGGATCGAGCGGCGGCTCGCGCTCGAGGCGGGGCGGCTGCGGCCGCTGTAGGTGCGCCGCGGATTTCCCCGGCGCGAGGTTCCGGGGCAGGATGGGCGGATGGCCGGCCCGAGCCGAAAGCCGCCGCCCCGCCCCTCGCCGCGCCCCGCGGCGCGCCCGCCGGCCGCGCGCGACGGGGACCGGCTCGTCGTCGCGCCGCGCAAGGCCATCGTCGCCCCGCCCGCGGGGGTCCGGCAGATCACCGGCCCGATGTTCATCGACACCTCGTCGGGCACCTTCCAGGACCTCCGCCCGCCGCCGCCGCCCGTCCTGTCGCGCCGCGAGTTCGAGGCCGAGCTGCAGCGGCTGCTGCGCGCGTACGAGAGCGAGGAGGAGAACCCGGGCTCGATCCAGTGCGAGGGCTGCCGCCGCTCGGTGTCGTGCATGTTCTGCACGGACTGCGAGGAGTGCTACCGCTGCACGCACTCCAAGGCCTGCACGTCGTCGACCCACCTCACGCACTGCACCGGCTGCACGGGCTGTCACGACTGCGCCTACTGCGTCGAGAGCGAGAACTGCACGCGCTCGAACTACCTCGTCCTGTGCCGGTCCTGCTCGGAGTGCTCCTACTGCTTCGGGTGCGTGGGGCTCGCGAAGCAGGACTTCCACGTGCTGAACGTGAAGTACACCCGGGCCGAGTACTTCCGGATCGTGCGCGCGCTCGAGAAGGAGCTCGGGCTCGGCGCGTAGCCTCCGGGGGGGGGCCGCTGCGCGCGCGCCCGCCCGAGCGTATCCTCCCGTCCCATGCTCCGCGCCTCGGTCGCCGCCGCCGTCGTCGCGACCGCGCTCGCCGCGCGGCCGGCCGCCGGGGCCGGGGCGGACGCGAGCGCCGCCGCG
>DASVZX010000401.1:0-7262 GCA_036391435.1 Anaeromyxobacter sp. | reverse complement strand
GCGGGGAGGACCGTCCGCGGGTCGACGCCGGCCTCGGCGAGCGCGGCGAGCAGCGCCGCCGCCTCGTCCCTGCGCACGACGGAGACGAGGAGATCGGTCTTCCCGTCCCGCACCGACAGCGGCTGCCAGTCCCAGGCGACGTCGGCGAGGTCGAACGGGATCTGCCCCTCGACCTCGAAGCCGATGGTCTGCTCGATGCGGCGCGGATCCGCGAAGGGGAGCGTCACCCCGAGCGCGGAGGCGCTCGCGCCGGGCAGCGCCACCACGGCGGCGTCGAACGAGAGGCCGCTCCCGGCGAGGAGCGCCTTCACGGCGGCCGTCCACCGCGCCGGCGAGGCGTCCCCCTCCGGCGCCGCGACGGGCGCGCGCGCGGTGCCCGCGACGACGTAGCCGCGGAAGGTGCTCTCGACGAGCACCGCCTTCACCGCGTGGGCCCCGAGGTCGAGGCCGAGGATGCGCTGGGCCATGTGCGTCTACTCCTCGCGCCAGTGGAGAATCTTGCCGGGCGTCACCACGACGCCCTGCGCCTTGTCCATCCGAACGATCACGTCGAGCGTCTTGTTCACGTCGCCCACCCGGCCGGCGGAGCGCAGCCGGAAGACCTTCGAGCTGTCGGTGAACGGGCTCGAGGGGCCGGTGACCTTCGCCTGGTCCACCGTGATGCCGACCGCCTGCACCATCTGGGCGAGCTCGGCGGGCGACATCGTCAGGATGCCGCCGAACGTCTTCAGGACGACCGCCTTCTGCAGGAGCGCGAGGGTCAGCGGGTCGTCGAGCTTCGGCTGGTCCGGCGGCTGCTCCGCCATGGCCTGCGCGAGCCGCCGGAGCTGCTCGGGGTCGGTCGTGTTCACGTTCTGCTGCTCGTCGCGCGCGAGGTACACGGTGAGCTGGTCCCCGAACGCCGCCATGAAGGCGTCGCCGACGCCGGCCACGAGGTACAGCTCGTCGAGCGAGTCCATCCGGGCGTTCTTCGCGCGGTACCGGTCGTCGCCCCGGTCGTAGGGCCGGTTCTCGTCGCCGAACCCGGACTCGAACGGCTTCTGCGGGACCAGGATCTGGCAGCTGTTGGGGACGAAGCTCGCGCTCAGGGCCGACGAGACCGCGTCCTCGTCCACCCAGTCGCGCAGGTCGATGAGCAGGTCCGCGCGCGAGTAGCGCTGCCCGTCCGCGTCCTCGCGGTCGAAGAGCGGGTCCCACTTCGGATCGCAGATGAGCTGCCAGAGCGCGAGCACCTGCGCCGGGAGCAGGTTGCCCGTGTCGTTGAACGCCTCGAGCTGCGCGTTCACCTTGCGCCCCTCGTCGTCGATCCGGACGTCGAAGGCGCCGGACGCGGGGACGGCGGCCGGGGCGGCGCCCTTCTCCGGACGCGCGAGCGGCGCGCCGGCGAGGAGGGCGTCGGCGAGCTCCGGCCCGACCGGCACGAGCTTCCAGAGCTGCGGCCGCGGCATCGGGATGCCCTGCACCGGCGCCTGCAGCTGGTCGATCTCCTGCTGGAAGGAGAGGACGAGCCGTCCGAGCGCGACGCCGCTCTTCGCGAGGTAGGTCGCCTGCACCTCGTTCCGCTCGTTCGCGGCGATCTGGAGCGAGACGCGGGCCTCGTAGGCGAGGTCCGCCGCGAGCGCGGTGAGGACCGCGACGGCCACCGTCACGATGAGGAGCGCGGCCCCGCGCTCGGCTGTCCGTGCGTTCCTCACGCCGTCACTTCCCGTACCCGAGCGGCGTGCGGATCGCGATCCGCGCCTCGGTCACGAACCGCTCGGTGCGCCCGTCCGCGAGCTGCATCTCGAGGTCGAAGCGGACCCGCGACGGGAGCGTCGACGAGTGCTCGACCGCCTTCGTGCTCCACTCCCGGGCCCACTCGCCCCGCTGCGGGTCCCAGTAGGAGAACGTGAGCCCCCGCACGTGGCTCGCCACGAGGTCCTTGCGGCCGCCGCGGTCGGGCTCGTCGTCGAAGTGCACCTTCTCGCGGCGGAAGATCGCCTCCTCGCCGGCGGCGTCGGGATCGGCCTCGACCGTGTACTCGACGATCGACTGGTCGGACTCCTTCGCGTCCTGGTACAGGCGCACGTGCGCCATCGTCGAGAAGAGGATCCGGTCCTCGCGGCCGACGAGGAGCGTCGGCCGCTCGTTGTGGAAGCGGCCCTGGTCGAAGTTGTCGGACAGGAAGGTCATCGACACCTCGCGCGCCATGCGCGTGAGGGCGAGGCGCGCCGCCGCGTAGCGCTCGCCCTGCGCGCGGGCCGCCTGCGAGGCGCGGTCGATCTGCGCGAACGAGCCGATCGTCATGGCGCCGATGGTCGCGGTGATGGCCATCGCGATCATGAGCTCGACGAGCGTGAAGCCGCGGGCGCGCGCCGTCATCTCGGCGTGCCCCCTGCCGCCGGGCTCGCGGGCTGGCCGGCCGCGGGGTTCGCCGGGTTCGCGGGCTGTCCGGCCGCCGGGAGGGCCGCGCTGGCCGGGGTCGCCGTCTCCCCGGCCGCGAGGACCAGCATGTGGGTCTTGACCTCGAAGGACTCCTCGCGCCCGTTCTCCGGCCAGCTCACGGTGAGCCGCACCTCCCGCAGCCCCTTCTTCACGTTCTCGGCGAGGCGCGCGAGCGTCGGCTGCAGGATCGCGGTGAGCGTCCCCGCCATCGGCGCGAGCGCCTGGGCCCCGGCGGCCGGGACGGTCCCGGCCTGCGCCGTCGCCTCGGTCGAGGAGAGGAGCCCCTGGAGGTCGGTGCCCGTGAGCGAGCGCATGAGGGAGTCCGCGTCGATCGTGCCGTGCGGCGCGGTGATCTCGAGGCGCCACTTGAAGTCCGGGTGCCCCTCGTCCTCGAAGGTGCCGTCGTCCGACTCGTCGCTCGTCGCGAAACCCTTCCACTCGTAGTGGTCCTCGATCGACACCATTTTGCCGCGCGCGAGGAGCGCGGCCGTCTCGAGGTTCCGCGCCCGGACCTCGTTGCGCAGGGCGCCGCCGACGACGTCGGAGATCGCGACGAGGGAGGTCGCCAGGATCGCGAGCGCGACCATCACCTCGAGGAGCGTGAAGCCCCGGGTCCTCATTCCTTCGGCTCCACCTTGCCGATCGCGACGTGGGCGCGGCCCGTGAACGGCTCGACCACCACCGTGTAGAGGTTGTTCCCGTCGGCGACGGGCACGTACGCGCGCTGGGCCTGGCCGCCGGGGAAGAAGTGGACGTAGACGATCCCGGACTCGGCCTCGCGGCGCCCCTCGACGCGCACCGCGCCGAACTTCGCGTTGCCCGGGAGCGTCGTCTTCTTCGCGACGAGCCGGTCGGAGAAGCTGCCGAAGTCGGTCTTCGCCAGGAGCTTGCGGAGCTCGGCGGCCTTCTCGCCGGGGAAGCGGCGCTCGAGATCCGCGTCGTCCTCGGTCCGGGCGACGGTGGTCGCCGACGGGGCGCACTCCGCCCACCACGCGTCGTGGTCGAGGTCGAGCGCGAGGCGGCAGGAGGTGTGGCGCAGCGCGGCCGTGTCGAAGAGGTAGCGCATCCCGCCGGCGAGCCGCCCCGCGGCCTCGCGCGCGTTCGCGCCGGTGAGGGTCCCGACGGCGGGCGCGGCGAGGCCGGCGAGCAGCGCGATGACGCTGATCACGACCAGCAGCTCGATGAGGGTGAACCCTCGGCCTGTCCGCGCGCGCCGCACCGGTCCCTAGTAGTTCACGATGTCGGCGTTCTCGCCCTCGCCGCCCGGCTGGCCGTCGGCGCCGTAGCTCTTCACGTCGAACGCGTCGGGGTGGGCCTGCCCCGGGTACAGGTAGATGTACTCCTTGCCCCACGGGTCGTTGAGCTTGCCGTCGGCGCTGTTCGGCTTCAGGAACTTCTCGTCGATGAGGAGCTTGAGGCCCTCCTCCGTCGTCGGATACCGGCCGCGCATCACCTTGAAGGCCTCGACGCCGTCGGAGGCGATGCGCTGCACGTCCGTCTTGGCGCGATCGACGCGCGCCTGGGAGGCGCGGCCGACGACGTTCACGGCGACGGCCGTCGCGATGAGGCCGAGGATCACCATCACGACGAGGATCTCGATGAGGGTCATGCCGCGCTCGGCGGCGCGGGCGGCGGTGCGGACTTTCACGGCTATCCTCCGGCGAGGGTGTTGATCTGCAGGATCGGCATGAGCACCGAGAACACGATGAAGCCGACCGCGCCGCCCATCACGACGATCATGATCGGCTCGAGCAGCGAGGTGAGCGCGGTGACGGTCGTGTCCACCTGGTCCTCGTAGGCGCTCGCCACGTTCGCGAGCATCTCCTCGAGGGCGCCGGAGCGCTCTCCGACCGCCACCATGTGGTGGACGAGCGGCGGGAACTCGCCGGAGCGCTTCAGCGGCGCCGCGATCGACTCGCCCTCGCGGATCGCGTCGCGGGCCTGCTCGATCACCTCGGCGAGCCGGACGTTCCCGACGACGTTCTTCACGATGTCCATCGCGGTGAGGAGCGGGACGCCGCTCTTGAGCAGCGTCGAGAGCGTCCGCGCGAAGCGCCCGATCGCGATGATCCGGACGAGGCGCCCGAAGATCGGGACGGTGAGGACGAACCGGTGCCAGCGGGCCTTCCCCTCCGGCGACCGCTTCCAGCGCACGAAGCCCCAGATCGCGAGGGCGAGCACGGCCAGGATCGCCCACCACCAGTGGGTGACGAACCCGGTGAACGCGATGAGGACCCGCGTCATCCAGGGCAGGGTCGCCCGGGTGTCCTCGAAGAGCTTCGTCACCTTCGGGATCACGACGGTGAAGAGGATGCCGAGGACGGCGCTGCCGATGACCATCATCGCGGCCGGGTACGCCATCGTGCCCAGGATCTTCGAGCGGAGCCGCGCCTGGCTCTCGGTGAAGTCGGCGAGCCGGACGAGCACGATCTCGAGGGCGCCGGACTGCTCGCCCGCGCGGATCATGTTGACGAAGAGGTCGCCGAACACGCGCGGGTGCAGCGCGAGCGCGTCGGCGAGCGTCGAGCCCTCGTTCACCCGCTGCTTCACGTCGCCGAGGACGCGCTTCAGCTTCTCCTTCTCCACCTGCTCGACGAGCGCGGTGAGCGAGTCCACGAGCGGGATCCCCGCGTGCACGAGCACGGCGAGCTGGCGGGTCGCGATGGCGAGGTCCTCGGCCGAGATGCGGCCGAGCACCCAGCGCCTGACGTTCACCTCGCGCGCCTGGGCCGCCTTCACCTGCTGCTCGCCGAGCACCTCGGTGAGGAACACCCCCTCGCGCCGCAGCGTCGCGCGCAGGGTCTTCGGCGAGTCGGCCTCGCGGAGCCCCTGCACCGACTTCCCGGTGGCGTTGAGCGCCTTGTACTCGAAGACCGGCATGGCCTAGTGGACGTCCTCCGCCGTGACGGAGAGCACCTCGGCCGCGCTCGTGATCCCGAGCGCGACCTTGTAGGCGCCGTGCTGCATGAGCGTCAGCATCCCGTGGTTCACCGCCGCGGCCTTGATCTTCCCGGAGTCCACCGACTTGAGGATGAGCGCGCGGACGTCGTCGTCGACGAGCATGAGCTCGTAGATGCCGGTGCGGCCCTGGTACCCGGTGCCCTGGCAGGCGGGGCAGCCCTGCGCCTTGTAGACCGCGGTCGGGTTTCCGGCGCGCTGCAGGACGTCGTCGGAGAGCCCGACCTGCTCGCGCTCCTCCCGCGTCGGACGGTACGGCGCGCGGCACCTGGGGCAGAGGACGCGGACGAGGCGCTGGGCGAGCACGCCGACGAGCGACGACGCGACGAGGAAGGGCTGCACGCCCATGTCGACGAGGCGGGTGATGGCGCCCGCCGCGTCGTTCGTGTGGACCGTCGAGAGGACGAGGTGGCCGGTGAGGGACGCCTGGATCGAGATCTCGGCCGTCTCGAGGTCGCGGATCTCGCCGACCATGATGACGTCCGGGTCCTGGCGGAGGAACGACCGCAGGCCGTTCGCGAAGGTGAGCTCGATCTTCGGGTTCACCTGCACCTGGCCGACGCCGCGGAGCGGGATCTCGATCGGGTCCTCGATGGTGAGGATGTTGAGGTCGGGCGAGTTGATCTTGGCGAGCGCGGCGTAGAGCGTCGTCGTCTTGCCGGAGCCGGTGGGGCCGGTGACGAGCACGATCCCGTGGGCGCGCGTCACGAGGCCGTCCATGATCTTGAGCTGCCAGTCCTCGAAGCCGAGCTCGGCGAGGTCGAGGATCACGTTCGACTTGTCGAGGAGGCGCATCACGATCCGCTCGCCGTGCGCGGTGGGCACGGTCGAGAGGCGGATGTCGACGTCCTTGCCGGCGATCTTGATGCGGATGCGGCCGTCCTGCGGGAGCCGCTTCTCGGCGATGTTGAGGCCGCCCATGATCTTGATGCGGCTCGCGATGGAGGCCTGGTAGCGCTTCGGGGGGCGGATCACCTCGCGCAGCACGCCGTCGATCCGGTACCGCACCGAGATGTCCTTCTCCTCGGGGAGGATGTGGATGTCGCTCGCGCGCTCCTTGACGGCGCGGAACATGAGCGAGTTCACGAGCCGGATGATCGGCGCCTCGTCGTCGGCGTCGAGGAGGTCGGTCGGCTCCTCGAGCTCGTGGGCGACCGCCTCGAGGTCGCTCGTCTCGAGGTCCTCCATGAGCTTCTCGTGCTCGTTCGCGGCGCGGTCGTACACCGCGTTGATCGCGTCGAGCACGACGGACGGCGCCGCGACCTCGGGCGCGATCTGCGCGCCGAGGAGCATCGCGACCGAGTCCTGCGCCGCGGTGTCGAGCGGGTCCGCCACCGCGATCCGCACCGCGTCGCCCGCCATCCCGAGCGGCAGCACGCGCGCCTGCTTCGCGAAGTGGATGGGGACCTTCGCCGCGAGGTCGGCGGGCACCGTCTCCGGCAGGATCTGGGCCAGGAAGGGCAGATCGAGCTGGACCGCCAGGGCGCGGAGCACGTCCTCCTCGGTGACCGCCTTCAGGCGCACGAGGATCTCGCCGAGGCGCGCCCCCGCCTGCTCGCCCCGCTGGAGCGCGAGCGCCTCGTCGAGCCGCTCCTGCGGCAGCTTCACGGTCTCGCGGAGGATCTCGCCGAGCGGCCGGCCGCAGAGGAAGGCCGGCGCGTTCGCGACGAGCGACGTGCGCTCGCGCGGCTCCGGCGGCGCCGCGACCTCGAGGGGCGGGAGGGGGACGATCTCGGTGGGCGCGTCGTCTCGCATGGTGGGATCTCGTGGAACGTGAGCCACGGCGCGGATCATCCCTGGGGAGGCGCCTCCTGCGGCGCGGGCTGCGCGCCGGCCGGCGGGGCGGCGGGCGGCGGGCTGGTGAGCGGCGGGCTGGTGGA
>DASVZX010000400.1:0-4457 GCA_036391435.1 Anaeromyxobacter sp. | reverse complement strand
TCGGGGTCGGGGTCGGGGCTGGGACCGCGGCGCCCGGCCGCGGCCTGGCCGGCTCGGCCGCCGCTGCCGGCTCCGCCGCCGCCGCCTCGAGCACGAGCACGGCGCTCCCCTCGCTCACGCGGTCGCCGACGCGGACCCTGAGCTCCTTCACCGTCCCGGCGGCGGGCGAGGGCACGTCGAGCGTCGCCTTCTCCGACTCGAGCGTGACGAGCGCGTCGCCGGCGGCGACGGCGTCCCCCGGCTTCACGAGGACCTCGATGACCGGGACGTCCTTGAAGTCGCCGATGGGCGGGACCTTGACCTCGAGGGCGCTCATCGTCACACCGTCCAGGGGGCCGGCTTCGCCCGGTCGATGGCGTACTTCTCGAGCGCCTCGTCGACGCGCGCGGCGGGGATCGCGCCGTCGTCGGCGAGCGCCTTCAGCGCCGCGACCGCGACGTGGTGGCGGTCCACCTCGAAGAAGCGGCGCAGCTTCTCGCGCGTGTCGGACCGGCCGAAGCCGTCGGTGCCGAGCACGACGTAGCGCCGCGGCACGTACGGCCGGATCTGCTCGGCGAACGCGCGCACGTAGTCGGTCGCCGCGACGATGGGGCCCTCCGTCCCGCCGAGCTTCGCCTCGACGTGCGAGGCGCGCCGGGGCGCGCCGGGGTGGAGCAGGCCCTCGCGCTCGGCGAGCCGCCCGTCGCGCGCGAGCTCGGTGAAGCTCGGGCACGACCAGAGATCGGCGTCCACGCCCCAGTCCTTCTCGAGGAGGTCCGCCGCGGCGATCACCTCGCGGAAGATCGTGCCCGAGCCGAGGAGCTGGACGCGCGGCCGTCCGCGGCGGGCGCCGCCGGCGGCGCGAAACCGGTACATCCCCTTCAGCACGTCGCCCGCCACGCCCTCCGGCATCGCCGGCTGGGCGTAGTTCTCGTTCATGAGCGTCACGTAGTAGAAGACATCCTCCTGCTCGGCGTACATGCGCCGGAGCCCGTGCTGGAGGATCACCGCGAGCTCGAAGGCGAAGGTCGGATCGTAGGGCACGCAGTTCGGGATCGCCGCCGCGAGCACGTGCGAGTGCCCGTCCTCGTGCTGGAGCCCCTCGCCGTTCAGCGTCGTCCGCCCGGCGGTCGCGCCGAGGAGGAAGCCGCGCGAGCGCATGTCGCCCGCCGCCCAGGCGAAGTCGCCGACGCGCTGGAAGCCGAACATCGAGTAGAAGATGAAGAAGGGGATCACGGGCACGCGGTGGACGGAGTACGCCGTCGCTGCCGCGATCCAGTCGCACATCGCGCCCGCCTCGGTGATCCCCTCCTCGAGGATCTGCCCCTTCTTGTCCTCCCGGTAGTTCATGAGCTGCGCGGAGTCCTCGGGCGTGTAGAGCTGGCCCACCTGGCTCCAGATGCCGTACTGCCGGAAGAGCCCCTCCATCCCGAAGGTGCGCGACTCGTCGGGCACGATCGGGACGACGCGCGGCCCGACGTTCTTGTCGCGCAGGAGGACGCGCAGGAACTCGACGAACGCCATCGTGGTCGAGATCTCGCGCTCGCCCGTCGCCTCGAGGAGCCGCGCGAACGCCTGGAGCGGCGGCACCTCGAGCGGATACGGCGCCTTCGGGAGCCGCTTCGGCCGGTCGCCGCCGAGCCGGGCGCGGCGCTCCTTGAGGTAGGCGAGCTCCCGGGAGCCCTCCTCGAACTTCAGATAAGGCACCTCCTCGAGCCGGTCGTCGGGGACCGGCAGCTTGAACCGGTCGCGGAAGGTCCGGACGCCCTCGACCGGGATCTTCTTCGCCTGGTGGGCGATGTTCATCGCCTCGCCGGCCGTGCCCATCCCGTAGCCCTTGATGGTCTTCGCGAGGATGACGGTCGGCTCGCCCTCGTGCCGCACCGCCGCGTCGTAGGCCGCGTACACCTTGAACGGGTCGTGCCCGCCGCGGTTCAGGAGCCAGACGTCGTCGTCGGACATGTCCGCGACCATGTCCTTCAGCTCGGGCGTGTTGAAGAAGTGCTCGCGGACGAAGGCGCCGTCCCGCGACTTGTAGATCTGGTAGTCGCCGTCGACCGCCTCCATCATCCGCCGGCGGAGCGCGCCGTTCTTGTCGCGGGCGAGCAGCTTGTCCCAGTGGCGGCCCCAGACGACCTTGATGACGTTCCAGCCCGCGCCGCGGAACAGGCTCTCCAGCTCCTGGATGATCTTCCCGTTGCCGCGCACCGGCCCGTCGAGCCGCTGCAGGTTCGCGTTCACGACGAAGATGAGGTTGTCGAGCTTCTCGCGCCCCGCCATGCCGATGGCGCCGAGCGACTCCGGCTCGTCCATCTCGCCGTCGCCGCAGAAGGCCCAGACCTTCCGGCCCGACGTGTCGGCGAGGCCGCGGCCGTGCAGGTACTTCATGAACCGGGCCTGGTAGATCGCCATGTGCGGCCCGAGCCCCATCGACACGGTGGGGAACTGCCAGAACTCCGGCATGAGCCACGGGTGCGGATAGGAGGACAGTCCCTTGCCGTCCACCTCCTGCCGGAAGTGATCGAGCTGGTCCTCGCCGAGGAGCCCGAGGAGGAAGGCGCGCGCGTAGATGCCGGGCGCGGAGTGGCCCTGGATGAAGAGGAGGTCGCCGCCGCGCTCGTCCGTCCCCGAGCGCCAGAAGTGGTTGTAGCCGACGTCGTAGAGGGTCGCGGCGGAGGCGAAGCTCGCGATGTGGCCGCCGACGTTGGTGTGCTTGTTCGCGCGCACCACCATCGCCATCGCGTTCCAGCGGACGTAGTGGCGGATCGTCTGCTCGAGCGCGAAGTCGCCCGGGAAGCGCGCCTGCCGCTCGACCGGGATGGTGTTCACGTAGGGCGTCGTCGCCGAGAACGGCAGGTCGGCGCCGGCGCGGCGCGCGCGGTCGATGAGTTGCTCGACGATGAAGTGGGCGCGCTCCGGCCCCTCGCGCTCGAGCACGCCCTCGAGGGCCTCGAGCCACTCGCCGGTCTCCTGGGGATCGACGTCCGGCGTCTTCGCCGCCATGCATGCCTCGCCTGTGTCGTGTGAAAGAGGGTTTATGCGCGGCGCGCCCCCCGCCCAACACTCCCCGGTGGGGGCGTCCCCGCAGATGGCCCCTACGCGGCAGCGAGCGCCGTCTCGCGGCCGGGACTCCAGGCCTCGACCGACTCCGTCTCGATCGGGGGCGCCGCCATCCGCCACACGAGCCGCCCCGGCGCCTCGCCCCGCACCTCGATCCACCCGGTGTGCACGCCGTGGAGGTGGTGCGCCGGGCAGAGGGAGACGAGGTTCCCGTCCTCGTCGCCGCCGCCGGCGGAGCGGAAGCGGACGTGGTGCGCGTGCGCCGCCGCGCGCGAGCAGCCCGGCACCTGGCAGCGCCCGCCGTCGCGGTCGAGCACCTTCTGGCTGCGCGTCCTGCGGCGGGGCACGAGGGGCTCCCAGGTCGCGACGAAGTGGTCCGCCGCGACGGCGAGGCACTCCCCCGACTTCATCCAGCGCTTCTCGGCCTGCCGCGCCGCCCGGACGAGCGCGTCCACGAGCACGCGGACGCGCCGGGGGACGACCACCTCGAGATCGCCCCGCGCGCACATCTGCCGCTCCTCGGCCGCCTCGAGCTCCCGGCGCAGGTCGAGGGCGGTCGTCCGCTGCGCGCGCGCGATCCACGTCCCGACGGTGTCCTCGTCCGCCGCGCGCGCGACGAGGCGCGCCTTCTCGTAGGGCAGCCGGCCGTCCGCCATCGCCTCGCGCAGCCCGGGCAGCTCGTACGACCGCTTCGCGAGCGCCGCCCGCTGCTCGAGGGCCCGCGCGGAGAGCCCGAGCCGCTCCTCGGCGTAGTGGCCGAGCGAGGCGAAGCCGGCGTCGCGCCAGAGCCCGAGCGTCTTCAGCAGCATCGCGAGGTGGCCGAGGAGCACGTCCCAGCGCGCCCGCATGGCGGCGAGCTCGCGGAGGCGGGCGTCGAGCAGGAGCGGGTCGGTCGCGTGGGGGTCCCCGTCCGGGCGATCGTCCCCGGCGTCTCCGCCGCCCGGCCCCGGCCAGAGCGGCGCCGGGACCGCCTCGACCGGCTCGAGGAAGCCCCACCGGTCCAGCTCCTCCTCGAGCGCCGCCTTCGCGCCCTCGAGCCAGTCGGCGACCGCGGAGTGCTCGACCGCCGCGAGGTCATCGGCGTCCGCGTCCGTCGCGTGGTCGCCGAGGTACTCCTGGCAGATCGCCTCGAGCCGCTGCCATCGCGGCGACCGCGCCCCGAGGACCCGCCCCGCGAGCGCCATCGCGCGCTCGATCCGCTCGCGCTCGGCGTCGGTCATGCTCACGCGGACCCGCTCCCACGCCTCGTCCTCAGCGCCCGCCGTCGAGACGGAGGATGCCTTCGCCGCCGCGACGACCGCGTCCCCGGCGCGCTCCGCTAGCGCGAGGCCCGCCGGGGCGCCCGGCCCGATGCCTGCCGCGACGCCCGCCGCGGCCGCGAGCTCCTCGCCCCGCGCCGCCGCGCCAGGCCCCGGCAG
>DASVZX010000399.1:0-15573 GCA_036391435.1 Anaeromyxobacter sp. | reverse complement strand
CCCGGATCCGTCGGCGGGCCCGGACGCGCGCGCCGGCGCGAGGGAGAGCGCCGCCGCGGCGGCCCCCGCGAGCGCCGCGCGGGCGATCATCCCGCGAGCCTCCGCGCCCGCGCCCGGAAGAAGGCGAGGAGCGGCCGCACGCGATCGGGCTCGTCGGCGCGCACCGAGACGGCGTCGAGCTCGAGCCGCGCGAAGAGCCGCCGGAGGTCGTCCGCCTCCGCCCGGGCCTCCGCCGCGAAGCGGGCGCGCACGCCCGCGTCGGACAGGTCCGCGCGGACGACCGCGCCGGTCTCGGGATCCTCGAGCCAGGCGAGCCCCGCCGCGGGCAGCGCGGCGTCGAGCGCGTCGTCGATCCGGACCGGGACGACGTCGTGCTTGCGCGCGGCGATGCGCAGCGCGCGATCGAAGGGGAAGGTCCGTGCGGGCCCGGCCCCCTCGCCCCGGCCCTCTCCCCCCGGCGCTGGCGGGGGGAGCGGGGGGAGGATCCCGCCCTCGACGAAGTCGGACAGGACGAAGGCGACCGTCCGGCGCCGGAGCGCGCGGCGGAGGAACTCGAGCGCGGGGCCGAGCGCGGTGCCGCGCCGCTCGGGGCGGAACGAGAGGATCTCCGACACGATGCGGAGGGCGTGGCGCCGCCCCTTGCGCGGCGGCACGAAGCGCTCGACCTGGTCCGTGAAGAGGAGCAGCCCGACGCGATCGCCGTTCGCGACCGCCGAGAGCGCGAGGAGCGCCGCGATCTCCGCCGCCACCTCCGCCTTGGTCCGCTCGCCCGAGCCGAACTCCGCCGAGGCGGAGACGTCGCAGAGGACCATGACGGTGAGCTCGCGCTCCTCCACGAAGCGCTTCACGTGGAGCTGCCCGGTGCGCGCGGAGACGTTCCAGTCGACGGCGCGGACCTCGTCGCCCGGCGCGTAGGGGCGCACCTCGCCGAACTCCATGCCGCGTCCCTTGAACACCGAGTGGTACTGGCCCGACAGCCGGTCCTCGACGGCGCGGCGCGACGCGAGCTCGATCCGGCGGACGCGGCGCACGAGCTCGGCGGCCCGCCCCGGCGCGAGCTCCCGCGGCGCGGACGCCGCGCGCTGCCGCCCGGCCGTCACGGCACCTCGATCCGATCGAGCACCTTCGAGATCACCGCCTCCGGCCCGACCTCCTCCGCCTCGGCCTCGTACGTGAGCGTGAGGCGGTGGCGGAGCACGTCGTGGGCGACCGCCTTCACGTCCTCGGGGGTGACGAACGCGCGCCGGCGCAGGAGGGCGTGGGCCTTCGCCGCGAGCAGGAGGAAGATCGACGCGCGCGGGGAGGCGCCGAACTCGACGAGGCCGGCGAGCTCGGGGAGGCCGTGGCCGCGCGGATCGCGGGTCGCGAGGACGAGGTTCACGACGTAGTCCTTCACCCGGTCGTCGACGTGGATCCGGTGGAGCGTCGCGCGCGCGGCGGCGAGGTCCTGCCGGCCGACCACGCGCGAGGCGCGCGGCGCCTCCGGGACCGCCATCCGGTCGAGGATGAGCCGCTCCTCCTCCCGGGTCGGGTAGCCGACCTTCACCTTCAGCATGAAGCGATCCACCTGCGCCTCGGGGAGCGGGTAGGTCCCCTCGTGCTCGATGGGGTTCTGCGTCGCGAGGACGATGAAGGGGTCCGGCAGGGGGAAGGTCTGGTCGCCGAGCGTGACCTGCCGCTCCTGCATCGCCTCGAGCAGCGCGGACTGCACCTTCGCCGGCGCGCGGTTCACCTCGTCGGCGAGGACCACGTTCGCGAACACCGGCCCCTTGCGGACGGAGAAGGTCTGGCTGCGCGGATCCCAGACCTGCGTGCCGACGACGTCGGCGGGGAGGAGGTCCGGCGTGAACTGGATCCGGCTGAACGCGCAGTCCACCGCGTCCGCGATCGTCCGCACCGCGAGCGTCTTCGCGAGGCCGGGCACGCCCTCGAGGAGGACGTGGCCGCCGGCGACGAGCCCGATGAGCACGCGCTCGACGAGGTCGCGCTGGCCGACCACGACCTTGCCGGTCTCCGCGAGCAGCGCCTCGACGAAGGCGGCGCGGGCCTGCACCTCGTCGGAGAGGGCGCGGAGGTCGGGCGTCATGACCCCGGAGCTTAGCGCAACGGGCCGCGGGCCCTTAGTGCCCGTGCCGCAGGAACGTGAGCGCCCCCATCAGCGCCACCCCCGCCACCATCGCGGCGGAGTGCCGCCACTTGGACGCTCCGCGCCGGTGCAGGTCGGGGAGGATGTCGGAGAGCGAGAGGTGGAGGAACGTCCCGGCGCTCGCGGCGAGCGCGAGCGAGGTGAAGCGCTCCGCGTGGACGAGCGCCCGCAGGACCACGTAGAGCCCCGCGCCCGCCGGGACCATGAGCGCGAAGGCCGCGTTCATCGCGACCGCCCTCGCGCGCGAGAAGCCCTCGGAGATGAGGATCGCCGAGAGCGAGAACGCGTTCGGCACCTTGTGCGCGAGGATCGCGAGGAAGACGAGGACCCCGAGCTCCGGCTGGACCGACGCCGCGCCGAGCGCGAACCCGTCGACGACGGTGTGGGCGCTCATGCCGAGCCAGGCGGCGAGGCCGAGCGTGTGGACGTCGCAGCCGGTGCCCTCGGCCTGGTGCGGCTGGACGTGAGCGTGGGCGGCGTGCTCCGCGACGGGCTCGGCGTCGTGGTGGGGGAGCGGCGCGCCGGCGGTCGAGAGCCGCTCGTTCGGGCCCGGCTCGGCGCAGACGTGCACGAGCACGAACCGCTCGAGCAGGTAGAGGACGAGGAACCCGGCGAGCACGAACGGCACCACCGGCGCGCCGCCGCCCTCGACCGCCTCCGGCAGCATGTGGAAGAACGCCGCCCCGAGCATCACGCCCGCGGAGAAGGAGAGGAGGAGGTCCGAGCGGCGGACGCTCGCGAAGAGCGGCAGCGCGCCGCCCGCGAGCGCCCCGACGAGGATGGCGCCCGTGTACAGGGAGAGGTCGCCGCGCCGTTCACTCTCCGTCCTCCACCCGCGCGGCGGAGGGATCAACCTCGAAGGCGTCGCCGCCGGCCGGGAAGTGCTCGTCCACGAGCCGCGCGACGTCCGCGGCGGTCCGGAGCCGGTCGGCGTCGCGGCGGAAGTGGACGCCGCCCTTCCGGCCGCGCGTGTACCAGAGGAGGTGCCTGCGCAGCTCCTTGATCGCGTGGCGCTCGGACGCGTCCGGCGCCTCGCCGGGGCGCTGGCGGCGGCGGTGCTCGATCTGGAGGTCGACGTGGCGGAGCACGGTCTGGAGCCACTCGTCGCGCGTCGGCGGCGGGGGGCGCGGCCGGCCGAGCTCGGCCGCGCGCAGGTCGCGGAAGATCCAGGGATTGCCGCAGGCGCCGCGCGCCACGAGGACCGCGTCGCAGCCCGTCTCCGCGCGCATGCGCAGCGCGTCGTCCGCGGTCCACACGTCGCCCGAGCCGAGCACCGGGATCCGGATCGCGTCCTTCACCGCGCGCACGAGGTCCCAGCGCGCGCGCCCCGCGTACATCTGCGCGCGCGTGCGGCCGTGGAGCGCGACGGCGGCGGCGCCGCCCGCCTCCGCGGCCCGGGCGACCTCGACGCAGTTCACCTCGCCCTCGTCCCACCCGGCGCGGATCTTCACCGTGACCGGGACGGGAACGGCCGCGCGGATCGCCCGGACCGCCTCCTCGACGCGGCGGGGCTCGCGTCCCAGCGCCGCACCCGCCCCGGTGCCGCAGACCTTCTTCACCGGACAGGCCATGTTCACGTCCACGATGCCCGCGCCGGCGCGGACCGCGACCTCCGCCCCTCGGGCCAGGGCTGCGGGGTCAGCCGCGAAGATCTGGACCGCGAACGGGTCCTCCTCCGGGTCCCGATCCAGGTAGCTCTCGGTCTGGAGCGTCCCGTGCACGAGCCCGTGCGCCGAGACCATCTCGGTGTACGCGAACGACGCGCCCATCCCGCGGCAGATCGCGCGAAACGGGCGGTCCGACACGCCGGCGAGCGGCGCCAGGAAGAACCGTCCTGGGAAGGTGTAGGGGCCGATCTGCATCTGGAACGGGGCTCGGGGCGGGCTCTCGGGGGACTCGGGGTCGGGCGCCCGGCGCGGACGATTTAGCACTTCCGTTCCGGGCGGGGAACGCGGAATGCCCGAGGCCGCCGGCCGTTTCAGGTAAGCCGCCGCGCGCTCCCGCGCCACGCGATGCCCCCCCGGGTCGGGGTGCCGCGGCGGGGGCTGGCGGTTGCCCGGACGATGACCACGGTCACGACGGGCGTCGCCGGCGAGCGAGCAGGGGGGCGGCCGATTTTGATCCGCGGGCAAAGGCCCGCTACCATGAGATCGAGCGGTCCGGCCCCCGGCCGGCCCCGGAGCAGCCGAGGCGAGATGAGGCCGACCACCGCGATTCTCCTGTCCGTTTCCCTGACCACCCTGGCGCCGAGCGCGTTCGCCCAGCGGCCGCGCCCGCTCGTCGTCGCCGCCGCGGCCGAGACCACGCAGGCGCTCCCGCCCGCGAAGGTCCCCGAGCCGCAGTTCGTCTCCGCGGGGATCGAGCTCTCCGGCCCGACGCCGACGGCGGAGCGCGTGCTCCACGGCGACGACGGCGAGGCCGTCGCGCCGCCCGCGGACACGCCGGACGATCCGGCGGTCGGCGCGGAGATCGACAAGGAGTCGCAGGAGATGGAGGAGATGCGCCAGGCCGAGGAGGCCTCGCATCCCGAGGACGGCAAGGTCGCGCCGCACGCGCCGGGCGCGGGGCGCATCGCGCTCATCCCCGAGCTCGACCACGACCTCGCGCAGCTCCAGGCCGAGTACGACATCCCGATCGACGTGAACGAGGCGGTCGTCGGGTACATCCGCTTCTTCCAGAGCCGCGCGGCGCGTCCGCACTTCGTGAAGTGGCTCGGCCGCTCGCACCGGTACATGGAGCGGTACCGCGCCATCATGAAGGAGGCGGGGCTCCCGCAGGACACCGTCTTCCTCGCGATGATCGAGAGCGGCTTCGGGAACTTCGCGTACAGCCGCGCGCGCGCGTCCGGGCCGTGGCAGTTCATCGGCGGGACCGGCAAGCTCTACGGCCTCAAGCAGGACTTCTGGGTGGACGAGCGGCGCGATCCGGAGAAGTCGGCGAAGGCGGCCGCGCGCTACCTCAAGACGCTCTACGAGCAGACCGGCGACTGGCGGCTCGCGTGGGCCGGCTACAACGCGGGCGTGGGGCGCATCTACAAGGCGAAGGACAAGGGCTTCGACGACTTCTGGGAGATGGCCGCGACGAAGGGCAAGAAGGTCCTGCGCCCCGAGACGAAGGGCTACGTCCCGAAGCTGATGGCCGCCGCGATCATCACGAAGCACCCGGAGGCGTTCGGGTTCAAGGCGGACGAGATCGAGCCGCAGGCCTGGACCGAGTACGAGACGGTGACGATCCCGTCGGCGACGCTCCTCTCCGTCGTCGCGAAGGCCGCCGAGGTCTCGGAGAAGGACATCATCGATCTCAACCCCGAGCTGCGCCGCGCCTGCACGCCGCCGCGCTCGTACGAGATCAAGATCCCGAAGGGCCAGGCCGAGGTGTTCGCGCAGAACTGGCCCGCCGTCCAGGCGAGGTCGCGCGTCACGTTCGCCGCCCACGTGGTCCACCGCGGCGACACGCTCTCCTCGATCGCGGTCCGCTACGGCGTGCCGGTGCAGGGCATCATGGAGATGAACGGCCTGCGCGCCGTGAAGAGGCTCCGCGTCGGGACCGAGCTCGTCATCCCGAGGCCGGTCGGCAGCGCGCTCGCCGCGCGCACGCCGGAGCGCGAGCCCGCGCGCCGGGCCGAGCCCGCCGTTCGCGCGAGCCCGCCCGAGCAGCTCGTGGTCGCCTCCGCGGCCGTCCCCGCGGGCGCCGCGAAGAGCACGCTCCGCGTCGAGGCCGGTGACACGCTCTGGTCGATCGCGAGGCGGCTCGGCGTCGAGCTCGGCCAGCTGTGCAAGTGGAACGGGATCGAGAACCCGCGCCGGCACAAGCTCATGGCCGGCACGCTCCTCGTGGTCTACGCGCAGCGCGGGTAGCGCCGTTCGTTCCCTCGGTTCCGGTCGGCGGATGCACGCTTGGCCCGGGGAGCGCCCTTCGGCGCCGTTGTCCTCGGCGCGAAATGGGGATCAGGGACGCGCGCGCGTTCCAGCTCGACGATCTCGGCGCTCCGGCGGGACTCGCGCCGGCAGTGCGCTCGCTGCGCTCGCGCTGCCGGCGCTCAGACATCCGCCTTCGCGGCACGCGACGAGGGCCGCGCGCGCGATCACACGGTCCACGTCGCGCGCCTGCGGGCGGCGCCCCCGGGCGCCCCCCGGGCCTGGCGCTTACTCGGCGAGCGAAGCGGGTCCGTGATCGGTGCGGGGATGCCAACTTGAACCTCTCCGTGGACCAAGGTCGGTGCGCGGATGCCGAGTGGAACCTGGACCGAGGTCGGTGCGCGGAACCTGCGGGTTGCGCCATCCGTTGATCCAAAGCCGCCGAAAGCGACCGGCCCCGCCGCAGAGCGGCCGCCCGCAGGCGCGCGCCGTAATGAACCAAGTCGCGCGCGCGGCGTGCGCCGCGTGCCGCGGAGGCGGGTGTCTGAGGCTCCGCGGCGCGAGCGCAGCGAGCGAACCGCGGAGCCGAGTTCCGCCGGAGCGCCGAGATCGGAGACCGGGAACGCGCGCGCGCCCCTGACCCGCATTCCGCGCCGAGGACAACGGCCGCGACGCGGTGGGGCCGGGCGCCGGCGGCGTGGATCCTCGGAACGGAGCCGCAGGACGAGAGGGGGAATTCGCGGGAACGATCCCGCGGACTGCTGCTGACGATTCCGCCCCGGCTATGACAGCGTCCGCGCCGGGTCCACCCGTGCGGCGAGCGCCGCGGGCGCGAGCGCGCCGAGGACGGCGGCGAGGGCGGGGACGGCGAGGCCGAGCGGGACGAGCCAGGGCGGGTGCGCGAAGAAGGTCTCGGGGCGGAACGGGAAGTCCGGGAGGAGCGCGGCCGCGGCGCGGTCGGCGAGCGGGATGGCGGCGAACGCGAGCGCGACGCCGAGCAGGCCGCCCCCGAGCCCGACGAGCGCGCCCTCGGCGAGCACGATGCGCCGGACGTCGGACGGCGCCGCGCCGAGCGCCTGGAGCACCGCGATCTCCTTCGCGCGCGCGCGCACGCTCGCCGAGAGCGAGCGCGCGATGGCGAGCGCGGCGAGCGCGCACATCACGGCGGCGAGGAAGACGAGCGCGCCCGTCGTGACCGCGACCACCGTGCCCACGCGCTCCGCGCTCGCGCGCTCGCCCTCGTCGACCGAGAGCCCCATCCGCCGGACGGCGGCGGTGAGCGCCGGGACCGCGTCCGGGCGGGCGGCGAGCAGCGTCACCTGCGTGTAGCCCTGGTCCGGCTTGCCGTAGTCGCGGTGCAGCCGGCGCACCGTCTCGAGCGGCATCGCGAGCATGTAGATCGGCACCCGATCGGACAGGCCGACGAGCTTCAGCCGGGCCTCGACGACCCGGTCCTCCGTCTTCTGCGGCACGATCGAGTAGCCGATGCGGACCGGCAGCTCGATCCCGACGATGGAGAGGCCCGGGGGAAGGCGGCGCACGCCCCACGCCGGCGCGATCGTCTTGTCGTAGATCTCGAGGAGCCGCCGCGAGAGCACGACCGGGATCGTGCCGCCCGGGCCCGGGTCCTCGAACCGGAGTCCCGGGCCGACGTCGCCCCGGACGATGTCCGGCGCGACGCCGACGACCGGGATCTGCAGCGTCGCGCCCGGCGGCCAGTTGTACTGCAGCCCCGCGGGCGGCCCGCTCGCCGCGACCGGCACGCGGAGCGTCATCCGGGGCCAGGCGGCGGACGCGCCGGGGAGGGCGCGCAGGCGGGCGACGGCCGCGTCGTCGAGCCGCCCGCCGCCGAGGACGCCGCCGAGCGTCACGCTCCCGGGGACCACCTCCACCGTCCGCGCGTCGGCGGGGAACATCCTCCGGGCGGCGCCGGAGACGCCGAGGCCGAGGGCGACGAAGAAGACGAGCGCCGCCGCGCCGACGCAGGCCGCGACGGCGTCGAGGAGCGCGCCGCGGCGGTCCGCGCGGAGCATGGCGAGCGCGATCCAGAGGAGCCCCCGGGACCTCACGGCGCGAGCCTCCCGTCCGAGAGGTGCAGGACGCGCGAGGCGGCGCGCGAGACGCGCTCCTCGTGCGTCACGACGAGGACCGTCAGGCCCGCCGCGGCGAGGTCCGCGAACTGCCGGATGATGCCCTCCCCGGTGACCGCGTCGAGGTTCCCGGTCGGCTCGTCGGCGAGGAGCACCTTCGGCCCCGCGAACAGGGCCCGCGCGATCGCCACGCGCTGGCGCTCGCCGCCGGAGAGGCGCGCCGGGGGCTGGTCGGCCTTCTCCGCGAGCCCCACCCGGTCGAGCGCGCCGGCCGCCCGCGCGCGGATCGCCGCGGCCGCCTGCCGCTCGCCGCGCCGGAGGAGCCCCGGGAGCATCACGTTCTCCACCGCGGAGATCCCGGGCAGCAGGTTGAACGACTGGAACACGAACCCCACCGCCCGGTTGCGGAGGTCCGCGCGGCCCTCCGCCGAGAGCCCCGCGAGCGGCACGCCCGCGACCACCGCCTCGCCGGACCAGTCGCGGTCGAGCGCGCCGGCGACGTAGAGGAGCGTCGACTTGCCGGAGCCGGACGGCCCGACGATCGCGACCATCTCCCCCGCCGTGACGTCGAGGTCCACCCCGCGCAGCACCGGGACCTCGGCGCCCGCGTCCCGGAAGCTCTTCCGCACGCCGCGGAGCCGGATCACGGCGCGCTCTCCCCGGCCTCGACCTCGAGCGCGAGGACGAGCGCGCCCGGCGCGAGGTCGGCGCGCAGCGAGAGCGCGGAGAGGCGCGAGGCGGGGTCGAGGAACCGGTCCACGAGCGACCGCATGACGAAGCCCGAGGGGCCGGACCCGAAGGCGTCCTCCGGCATCGCCCGCACGGCGGCGACCACCCGCGGCGGCAGGAGCACCGCGCCGCCGAGCCCTCCGGCGAGCGCCGCCTCCGCCGACCTCGTCGGCGCCCGGAAGCCGTCCGCGCCCGCGAGCCGCGCCTCGAGCGCGTCGAGCCGGCCGGGGGGCCCTCCGGCCGCGACGATCCGGCGCGCCGCGGCGTCCACCCGCCAGGCGATCTCGCCCGACGGGGTCCGCACGCGGTGGACGCCGTCCGCGGGAGGCGGCGGCGGGCGGCGCGTGCGCGGGCCGGCCGCGGCCGCGATGCGGCTCGACGCGGCCTCCGCCGCGGCGGGGTCCCGGACCGGGAGGACCGCCTCGAACTGGACCGCCTTCAGCGGGTCGGCGCGGGCGGCCCGGCTCGTGAGCCCGGAGAGATCCAGCGCGGGGGAGAGCGACAGCGCCACCGCGCCGCCCGGCGCGAGCACGCCGAACACGTCGCGCTCGAGATCGACGCCGTTCGCCGCGAGCCGCGCCCGCTCCGAGGGCGGCAGCATGGGGACGACCTTCCGCCCGAGGGCCGCGAAGTCGCCGTCCCAGCGGGCCGCGAGCTGCGCCCCGGGATCGAGCCGCCCGAGCGCGCCCGCCGCCTTCCCGTCCGCCGCGAGCGCGCGGAACGAGGGCTCGCGCTCCCCGAGCAGCAGCGCCACGCGGGCGAGGAGCCGGCCCTGCGCCGCGGAGATCCCCGCGGCCACGCCGTCCTTCGCCGCCCACATCCCGGCGAGGAGCGGGGACTTCGGCGGCGCCCACCAGAGGACGGAGAGCCCGTCGCCGAGGGCGGCGCGGGCCGCGCCCCAGGCCGGGAGCGCGGCGAGCGACGCCCCCGGGGCGAGCGAGGCCGCCTCCGCGACCGCGGCGGGTCCGGCCGCGCCGGTCGAGAGGAGGGCGGTCCGCTCCACGACCGCGTACGCGAGCGAGGCGGACGGCGCGCCCGGGACGCGCAGCACGACGACGGAGAACGCGCCGTGCGGCTCGGACGTCCGCGCGGTGGCGCCCATCCGATCGCGCGCGAGCCGCTGGAGGAGCGCCTCGACCCGGGGCGGGTCCCGCAGCGGGAGCACGACGATCGACCTGCGCACGGCGTCGCGCGCGCCCGGGGCCGCGCGGTCGATGGACGCGAGCGCCGCGCCCCGGCGCGGGTCGAACCCGGCGCCCTCGAGGGCGTCCGGATCGAGCGGGTCGAACCCGAGCTGCGTCGCGAGCGTGCCGCGCACGCCGGTGAGCTCCGCCGTCCCCGGGAACTCGGCGAGGGTGGCGTGGAGGGCCGCGAGCTCCCGGGCGGCGCGTCCCGCCTCGGGGAGCACGATCGCGGTCGCCGCGTCGGCCGGCACGAAGCGCTCGGGCGGGGGCGCGCGGCGTCCGCCCCGGCACGCGAGGACGGCGAGCGCGGCCGCGGCGAGCGCCAGCCGGTGGTTACGCCGGAGCACGCCCGTTGTTTACCATGCTAAAGAGGCGCCCTCATGATCTTCGCCAGCGAGCTTCCCGCCACACCCGGCCGTCGCGAGGCGCACGATTCCGTGGCCGAGCCGGGCGCGCGAGGAGCGAGCAGAGGCGCACCAGCTGGTGCGTCGAGCAGCGCAGCGACGAGCCCGCCCGGCGCAGGCAGGAAGCGTGCGCCGCAGCAGGCCGCGGGGTGGCGGGATGCTCGCTAGAGGCGACGACGCCCCGATCGCCGTCGATCTCCTGCCCGACTGGCGCGCCCGGCTCGGCCCGCGCGCCGAGGCCCTGGAGCTCGAGATCGGCGCCGGGCACGGCGGGTACGCGCTCGCCTTCGCGCGCGCGCGGCCGGAGCGCGCCCTCGTGGCGATCGAGCAGCGGCGCAAGTTCGCCGACGCGCTGCGGGCGCGCGCCGAGAAGCGCGGCCACCCGGCCCTGTTCGTCGTCCACGGCGACGCGCGGGTGCTCGCGCCGCGGCTCTTCGCGGCCGGCTCGCTCGCCGCCATCCACGTCCACTTCCCCGACCCGTGGTGGAAGCGCCGCCACCACCGGCGCCGGCTCGTGGACGAGGGGATGTCGACGCTGCTCCTGCGCCTCCTGCGCCCCGGCGGCCTCCTCGACCTGCGCACCGACGTCGAGCGCTACGCCCTCGAGGCGATCGCGCGGCTCGAGGACGAGGGGTTCGAGAACGAGGCCGGGCGGGGCGCCTTCGCGGTCGCCCCGCCCGACGAGATCCCGTCCACGCGCGAGAAGCGCTACCTCGCGACCGGCCAGCCCGTGTGGCGCCTGCGGCTGCGCCGGCCGGTCGCGGGCGGCTACCTCTGCCTCGGCAGGTGACCCTCCGCCGGCTGGTCGCCGCTCTGCGGGCCGCCGCCGCCCGGCTCGGGCATCGGGCCGGCGCCCGGCGTGCCCGGGAAGCCGGTCGAGCCGGACGGGTCCTCGCCGCTCGCGCTGCCGGCCCGGACGTCGACCGCGATCTCGCCGTCCTCCGCCGTGCTGAAGCTCGCGCGGACGGGCTGGCCCTCCTGCAGGTCGGTCGACTGCGCCTCCTGCCCGTTCACCGACACCGTCGTCTGGGGCACGAGCTGGAGCGTTCGCTCGCTCCCGTCCTCCGACGCGATCGTCAGCGACCGCGGCGACACGCTGCGGATCGTCCCGCTGATCACCTGGTCGTCCGAGTGCGCCCGGACGTCGCCGGACGCGGTCGCCGGCGCTCCCGGCGCGGTCGCGCCGACGCCGGAGCCGGGCTGGTTCTCGGCCTGGTTCTGCGGCGCGTTGCCCTCGCGCTCCGTCGCCGCGACGGGCGGCGGCCCCGCCGCCTGGGCCCTCTGCGCACTCGTCGTGCTGCACGCCGCGCCTCCCACCACCAGCGGGAGCGCGAGCGCCATCGTCCGGATCCTCATGTCCATCCCCCTCCGTTGAACCACAAAGGTGGCGCCGGTCGTCCCGGGAGGCGCGCCCGGCCCGCCGCCGACCGGGCGGGCCGGCGCGCGGACGGCTAGACTTCAACCCCATGAACGCCCATCGCGCCCTCGCCCTCCTCGCCGCCGCGGCGCTCGCCGCCCCGTCCGCCTGCCGGCGCGACGTGAGCCCCGCCGATCGCTACCGCGCCTTCGCGCAGGCCGCGCGCGACGGGAAGGCGGACGACGTCTGGGGCATGCTCTCCGAGCGCTCGCGCGCGGAGCTCGACCGGCGCGCGAAGGCGCTCGCCGAGAAGGCGCCCCCCGGCGTCGTCGCGGGCTCCGGGCGCGCGATGGTCCTGGGCGATCTGTCGGCGCTCGCCCCGCGGCCGACCTCCGTCGTGGTGGTGCGGGAGTCGCGGGACGCCGCGGTCGTCTCGGTCGAGGCGGACGGGCAGCCCGCTCGCGAGGTGACCCTCCAGCGGGAGGGCGGCGTATGGCGCGTCGTCGTCCCCTTTGATAAGTGAGCGGATCCGCATGAAGACCCCGACCGCCGCCGAGATCCGCGAGGCCTTCCTCCGCTTCTTCGAGGAGCGTTCCCACCGGCGCGTGGCGAGCTCGTCGCTCGTCCCGCAGAACGACCCGACGCTGCTCTTCACGAACGCCGGGATGGTCCAGTTCAAGGACGTCTTCACCGGCCGGGAGAAGCGCGACTACTCGCGCGCGACCACCGCGCAGAAGTGCGTCCGCGCCGGCGGCAAGCACAACGACCTCGAGAACGTCGGCTTCACCGCCCGGCACCACACGTTCTTCGAGATGCTCGGGAACTTCTCCTTCGGCGACTACTTCAAGAAGGACGCGATCGCGTGGGGCTGGGAGTTCGTGACGAGCCCGAGGTGGCTGGGCCTCCCGAAGGACCGGCTCGCGACGACGGTGTTCGACGGCGAGGGCGGGCTCCCCTGGGACGAGGAGGCGTTCGAGCTCTGGAAGGCGCAGGGCGTGTCCCCGGACCGGATCTACAAGCTCGGCGCGAAGGACAACTTCTGGGCGATGGGCGACACCGGCCCCTGCGGCCCGTGCTCGGAGATCCACTTCTTCCAGGGCAACGACATCCCCTGCGCCGAGGAGAAGGCCGGCAAGAGGTGCCTCGGCGTCGCGTGCGACTGCGACCGATGGCTGGAGATCTGGAACCTCGTCTTCATGCAGTTCGAGCGGGACGCCGACGGCGGCCTCACGCCACTCCCCAAGCCGTCCATCGACACCGGCGCCGGCCTCGAGCGCATGGCGTCGGTCGCGCAGGGGAAGCGCTCGAACTACGACACCGACCTGTTCCAGAACATCATCCGCGCGATCGAGAAGCTGTGCGGAAAGACGTACGGGAAGGATCCGCGGAGCGAGGCTTCGCCGGCTCGCGGGGGGACGCCGGAGGCGGAGCAATCCGACATCGACGTCTCGATGCGCGTCATCGCCGACCACGCGCGCGCCACGACCTTCCTCGTCGGCGACGGCGTGCTGCCCGCGAACGAGGGGCGCGGCTACGTGCTCCGCCGGATCATGCGGCGCGCGATCCGGCACGGGAAGCGGCTCGGGCTCGAGAGGCTCTTCCTCGCCGACGTCTGCGCGGCGGTGATCGAGGAGATGGGCGCGGCCTACCCCGAGATCCGCGAGAGCCGCGCCTTCATCACCAAGGTCGCGGCGCAGGAGGAGGAGTCCTTCCGGCGCACGCTCGACAAGGGGCTCGCCATCCTCGAGCAGGAGATGGCGCAGCTCCGGAAGGGGAGCGAGAAGGTCGTCCCGGGCAGGGTCGCCTTCCAGCTCTACGACACGTTCGGCTTCCCGATGGACCTCACCCGCGTCATCGCCGCCGAGCGCGGCCTGTCGGTGGACGAGGCCGGGTTCGACCGGAACATGGCCGAGCAGCGGGCGCGCTCGGAGTGGAAGGGCTCGGGCGAGCAGGCGGTCACCGACCTCCACAAGCAGATCGCCCAGGAGCTCGGCGAGACGCGCTTCGTCGGCTACGAGACCACCCGCGCGCAGGCCGAGGTGAAGGCGATCCTCGCGAACGGCGCGCGCGTCGCGAAGGCGACGCAGGGCCAGAAGGTCGAGATCGTCGCGGCCGCGACGCCGTTCTACGGCGAGTCGGGCGGCCAGGTCGGCGACGTCGGCACGATCGCGGGTCCCTCCGGCAAGGTCGAGGTGAGGGACGCGCAGCGGCCCGTCGAGGGCCTCGTCGTCCACCTCGGGATCGTCGAGTCGGGCACGGTGGCGGTCGGCGACATGGTGGACCTCGCCGTGGACGAGCGCCGGCGCGACCTGATCCGCGCGAACCACTCCGCGACGCACCTGCTCCACCTCGCGCTGCGCGAGCGGCTGGGCGAGCACGTGAAGCAGGCGGGCTCCGTCGTCGCGCCCGATCACCTCCGCTTCGACTTCTCCCACTTCCAGCCCCTCTCCGACGAGGAGCTGAAGGGCGTCGAGCGGCGGGTGAACGAGCTCGTCCGCGAGAACGCGGAGAGCGAGACGGCGGTGCTGGAGCTGCGCGACGCGCGCAAGACGGGCGCGGTCATGATCTTCGGGGAGAAGTACGGGGACGTCGTGCGCGTGGTCCGGATCGGCCCGTCGAAGGAGCTGTGCGGCGGCACGCACGTGCGGCGCACGGGGGACATCTCGTTCTTCAAGATCGGCAGCGAGGAGTCCATCGCCGCGGGCGTGCGCCGCATCGTGGCGTACACCGGGCCGAAGGCGGTGGAGCTGTCGCAGCGCGAGGCGGACGAGCTCCGGCGCGCGGCCGCGCTCCTCAAGGCCGGCGCCTTCGAGGTGGCCCAGAAGATCGAGCAGGCGCAGCGCCGCGTGAAGGAGCTCGAGCGCGCGCTCGAGGAGGCGTCGTCGAGGATCGCGTCGGCCCAGTCCGGCGACCTCGCCGCGCGGGCGAAGGAGGTCGGCGGCGCGCGGGTGCTCGCCGCGCGCGTCCAGGGCGACGGCAAGAGCCTGCGCGAGCTCGCGGACAAGCTCCGCGACAAGCTCGGCAAGGGCGTCGTCGCGCTCGGCGCCGAGCAGGAGGGCAAGGCGATCCTCCTCGTGGCGGTCACGAAGGACCTCACCGGGAAGGTGAAGGCGGGCGAGCTCGTGAAGGAGGGCGCGAAGCTCGTCGGCGGATCGGGCGGCGGCAAGCCCGAGCTCGCGCAGGCGGGCGGGCCGGACGCCTCGGGCCTCGACAAGGCGCTCTCGGCGATCGAGACGCTCGCGGCGCGCGCGCTCGCGTGATCGGGACGCGCGCCGCGCGCGCTCCCGCGAGCCGAGCGCCCGGAAGGGTGGCGCGCGCGGCCGGTCGCGAGCGCGTTGTCAACACCCAACAGCGATTGACCGGTCTCCGGCGCGGTGCCTACCATCGTCGCGTCGATGGTTCCTCCGGTCCCCCGATCGCGGAAGGCGCGCGCCGCTCCACCGGTGGTGGACCTCGCCCAGGCCCGGGACGCGCGGCGGCTCCGCGAGATCCAGGCGCGCTGCCGCGCCGTCGACGAGGTGAACCGCAGGTCGCTCGGGCGGCTGTTCCAGAGCGGCCTCGTGTTCACGCGCCAGGGCGCGCGCCTCGGCCGCGACCTCCTGCTCGCGCACCAGCACCTGCTCCGCGTCTCCGACCTGCTCGCGCGGATCGCCGACCTGCCGGAGGACGCCGCGGACGGCGAGGCGTCGGCGCTGTACGACGAGGCGCAGGCGCTCCTCGCGCGGACCACCGAGCTGACGGCGCGCTCCGGCCTCGTGCTCGCGCGCGTCTGAACGACGCGCCGCGCCGTGCGACGCTGCGCCGCG
>DASVZX010000398.1:0-7187 GCA_036391435.1 Anaeromyxobacter sp. | reverse complement strand
GGACCCGTCGCGCCTCGCGCGCAGCCCCGCGGGCTCCGGACCGCCGGGGCGCCGGCGACGGGTTCCGCGGGGCGCGCCCGGCAACGGGGCCTTGACCCGGCCCCCTCCCGCGGGAGAAACACCTCGGCACGGGACGAGGAGGAGCGGGATGGAACGGATCTGGCTGCTGAAGGGACCGTACGAAGCCCCGGGGTGGAAGCTGCTCGAGTCCGACTCCCGGGCGAACAAGATCGACCTGCTGCTGTTCGACCGCGCGGCCTGGGCGCTCGCGCGCGCGCCCGAGGCGCCCACCGCGTACGAGGGGCTCGCGCCCTCCGTCCCGGCGGACGGGCTGTACCTCGACGACCAGGGCCGGGGCATCTACGTCGTCGCGGGCAAGCTCGTCCAGGGGCCGCGCGAGGTGCTCGCGACGCTCGGCGCGCAGGGCGAGGAGATGCTGCAGAAGGTGGGCGATCCGGACGTCGCGCTCGAGCGGCTCGGGCGCGTGTACTAGCCCCGCTGGCCCTCGAGCCCCGACGCCGACTGCGGCGACGGCGGCGGCGGGGGGGCTGCGGACGCCGCGGCGCGCTCGCGCGCCCGACGCGCCACCGCCTCGGCGTCCTCGAACTCCTCGACGCGGCGCCGCACGTCCGCCTCCTCGGTCATCCACATGTCGAGGCGGGCGAGGAATCGCAGCAGGTGGCCGATCGTCGCGAGCGCCTCGGCGCCGGTCGCGCGGTCGATCCCCGACATCCAGCCGTTCGTGAGGTCGCCCGTCACCATCGAGGCGAAGCCGTGCCGCCGCAGGATCTCCGCGGCGACCTCGGCGCGGAGCCGGCGCTGCCAGGGCGCCGCGCCGCCTCCCTTGAACCGCAGCCGGATGTGGTTCTCGTTGTGGTTCTCCGAGAGGAAGCTGTCCACGACCACGTAGTGGTAGGCCTGGCGGCGCGGACGGGCGCGGACGCGATCCCGCTCCACGCCCCCGCGGGAGTTGAGGTTCAGGTAGCTCTCGGTGATGCAGGCGTAGTTGGGCGCGCCGGCCTGGGTGGCCCCGGACATCGCCATGGAGGCCGCGAGGACCGAGGCGGACGGCGGCGGCCGCTCGGATCGCCACGGGAAGAAGTGCGGATCGGCGAGCCCGTGCCAGATCCCGCGGAACGGGACCGACGTGATCTCGTCGGGCCGGACCGCCTCCTTCTCCGACGCCTCCGGCCGGACGCCTCCGCCGAGATCGACGAGGTGGATCTCGAGCGGCTCGACGCAGTCGACCGACCTCATCCGGCCCACCGCCGAGTCGAGCAGGCGATCGCCGATGTCGAACATCGCCTGGATCGCCTTCTCGTGCGCGAAGCGGACGACGTCGTGCAGCGACTGGCACGCCCAGGTGCCGACGAACGCGGCGCCGCTCAGCTTCGTGAGCTTGCCCGCGAGCAGGTCGGGCAGCCCCGGGGTCCGGTCCCCGAGCGCCGCCGCCGGGAGCCGCCCGCGCAGCTCCGGCCAGAGGGCCCCCTGGTACACGCCGCGGCTCGCGACGTCGAGGCTCACGACCTCGCCGGGGGCGAGCGTCTCGAGCGCGCCGGGCACGCCGAAGAGGCTCGGGACCCCGAACTCGCGCACGAGGGACGCCGCGTGGCCGGTCACCGTCCCGCGCTCCACCACGACGCCGCACACGCGCGGCAGGACGCTCACGCAGTCCGGGAGGAGCTGCGACGCGACGAGGAGCGCCCCCGCCGGCGTCTCCTCGAGCTCGCGGGGCGTCGTCGCGACGTGGACCCGTCCCACCGCGCGCCCGTGGCGGACGGGATCCCCCCCGCGCAGGAGGAGCCGGGCGCCGGCGGGGACGGCGTCCCGCTCGCCCGCCGGCTTGTCGACGCGCAGCGTCCGGGCCTGCAGGACGAAGAGCCGTCCGTCCTCGGCGATGGCCCACTCGACGTCCTGCGGCGCGCCGAAGTAGCGCTCCATGGAGAGGGCCGCCGCGGCGAGCTCGGCCGCCTCCGCGTCGGTGATCGAGGCGCGGAGCTGCTCCATCGCGCCCATCGCGACGCGGGTGATCCCGCCGCCCTCCGCGCCCACGAGCCGCGCGCGCTTGGGCGCGATCCGGCGCTCGACCACCCCGTGCGGCGCGGCGCGCGACACGAGGAGCTGGTCGGCGCTCGCGACCCCCGTCGAGACGTCCGGCCCGAGCCCCATCGCCGCCGAGACGAGGAGCACCTGCCCCTTCGGCTCGTCCGGCCGCCGCGTGAAGAGGACGCCCGAGGCGCGGGCGGGCACCATCCGCTGCACGATCACGGCCATCGGCGTGTCCACGTCCGCGAGGCCGGCCGACCGCCGGTAGAAGACCGCCCGCTGCGAGTAGCGGCTCGCGACCACGCGCTTCCACGCGTCGGCGAGCTCCGGCGGCGGCACGTTGAGGAAGGACTCGAACTGGCCGGCGAACGAGAGCGCGCTGCCCTCGCCCGCCGCGCTCGACCGCACCGCGAGCCCGTCGGTGGCCGCGAAGCCGCTCTGGCGGACCGCCTCCTGGATCGCGGCGGCGACCGGCGCCGGGACCTCCGCCTCGCGGACGAGCTGCTGCGCCATCTCGCAGCGCCTCCGGAAGTCCTCCGGCGCGTCGACGCGCGCCGGGGCGAGGATCGTCCGGAGCTGGCCGGCGAGGCCGCCCGACTCCATGAACTCGCGGTAGGCGGCGATCGTCACCACGAAGGACGTGGGGACCGTCAGCCCGAGATCGGCCTCGACCCGCGCGAGGTGCAGCGCCTTGTCGCCGACCTCCGCCGCGCTCTCCGAGCGGACCTGCGCCAGGCCGACCGTGAGCGCGGACTTCTCGCGCTCGGACGCCTTCTCCAGGAACTTGAACACGTCGGTGCGAAGCGACGCGACCACGTTGGTGAGGTCGAAGTAGCGGTTCGCGGTGAGCTCGTTCAGCACCCCCACCATGTCGGCGGTGCCGTCGAACATCGCGCGGATCCCCATCCGCACCCGGGGCGTGCGGAACGAGGTCCACGACGACTCCTCCTCGAGCTCGGTCAGGTTCTCCAGCACCTCGTTGTTGACGGCGAGCAGCGTCCGGAAGAGCCGGTACTTCGCGTGCATCCGCTCGACCTCGTCCTGCGACCGGGGCCGGTGGCGCGAGGCGAGGAGCGCGTCGTCCACGCCGCGCGCGATGCCGGTGAGCAGCACGACGGCCGGGTGCGGACGCCGCGCCCCGCGGCTGCCGAGCATGTCCACGGCGACGCCGGTCGAGACCAGCACGAGCACGGCCAGCAGGCCGAAGAGCCCGCTCCGGCGGTGCGCGAGCTGGAACAGGAAGGCGGGCATGCCGACCCGCTCGAGCCGCACCGGCATCTCGTCCTGCCCGACCACCGCGCCGTTCGCGAGCTCGAAGACGGTGACCTCGACGTCGCCGGGCGTCGCGCCCGAGGGGAGCGGCACGTCCACCTCGAACGCGCGCCTTCCCTGCTGGACGTCGCCGAGGTGCACGGCGCCCGGCGCGAGGCGGTAGAGCCCCTCCGACTCCTTCAGCCGGACGAGCTGCTCGATCATCTCCCGCTTCTCGGCCCGCCCCCCGTGCACCTCCATCCGGGCCTCGAGCGTGTCGTAGCCCAGGTGGAGCTGCTCTCGCAGCGCCCTCGGCGCCATCGTGCCGAGCGCCGCGGACGTGAACACCTCGTACAGGCTGGGCGCGTGCTCGAAGGTGACGTGCTCGACCCCGCCCCAGATGATCCCGCCGATCTTCCCGCGGCGGTTGAACGCGCGGTGCTCGGCCGGCCCGATCACCCGGATCGCGACCTGCGACGACTCGCCGACGCTGCCGCTCACGTGGAGCGTCGTCCCCGCGTACCAGCTCCCCGCGGCGACGCGCGTCGGCTCGACCGCCGAGAAGGGCTCGGGCGACGCCGCGGCGGGGGCGAGGGCGCAGGCGAGCGCCACCGCGAGGACGAGGCGCGACGGGACGGCGACCTCGCGGGGCGCCCGCGTCATTCGCCCGCCACGTGCGAGAGGAAGACGGTGGGCGTCTGCACCAGGTCCGCGCTGACCTTCGCCGCCACGCCGAGCACGATGAGCGCGAGCAGGATCTTGAGCTGGTCGGCGCGGAGCCGCCGTCCCCAGCGCGTCCCGATCACCGCCCCCGCCGTCGATCCCGTCGCGAGGAGCAGCGCGAGCACGAAGTCGACGGAGTGGTTCTGCGTCGCCTGGAGGATCGTCACGAGCATCGTGGTGAGCAGGATCTGGAGGAGGCTCGTGCCGACGACGACGTGCATCCGCATGCGCAGCACGTACAGCATGAGCGGCACCATCACGAACCCGCCGCCCACGCCCATGAGCGCGGCCAGCACGCCCGCGAGGACCCCGAGCACCACCGGCACGAGCACGGAGACCTCGATCTCCGACTTCGGGAAGGACATCCGCCCGGGGAGGCGGTCGAGCCAGGTCCGGCGCGGCAGCGGCTGGAACCGCCGCTCGGCCATGTAGATCCCGCGCCGCCAGGTCCGGATGGACTCGACCATCATGAGCAGCCCGATGGTGCCCAGCATCACGACGTAGAGCACGCGGATGACGCTGTTCGCCGGTCCGAGCCGGTTCAGCAGGTGCAGCAGCTCGACGCCGGCGACGCTGCCGAGCGCCCCGCCCGCGAAGAGCACGAAGGCCATCTTGAAGTCGACGGTGCCGGCCCGCGAGTGCTCGAGCGTCCCGGTCGTCCCCGCGGCCACGATCGCGGCGGAGCCGGAGGCCGCGGCGACGACGGGCGAGATGCCGAGGAACATGAGGAGCGGCGTGAGCAGGAACCCGCCCCCCACGCCGAAGAGCCCGGAGAGGAGGCCGACGAGCCCGCCCGCCGCGATCATGACCGGGATGCTGACGCTGTTCTGGGCGATGGGCAGGAAGAGGTGCATGTCGTCCCCCGGCCCGCCGCCGCGCCCCGCGCCGGCGCCGGAGCCTCACACGAACAGGTTCACCTGCGAGTCCGCCGCGACGTCCATCCAGGTCGCCGCGCCGCCGAACTCGACGCCCTCCACGATATCCTCCTGCTTGATGCCCATGACGTCCATGGACATCTGGCAGGCGATGAGCTTGATGCCGCTCTCCTTGGCGAGATCGAGCAGCTGCCCGATCGACGCCACGCCGTGCTTCTTGAACATCGACTTCATCATGCTCGTCGCGATCGCCTGCATCGAGGGGAGCGCCGCGACGAGCGCGGGGATCGGCACCGGCATCGGCATGGCCGGGTTGCCGAGCGGCGAGATCTTGAGCTTCTCCGCGTTCTGCTTCCGGATGATCTCGAGGCCGTAGAAGGTGAAGAAGATGGTCACCTCCATGTCCATCGCCGCCGCCGTGGTGGCGAGGATGAGCGGCGGGTACGCCATGTCGAGCGTCCCCTTCGACGCGATGATCGTCATCTTCTTCCCGGCCATGTGGTCCTCCTTCAGGTCTTCTGGATGTAGAACGTGAAGAGCCCCGGCGCCTGATCGACGTGGAGGATGACGTTCCCGGTGCGGTTCGCCCACGCCGGCATGTCCTTCTGCGAGCCCGGATCCGTCGTGAGCACCTTCAGGATCTGGTCCTTCGCCATCCCGTCCAGCGCCCGCTTCGTCTTCAGGATCGGGATCGGGCAGTTCATGCCCTTCGCGTCGAGCGTCTGGTTCACCTTGATCTCGTCCGCCATCGTGCACCTCCCAGCCGAGGGTCCCGTCGAGGCGAGTGACCGGCTGGATCGCTCACGCCTCGCGCGCCGCCGTCGCGGCCGATCGTCCTTCGCCGTGCACGATCGAGGCGACGATCGCCTCCGGCCCGGCGTCCTCCACGAGCTCCTGCACGCGCGCCCACCCGAGCGCGCGCGCCCGTTCCGCGGCGGCGCGCCCGACGCAGATCGCGCGCACGCCCGGCTCGAGGCTCGGCATGCCCCGCTCCTCCTCGAGCGCCTCCACCTCCTCGACGCCGCGCAGGATCCAGCCGGTGAGCGGGGCGGCGCCGATGGCGACGCGGGCCGCGGGCCCGAGCGGCCGGGGCGTCTCGACGACCTCGGCCCCCGCGACGTCGAGCGCCTGCGCGAGCCCGTCCGGCCGCGCGAACACCCCGAGCCGCTCGCCCGAGAGCGGGCGGCTCACGAACCAGTCGAGCGCCGCGGCCCGGCGGACCGTGGGCCCGATGACGAAGATCGCGGGCGGCCGGATCCCGGCCGCGACCCCGGTCGCGTGGAGCCGGGCGATCGTGCTCACGACCACGCGCTGGGCCGCGGTCGTGCCCTGCGAGACGAGCGCCGCCGGCGTGCTGGCCGGCATGCCCGCCGCCTGCAGCTTCGCCGCGACCTCCGGCAGGCTCGAGACCCCCATGTAGCCGACGACGGTCGCGTGCGGATCCTGGGCGAGGAGGTCCCACCGGACCTGCGGCCCGTTCCCCTTCGCGCTCTCGTGGGCCGTGACGAGCGTGACCCGCACGGCCTCGCCGCGGTGGGTGACCGGGATGCCGGCGCAGGCGGCCGCGCCGATCGCGGCGGTGACGCCCGGGACGATCTCGTACGGGATGCCCGCGCGCCGGAGCGTCTCCGCCTCCTCGCTGCCGCGCCCGTACACGAAGGGGTCGCCGCCCTTCAGGCGGACGGTCCGGCGGCCCGACGCGGCGAGCCGGACGAGCAGCGCGTTGATCTCCTGCTGGGGCACGGGGTGGCGCCCCGCCTCCTTGCCGACGCAGTGGAGCTCCACCTCGTCGCACAGATCCGGCGGGAGCGCGGGCGCGGCGAGCCGGTCGTAGACGATCGCGTCGGCCGAGAGGAGCCGCTGCCGAGCGCGGACGGTGAGGAGCCCGGGGTCCCCGGGGCCGGCGCCGACGAGGGAGACGAGGCCGGGCCGTGGGCCGGAACCCTGCCCGGCCCGCGGCTCGACCGGGAGCGCGACCACCTGGCCGAGCGGCGCGCGCTCCCCGCCCCCCGTCTCGTCGCCGCCCGGCGCGAGCCAGGTGGCGATCTCGTCCGCCGTCGGCACGCGCGCCCGCAGGCGCTCCGGCTCGACGGTGGCCGCGAAGAACCTCTCGTACCGCGCCTCGGTCTCGCTGCGGGAGAGCGCGAGCGCGCGCACCGCCTGCCGGAAGCGCTTCGCCGCGTCCATCCACTCCGCCCACTCGGGCCCGAGCCGCCCCTCCAGCATCTGCCGGAGCCGGCGCACGACGAACGGCGCGCCGCCGTCGGAGGCGACCGCGAGCTTCATCGCGCC
>DASVZX010000397.1:0-4398 GCA_036391435.1 Anaeromyxobacter sp. | reverse complement strand
GTCCCCGAGCGCCGCGCGGACCGCCGGACTGTCGCACAGGAGGCGGAACTCGGCGCGGGTGAGCCACGCCGTCCGCGACGCGCGCGCCGTCCGGAGCGTGAGCCGGATCCGCTCCGCCTCCCGCGTGACGGTGGCCGGGACCCCGGCGGCGAGATCGCGCTCGAGCGAGCGGAGGTGGCGGTGGATGCGCAGCGCGCGCCGGCCCTCCGGCGACGAGAGCGCGAGCGTGTGCCGGTTCCGGCTGAAGCCGGGGTCCTCCCGGAGGCGCTGGACCGCGAGCGTCACGAAATCCGCCATGAACGACCGAGGGTAACACCGGCCTCGCCGCCGGGCCACGCGACCGCGCCGGCCGACGCCGCCGGGCGGACGCCCGGCGTGCGGGCGCAACGCTGCCGCGACGCGCCGCCGGGGCGCCTCGAAGATCCTCGTGGGGGGGTGGGTGCCGGTGGGCTCCGCTTCCGCGGTAGCCCCCGTTCCCGGGGGGGACGGCTAGACCGCGGCGGCGGCCTCGACCACGGTCGTCGCGTGGGCGGGGAGCCGCGTGCGGAGGTACTCCCGGATCTGCCGCCGGTCGGCGAACCTCGAGCCGCAGGCGAGGCAGAGCTGGAGCGTCAGGTCGTACTTGAGGCCGTTCGGCGCGGTCACGGGGAACGTCTCGCTGAAGCACGAGATGGCCGCGTGGAGCCGCGGAGCCGCACGGCAGTCGACACAGCGTTCGGACAACGCGCACCTCCAGGACGGGGTGGGACGTCACCTCACAGAATGTCAGACCGGATCGGCGAGGGGAAGGGGCCGCTCGGGACGCGGCGCGTCAACGCGAGGCTCGCGCGCATCGATTCGCCGGTCGAGGCTGCGCGACGGCGCGCAGCCCGCCGCTCGCGGTCGACGCCGGCGCCCGCGGAGGCGTTCCCCCGGGGCCCCCCTTCACGGCGGCACGGCGGTGGTCTTCGCCAGGATCCGCTCGACCGCGACCCGCTCGCGCCGGCGCGACGGCCCGACCACGACGAGGATCGCGTTCCGGCGGCGGAACGTCTCGCGCGCCACGCGCAGCACGTCGGCGGGCGTCACGCGCTCGACGCGGCGGCAGCGCTCCTCGAACCCCTCCGGGGACGAGAGCACCTCGCCCGCGCCGTACCAGCCCGCGAGCTCGGCGGCGCTGTCGAGCGAGAAGGCGAGCGTCATCCGGTGCCGGCGCTGGACGCGGAGCAGCTCCTCCTCGGGCACCGGCCTCGCCGCGAGCGTCCCGAGGACGCGCAGCACCTCCTCGACCACGCGCGGCAGCTTCGCCGGCGCGCAGGCGCCGTCCACGACCGTCATGCCGGAGTCGGTGAAGGCGTCGATGCCGGCGTGCAGGGAGTACGCGAGGCCGCGCCGCTCGACGATCTCGAACGGCAGGCGCGAGGAGAGGCCGTCGTCGAGGATCCGCCGGATGCAGAGGTAGGCCGGGTAGTCGGGGTGGCCCTCGGGCGGGCAGGGGAAGGAGAGCGAGAACTCCGCCTGCGCGTCCTCGTGCCCGACGACCTCGACGCGGGGACCCTCCGGCCACGGCGGCGCCGGCACCTCGACGCTCCGCCGCCCGCGCGGCAGCGCGCCGAAGTGCTCCTCGGCGAGCGCGCGCACCTCGGCGGCGCGGACGGGTCCGGCGACGGCGAGGACGAGGTTCGCGCCGGTGTAGAACCGGGCGTGGTGCGCGCGCACGTCGCGGCGCCCGAGGCGGCGGACGATCTCGGCGGTGCCGGCGATCTTGAAGCCGAGCGGGTGGGCGCCGAAGGCGACCCGCTTCGAGAGGTTGTCGGGGTCGATGTCCCGGCCGTCGACGTCCACCTCGTCCAGGATCTCCTCCAGGATCACCTCGCGCTCGACGTCCATCTCCCTCAGGAGCGGCCGGCGGAGGAGATCGCCCAGGACCGCGAGCCCGGTGCCGACCTCGCCCGGGTGGATGGGCGTGAAGTAGCAGCCGTGGTCGCGCGCGGTGATCCCGTTGAGGCTCCCGCCCGCGCTCTCGATCGCGGCGTTCATCGCGACCGTGTCGGGCCAGCCCTCCGATCCGCGGAAGAAGAGGTGCTCGAGGAAGTGCGAGACGCCGTTCACCTCGGCCGCCTCGTGGCGGGAGCCGGCGCGGACGTAGAGCGCGATCATCGCGGAGTGGAGCCCCGGCGCGCGCGCGGTGAGCACGCGGAGCCCGTTCGGCAGCACGTCCCGCACGACCTCGCCCCACTCCGCGCGCGGCGCGGCCGCCGCGATCGCCGCGCTGCCCCGCTTCCGCCTCGAGTCGTGCGTCCGCCGCCGCATGGTCGGTCTCCGGGGGGCTCAGCCGCCCGCCCCCTCGCTCGCGCCGTCCTCGGCGTCCGCGTCGCCCGGGAGCCGGATCGTGAAGGTGGTGCCCCGGTCCAGCTCGCTCTCGCACACGATGGTCCCGCCGTGCTCCCGGACCACCTGCTGGACGAAGGCCAGCCCCAGGCCGGTGCCGCGCTCCTTCGTCGAGTAGAAGGGCTCGAAGATCCGCGTCAGGTCGCCCGCGGGGATGCCCCGCCCGGTGTCGCCGACCCGCACCTCCACGGCCCCGTCCGCCGCCGACGTCCGCACGCGCAGGACGCCCCCGCCGGGCATCGCCTCGCGGCTGTTGCGGAGCAGGTTCAGGAACACCGCGCGCAGCTGTCCCTCGTCGCCCCGCACGCCGGGCGCCGCGGGCGCGAGGTCCCGCGCCACCTCGATGCGCGCCGCCTGCAGCTCGGGGCCGAGGAAGTCGAGGAGGCTGCCGAGGATCTCGGACACGTCCTGACGCGCGAGCTGGCGGGGGTGGCGGGCGAAGCGGAGGTACTCCTCCGCCACGCCGTTCAGCCGGTCCACCTCGCGCGAGATCGCGCGGACGAGCTGCACCGCCTCGCGCGGCGGGGCCGGGGCGGACTCGAGCTCCTCCTGCAAGAGCTCCGCGTTGAGGCCGATCGCGTTCAGGGGGTTGCGGATCTCGTGGGTGATCTGGGCGGAGATCCGGCCGACGGCGGCGAGCCGCTCCGCCCGGCGCAGCTCGTCGCGCTGCCGGTCGAGCGAGGCGGCCATCGCGTTGAACTCGCGGGCGAGCAGGCCGATCTCGTCCTCGCTCCGCACCTCGACCTTGCGGGTGAGGTCGCCGGCCGCGACCGCCTTGACCCCCTCGGTGAGCGTCCCGATCGGCGCGAGCAGCCGCTGCGAGAGCAGCGCGGCGCCGACCCCGATGGCGAGCGCGACGAGCGAGTAGATGACGATGAGGAGCACCGTCTGCGCCTCGGTGCGCTCCGCCGCGTGGACGCGGTCGGCGATCTGCGTCTCGAGCGCGACCTGCAGGAGCTTCGCGTCGAGCGACAGGCCGCGCTCGAGCCGCTGCACCTCCTGGGCGCGCGCCTCGAAGGCGGCCGCGGTCCGCGGGTCCTGGCCCTCGCCGGCCTCGAGCGCGTCGAAGAGCGCGCGCGACTGCCGGTCGTACTCGGCCCAGCGCGTCGCGAGGCCGTCGAGGCGGGTCGACACCTCGTCGAGGAAGCGGGCGTCGCCGTCCCGGGCGTCGGCGCGGGCCTCCCGCGCGACCCGGCGGCCCTCCTCGATCTTCTCCCGGACGAGCGCCGGGAAGTGCGCGCGGGCGACGGGGAGGTAGGCCTGGCGGGCGGCCCTGTCGAGCGCGCGGGCCTCCAGGGCGCGGGCGGAGACCCAGTCCTTCGCGTCGAGCTGCGCCGCGATCCGGGTGAGCGCGAGGTACCCGCCGGACAGGAGCCTCAGGTCCTTGCGCAGCTCCTGGAGCCGGACGATCCCGAACGCCGCGACGAGCCCGAACGCCGCCAGCGCGACCGCGAAGGTCAGGAAGATCTTGGTCGCGACGTGGCGCATCGGGCGGGGAACGATCCTAGCGCGCTCCCGGGGCGCGCGCCTCCGCGCCGGGGGTGGGCCCGGGTCGAGGCCGGCGGGACGCCGGACGGGCGCTCGCCGCGAGCCTTTCCAAGCCGCGCCAGGTGGGTTAGTGAAAGCCCCAGCCACGGGAGCCACACGTCCATGACCGGTCTCGCCTTCTTCGTCGCGCTCGTCGGGGTGCTCGCCGGCGTCGGCTTCTTCCTCTCGGCGCGGAGCGCCCGGGCCGCCCTCGCGGCGCGCTCCGCGGACGACGCCACCGCGCGGACGAGCGCCGAGGCGGCGCGCAGGGCCGAGGCCGCCGCGCGCGCCGAGGCGAAGGAGCGGCGCGAGGAGGCGGCGCAGCTCCGGGCCGAGCTCGAGCGGGCGAAGAAGAAGGCGTTCGAGCAGCAGGAGTCGGCGAAGCGGCTCGGCGGCGCGCAGGCGCTCCGCGAGGAGATCGACAAGCTCGCGGCGCGCCTCGCCGAGGCCCGCGCCGAGGCGGAGCACCAGGCCACGCGCGCGCGGACGCTCGAGAAGGAC
>DASVZX010000396.1:0-2561 GCA_036391435.1 Anaeromyxobacter sp. | reverse complement strand
CGGCGGCGCGGCTCCCGGGAGCCGCGGGCCGGCGGCGCGCCGGCACGCCCCGTGCTCTCCCGGATCCGGAACGCTCGGGAGGTCCCGGATGCCGCGGAGATGCGCCGTCGTGTGGCTCGCCGTCCTCGGGGTCGCCGTGTCCTCGCCGACACGCGCGGCGGAGCCCGCCGTCCGCGCGGGCGATCTCGTGTTCGAGACGTCGTCCTCTTCGCAGTCCTGGGCGATCCGGTGGGCGACGCGGAGCCCCTGGTCGCACGTCGGGATCGTGGACGTCGGCGCGGACGGCACGTTCGTCGTCGAGGCGCTCGGGAAGGTGTCGCGCACGCCGTGGAGGGCGTGGCGGCGCCGGGCGGCGCGCGGGGGGGAGCTGCTCGTCCTGCGGCCGCGCGGCGTCCCCGAGCCCCTGCGCGCCGCCGCCGTCGAGCGGGCGAAGGGGTTCCTCGGCCGGCGCTACGACCCGCGGTTCGGCTGGGGCGACGACCGCATCTACTGCTCGGAGCTGGTCGTGAAGGCCTACGAGCGGGCGGCCGGGATCTCGTACGGACGGCGCGAGCGGCTGAAGGACCTGCGCACCCTCGGGCTCCGCGGCGCGATGGAGCGGCGCTGGGGCGGGCCGGTGCCGGAGGACCTCGTGCTCGTGACCCCCGCGTCGATCGCGGAGGATCGAAGGCTCGAGCGCGTGTACGAGGGGCGGCCGTGATCGGGCGCGCGGCCGGCGTCCTGCGCCACGCGGCCGGCTTCGCCCTCGCGCCGGCCGTCGCCCCGGTCGCCGTGCTGGCGTACGAGGTGTTCCGGATGTCGATGGCGGACGCCCGGCCCGGGCTCGTGGCCCCGGGCTTCTCCCGGTCGGCCCTGGACCTCCTCGTGGCGTTCGCGACGAGGTGGGTGCCGGCCGGATACGCGGTCGCGATCGTCGTCGGGCTCCCGATCGTCCTCGCGCTGCGTGCCGCGCGGCGTCTCGCGTTCCCGTGGGTGATCGGCGTCTCGGCGGCCGTGACGGGGACGGCGGTCGTCGCGGCGATGCTCGTCGCGGACGGCGGGATCGCGCTCGACGATCCGGAGGCGGCAGCGGCGCTTTCCGGAGCCGCGGCGCTCCTCGCGGCCGCCGTGAGCGGCGCGTACTGCGCGATCGCCGGCGTGCCGCTGCGTCCGGCGGCTCCGCCGCGCGGCGCCCGCGCGGGGGCCGATTGAATGTGGCGCCGCGCCGCGCGTCCAACTCCTCGACGGGCTGGGAGCGCTCCCGCTCCCGCGCCGCTCAGGAGGAATCCAGATGAAGATCGCGAACGCGCTGGCGCTCGCCGCCCTGCTCGGCTCGGCGGCCACCGCGCAGGCTCAGGCCCCGCAGCAGACCCCGCCGACCCCGGCCCCCGCGGCCACCGCCCAGACGAAGGGCGAGACCGCGAAGACGGAGAAGGCGCCGGCGAAGGCGGCGTCCCACGCCGCGCACCACAAGGTCCACGCGAAGGAGGCCTCGTCCACCGAGACGAAGGCGCCCGCGAAGGCGGCGCACCACAAGGTCGAGAAGGCGAAGGCCGAGAAGGCGGAGCAGCCCGCCCCGGCGAAGTAGTCCCCGCAGCGAAGGCGGTCGGACGCGGACGCCCGGGGCTCCCGGGCGTCCGTCTTTGCGTGGACGTGCTCGAGCCCGCGCGCGACGATCCTCGAGCGCCGGGCAGGGCGCCCGCGCCCGCCCCCGCGCCCGCGCCCGCCCGAGCCGGAGCCCGGAGATCCACGGGCACGGGCCGCCGACGCCTTCAGTCCTCGTCCTTCCTCGCGCCCGCGCGCAGCGCCCGCCAGCGCTCGCCGAGCGCCTTCTCGAGGCCGCTCTCCGAGAGCTTCACGATCTCCGTCCCGCGGAGCGCGTCGGGCAGGTATGCCTCGGCGACGTAGTGCCCCTCGAAGTTGTGCGGGTAGCGGTACCCCGCGCCGTAGCCGAGCCCCTGCATGAGCTTCGTCGGCGCGTTGCGGAGCTTGAGCGGCACCGGGAGCGGCCCCTTCTCCTGGACGAGCCGGCGCGCGTTGCCGTAGGACGCGATGGCGGTGTTCGACTTCGGGGCGAGCGCGAGGTAGATGGCCGCCTGGCTCATCGGCAGGACGCCCTCGGGGAGCCCGACGAGCTCGACGGCCTGGAGCGCCGCGACCGCGACCTGGAGCGCCTGCGGGTCCGCGTTCCCGACGTCCTCGGAGGCGAAGATCACCATCCGGCGCAGGACGAAGCGCGGGTCCTCGCCGCCCTCGAGCATCCGCACCATGTAGTAGACCGCGGCGTCCGGGTCCGATCCGCGCATCGACTTGATGAACGCGGAGACGACGTCGTAGTGCTGCTCGCCCGCCTTGTCGTAGAGGATGGTCTTCTGCTGGAGCGCCTCCTCGGCGTCGGCGCGCGTCATCTCGGTCCGGCCCGCGAGCAGGACCGCGGCGGCGCCGACCTCGAGCGCGTTGAGCGCGCGGCGGGCGTCGCCGTACGCGTAGCGGGCGAGCGCCTCGCGCGCGTCCGCCGCGAGCGTGACCGTGCCTCCGAGCCCCTCGGGCGCGGCGACGGCGCGGTCGAGCAGCGTCCCGAC
>DASVZX010000395.1:0-9549 GCA_036391435.1 Anaeromyxobacter sp. | reverse complement strand
GCGGCGACGCCGCAGAGCGCGGCGCCGGCCGAGCGGAGCCGATCGGCGGCGGCGGGCAGCGCGAGCCTCGAGATGTCGTCCACGATCGCGTCTCCCTTGGCGTACCCGTCGCGGAACAGCCCGAGCCGGAACGCGAGGTGGATCACGTTGTACAACGCCAGGGCCCCGACGATCGCGGGCCAGCCGCCGAGCAGCGCCCCCACGGCGGCGACCGCGCCGAAGAACGGGCGGAGCGCCGTCCAGAAGAAGCCGTCGCCGACGGCCGCGAGCGGCCCCTGCAGCGTCTGCTTGTACCGCAGCGGCTGCCCGCCGGGCTCCGCGCCCGCGGCGACCCGCTCCTCGTGGTGGATGGCGCCCCCGACGATGGCGGCGGCCATGTAGGGGTGGCAGTTGAAGAACCCGAGGTGGCGCCGGAGCGCCTCCTCGCGCCGCTCGGGCTCGGCGTAGAGGGCGCGCAGGGCGGGGTCGATCGCGTAGGCGAAGCCGAGGTTCTGCATCCCGCGCCGGTTCCACGCCGCCTGGACGAACAGGCACCGCCAGAACACCCGCGCCAGCGTCGGGCCGGGGACCCTCTTGGCGGGCGCGCTCACGCGGTGAGCCTCCCGAGGACCGCCGCGACGACGACGACGGCGGCGAGCCCGGCGAAGAAGAGCGCCGGCGCCGTCCGGGCGCGCAGCGCCTTCGCGCCGGACGCGCCCGCGAGCGCCGCGAACGCGAAGAACCCGACCCGGAGCGGGAGCCGCGCGCCCGGGACTGCGCCGAGGAAGGCGGGCACCACCGCCGCCACGAGGGCGGCGCCCGGCGGCGCGAGCACCGCCGCGATCGAGAAGGGCAGGACGAGGCCGTACAGGTTCGTCCGCACCGCCGCGCGGGCGTGGTGGCGCAGGAGCTCGGCCTCCGCGCGGGCGGCGAGCCGCTCGTTCCAGAGCTCGACGAGGCGGTCCGCGCGCCGACCGAGCAGGGCGAGCGGGGCGCACAGGAGCACCGCCAGGATCGCGCCCTCCGGCGACGTCCCCTCGCCGAGCGCGCGCCCGGCGAGCACGGCGCCGCCCGCGATGGCGGTCGTCCCGAGCGCCTCGTGCACCGGCAGCGCCGCCCCGAGGTTCACCGCGCCGAGCCAGAGGAGCTCCAGCGGAGCGGCGACGAGGAGCCCGCCCTGGAGATCGCCGAGCGCCCAGCCGGCCAGCGGCGCCAGCGCGATCGGACGCGAGAGCATCGCCTGGAGGAAGCCCTTGCGTTCGATGGCGGCGAGGCCCGCGACGAGGGCCAGGACGAGGTAGCCCAAAGCAACAGCAGTCTAACCTAAGGCGCCGCGGCGTACCGGCGTTCGATCTCGCCCATCCCGGCGGGGGAGTCGGACGGGATCGCGCGCGCCTCGATCTGGAACCCGGCTGCGGCGAGAGCGCGCAGCGCGTCCACCTCGGCGCCGGAGAGGAACACCGAGGGGGTGACCGGCTTGCGGCCGGGCAAGAAGTGGACGTTGCCGAGGTTCACGGTGGGCGCGAGGGCGGGGGTGAGGCCCGCCGCCCGCGCGTCGACGAGCGACGCCACGTCGCGGACGAGCACGAGGACCCGCGCCTTCGACTCGGCGAGCGCGGCCCACGCGACGGCCTTCACCGGGAGGATCCGTGCCGGCAGGTCGGGCGGGACGCAGAGCGTCATCGCCGCGCGGGCGAGCGGGCTCGCGGCCGCCTCGTCGTCCGCGACGACCACCTGGCCGATCCCCAGGCGCGGGATCCAGGTCTCGAGGATCTGCCCGTGGAGCAGCCGGTTGTCGACGCGGACGAGGGGGATCACGGCGGAGGGACGGGCGCGCGCGGCCGCGCATTCAGCGCCCCGCCCGGGCCGGCGGAGCCCCCGTGCAGGTCGACGGGCCCGTGCCCGGGCAGGACGCGGGCACGGCCTGGGGCTCGTTCACGGGACGGCGTCACCGCTGGCTCTTCTCCACCCGGGCCCGGAGGAGATCGGACGCGAGCGTGATGTTCTTCTGGCCGTAGGCGGTGAGGAGCTCCGCCGCCGCGCGCAGGGTCACGCCCGCGCCGCCCCGCGCGGTCGCGAGCTTCACGATCATCGGGAGGTTCACGCCCGTGACCACCTCGACCTTCTCGTCGAGGAAGGTGAGCGCCAGGTTCGCGGGCGTCCCCCCGAACATGTCGGTGAGCACGAGCGTCCCGTCGCCGGCGTCGACCCGCTTCACGGCCTCGGCGAGGCGGGCGCGCGCCTCCTCCATCGACACGCCGGCGGCGATGCTCACCGCCTCGCACTGCTCGAGCGGGCCGACGATCCCCTCCGCGGTGCGGAGGAGCTCCTCGGCGAGACGTCCATGCGTGGCGACCACGAGACCGACCATCGAGCGCACCCTCGTTCTCGCCGGGCCCCCCGGCGCGCGCGTACCATAGCCGCGCATCGAGGCGGAGGCCAGCGCGCGCGGCGGCCGCGGCACCCCGCCGCCGTCGGCTTCTTACTCCTTCTCGACGTCGCGATGCCAGAGCCGGACCGTCTGCCCGGCCGCCTCGAGCCGCTGCGCGAGCGCCGCGGAGACGGCGACCGACCGGTGCTTCCCGCCGGTGCAGCCGATGGCGATCGTGAGGTAGCTCTTCCCCTCCGCCCGGTACCGGGGCAGCAGGAACCCGAACAGCTCGACCAGCCGGTCGAGGAACGCCTTCGCGTCCGGCTGGCCGAGCACGAAGCCGGCGACGCGCGGGTCGGTGCCCGGGTGCGGCTTCAGCTCCGGGACGAAGTAGGGGTTCGGCAGGAAGCGGACGTCGAGCACCATGTCGGCGTGGGTGGGGATGCCGAAGCGGAACCCGAACGACACGACCGTGACGCCGAGCTTCGCGCCGTCGCCCGCGACGAACCGCCGGCCCACGAGGCGCTTCAGCTCGTGGACGTTGAGCGTCGTCGTGTCGATGACCTCGTCCGCGATCCCCTTGAGGTCGGCGAGGGCGCGGCGCTCCGCGGCGATGCCGTCCGGGACCGTCCCGCCCTCGCCCGCGAGCGGATGGCGGCGGCGCGTCTCGGAGTAGCGGCGGACGAGGGCCTCGTCCGAGGCGTCGAGGAAGAGGACCTGGACGTCGCTCCCCTTCTGGCGCACCTCCTCGATGATGCGCGGCGCCTCGGAGAGGAAGCGCCCCTCTCGCGCGTCGACGCCGAGCGCGATGCGCGACACCTCGCCGGCGGTGTGGCCGGAGAGCTCGAGGAGCTTCTCGAGGAACACGATGGGGAGGTTGTCGACGCAGTAGTAGCCCGCGTCCTCCAGCGCGCGGAGCGCGGTCGACTTGCCCGATCCCGACACGCCGGTCAGGATCACGACCTGCGGCGCGGCCACCGCCGTCATTCGACGTCCATCTCGCCGACGCGCCCGCCGGGGGCGAGCGCGATCGCGCGGTTGAGCCGCTCCTGGAACTCGCGGGCCGAGTGGTGGCCCTGCAGCTTCAGCAGGTGGTTGCGCGCCGCGACCTCGACGATGGTGGTCATGTTGCGGCCCGGCCGGACCGGCACGATCAGCATCGGGATCTCGACGTCGAGGATCCGGAACTTCTTCTCCTCGACGCCGAGCCGGTCGTACTCGACGTTCGGATCCCACTCGACGAGCTCGAGGACGATCTCGATCTTCTTCCGCTCGCGGATCGACGCGACGCCGAACAGGTCCTTGATGTTGATGATCCCGAGGCCGCGGATCTCCATGTGGTGCTTGATGATCTCCGACCCGGCGCCCTGGACGGAGTCGGGGGAGCGGCGCTTCACGTCGACGATGTCGTCCGCGACGAGCCGGTGGCCCCGCATGATGAGGTCGAGGGCGATCTCGCTCTTGCCGATGCCGGACTTTCCGAGGAGGAGGATGCCGACGCCGAAGACGTCGAGGAGCACGCCGTGCATCGACGTCTGCGCGGTGAGGGTGTCCTCGAGGTAGTTCTGGACGCTCTCGATGAACGTCGACGAGAGGTGCGTCGTCCGCAGGATGGGGACGCCCGCCTCGTCGGCGGCGGCGGCCATGTCCGGCGGGACCTCGAGCCCCTTCGTGACCACGAGGCAGGCGACGTCCTGGGCGAAGAAGTTCCGGAGCACCTGGACGGCCTGCTCCCGCGGGAGCGTGTGCAGGTAGCTGATCTCGGTGTTGCCGAACACCTGCACCCGCTCCTTGTGCAGGTACTCCGTGAATCCGGCGAGGACGAGCCCCGGCTTCTGGATGCGGGAGGAGCTGATCCGGCGGGAGAGCCCCTGCCTGCCCGCCAGCAGCGACAGCCGGAGGTCGAACTTCTTGTCGTCGAGGAGCGCCCCGACCCGGATCGCGTCCATTCCCCGCGGAGTCTACCCGCGCCCACCGGCCCTCGCCACCCCAGGCCGTCCCGTGTTCGGGCCAGGCGCTTCTCGGGAAGCGAGCTGCGCCGGCCCGCTCCCCGCGGCCTTTCACTCCGGGTACAGGCCTCTACCGGGTCGGCCCGGCGAGGATCGCGTCCGCGATGGCCGGGAGCGCGTCCAGGAACGCCTCGTCCGCGCCGCCCTTGAGCCGCTCCGACACCGACGCCACCGCCGCGCCGCGCCGGGCGTCGAGCGCCGATAGATTCACCATGAGCGAACCTCCCAGCCGGCCGAGGCTGCCGTGGATGACGCGGTCCGCGCCGAGCGCGCCCCCGATCTCGGCCATGCAGCCGGACTCGGCGCACCCGAGCATCTGGCGCGTGCGCTCGACCCCGAGCAGCGCCGCGACGTCGGCCTGGGTCACCACCGAGACCCCGGCCCGGCGGCGCAGCTCGCCCGCGAGCGCGTCGCCGAGCAGGCGCGCGCGCTCGTCCGTCACGCCCCCGAGCGGCTGGAGCGCGAGCAGGACGATCTTGGTCCGCCTGCCGGGAGCGCGGGACGCCGCCTCGCTCGCGCAGACCACGCGGACGGTGGTCGGCTCCCAGAGCGGCGCCTGCAGGACGAAGAGCATCCCGAAGGACGTGAGGAGCTGGCCGACGGCGTTCGCGGCGGTGACCTGGTTCTCGACGGAGGCGAAGCCGTCCGGGCAAGTGCGGGCGAGGTCGATCGCGTGCGAGGCGGGGATCGTTCCGCCGAGGGCGCCGTGGTTCCACACCTCGCGCGGCGCGCCGGCCTCGGGGGGCACGCCGTGGCGCTCGTAGCGGATCGTGTAGCAGCCGGCGAGGGCGAGCAGGGTCGTCGCGGCCGCCGCGCGCCCGGGCCTCATCGCGCCACCTCCGCGCACTCGACGACCACGCGGCGGGGAGCCCACAGGCCGAGCGTGCCGACCTGGGCGACCCACTGGAGCGGGCCGGCCTCGTTCCGGAAGCGGGCCACGCCCTCCGGGCACGCGGCGTCGAGGTCGATCCGGGCCTCGCCGACGAGCCCCCAGAGGAAGAAGTGGACCGTCGTCTCCCATCGACGCGGGGACGCGGGGCGCCCGGCGTCGTACCGGACGGTGTGGCAGGCCGCGAGCGCCAGGGCGGCGACGGCGGCGGCGAGCGCTCTGGTGGTCACGGGTCGGCTCCTCCCGCCCCCGAGCGTACGGGACTCGACGGCCGCTCGCCAGCCCGTCGATCCCCGGTGGGGCGCACGCGCCGCGCCGCGCCCCGCAGACTCGCGTTGACGCTATGCTCCGCCGGTCACTAGATTCCCGCGCCGATGCAGCTCAAGATCCTCCACCACGGCAACTGCTTCGACGGCTGCGCCTCGGCCGCCGTGTTCGGCCGCTTCTTCGCCGAGCGCGAGGGCGCGCGGCTCGCGGCGGTGTCGTACGAGCCCCTGCACCACCAGCTCGGCGACCCGTTCGCCGGTCACGCCCTGGACGCCGACGTGAACGCGTGCGTCGACTTCCGCTTCTCGGCGTCGCCCGACCTTCACTGGTGGTTCGATCACCACGCGAGCGCGTTCGCCACCCCCGCCGACCGGGCGGCCTTCGATCGCGACCGCTCCGGGAAGAAGTTCTGGGACCCCACCGCCCCGAGCTGCACCGGGTTCATCGCGCGGACGCTCGCCGAGCGCTTCGCGTGGTCCGCGCCCGACCTCGCCGAGCTCGTCCGCTGGGCCGACGTCATCGACGCGGCGCGCTTTCCCTCGGCGGCGACGGCGGTGCGGCTCGAGGAGCCGGCCCTGCGGATCATGACGCTGCTCGAGGCGTCGCAGGATCCCGGGGTCTCGAACCGGATGATCGAGGCGATGCAGCGCCGCCCGCTCGCCGAGATCGCGGCGGCGCCCTGGGTCAGCGGCCCGCTCGGCCCGATCCTCGAGCGGCACCGCGGCGCGATCGACGCGGTCCGCCGCGCCGCGCACGAGGAGGGCGGCGTCGTCACCGTGGACCTCGTCGACGCCGGCGTCGAGGGGGCGAACAAGTTCATCGCCTACGACCTCTTCCCGCGCGCGGCCTACACGGTCGTGGTGACCCACGACCCGAAGCGCACCAAGGTGTCGGTGGGCTCGAACCCGTGGGCGCGCCCGCCGCGCGCCCACGACATCTCGAAGCTCTGCGAGCGCTACGGCGGCGGGGGGCACCCGGTCGTCGGCGCCGTCTCGCTCCCGCCGGGGCGCGTTCCGGACGCGCGCCGGATCGCCGCCGAGATCGCCGCGGCCCTGCGCACGGAACCGGTGACGCCATGACCCCCGGCCCGTACATCCTCGTCGTCGACGACGACGGCGACTTCCGCGAGGCGCTCTGCGAGGTGCTGACGGTGGCGGGCTACCCCGTGCAGCAGGCGGAGAACGGCGAGGTCGCGCTCCGGCGCGTCGCAGACGAGGCGCCCGGCATCGTCCTCCTCGACCTCAAGATGCCGGTCCTCGACGGCTGGGGCGTGATGGAGCGGATGCGGGGCGATGCCCGGAGCTCGGCCATCCCGATCCTGATCCTCTCCGCGTACGGGTTCGAGTGGGAGGCCGAGCTGCTCGGCGCGCAGGGGTACATCCCGAAGTCGGTGGGCATGGACGAGATCCTGGAGCGGGTGCGCAAGGCGGCGGGGCCGCCGCCGCTCCGGCACTGACGGATCACCGGAGCCGCACGACCCCCCGGTGCGCCCCCGGGGCGACGCAGCCGCGCCGCTCGCGCAGGTCGGCGGAGAGCGCCTCGGCGCAGCCCGGCGGCGCGAGCGCCCCGAGCGACGGCGCGGCGACGACGACGCCGGCGCCGATCGCGAGGGCGGAGGGCAGCTCCGGGAGCCGCGCGGACGCCTCGGGATCGCCCGTCGCCGCGAGCACGCCCGGCGCGAGCGCGACGTCCACGAGGACGCCGTCCGTCGTGACGCCGTGGCGGAGCACCGCGAGGACGAGGCCGCCCCCCGGCCGCGCCGCGACGGCGTCCACCCCGGAGTAGTTCGCGCCGACCGAGATCGCGAGCGGCTCGGCCGACGCCCCGTCGGCGGCGTACAGCGCGGCGGAGCTGGCGCCGCACGTCACGAGCACGCGGCCGTCGGCGAGCGCGGCGACGCCGCGCGTCGCGAGCGGCAGCGGCGCCGCGGTCCCCACGAGCGCGCCGTCGCGCCCGAAGATCACCGGGGCCAGGCGGCCCGTCACCCAGATCCGCCCGTCGGCCGCCTGCGCCGCCGCCCACGGCGGCCCGGCCGCGTCGAACAGGGGCGCGCCGCCCGCGTCGGTCGCCGCGAGCGTCGCGACCCGCGCGCCGTCCCGTCCCACGACGACGCCCGGCGCCCCTCCGCCCGACGGCTCCTGCAGGACGAGGACGGCCCCGTCGGCGAGGAGGGCGAGCGCGCGGACCGGCGCGTCGAGGGCGGGCCGCGCCGCCGCCGTGGAGAGGACGCGCCCGTCGGCGGACACCGCGAGCACCCGCGCGGCGCCCGCCTCGCCGACCCAGAGCGCGGCGGAGGCGCCGCCGCGGTCCGGGCCGCCGCAGGCGGCGAGCGCGAGCGCCACCGGGACGAGGGAGATCCGCACGGGGCGACTCTACCGCGACCCGCTGCGCCCGGCGCGCGGGCCGCGCCTCACACGTCGACCACCCGGAACCGCTTGTCCGAGAGCCGCTTCAGCACCGGCATCGCGACGTTGTAGACGGGGATGCCGCTCGGGGTGCGCCCCTCCGGCGCGCCGTGGTGGGCGTGACCGTGGAACACCGCGAGCGCTCCGAACGCGTCGCAGCACGCGGTGAGGCGGGTCGTCCCGAGGAACGGCTTGATCTCCGGGAGCTCGCCCTCCGTCGTCGCGGCGATCGGGGCGTAGTGCAGGAGGACGACCTTCTTCGGCGTGTCGAGCTGGGCGAGGGCGGCCTCGAGCTTCAGCCCCTCGTTCACGGCCTCCTGCACGAACGCCTTCACCGCGGGCTCGCCGAAGGCCTGCAGGAGGGCCCGGTCGAACCCGCCGCCGAACCCCTTCACGCCGGCGATCCCGAGCCGGCGATCGAACACGGCGTGGTCGCCGTCGAGCACGACGACCTTCACCTCGTTCAGGATCCGCACGAGGTCGCGGACGGCGCCGCCCTCGAAGTCGTGGTTCCCGAGCACGGCCGCGCACGGGACGCGGAGCTGCGCGAGCGCCTCCGCGAGCGCCTTCGCCTCGTCGACGAGGCCGTGGTCGGTGAGGTCGCCCGCGAGGACGAGCCCCTCCGCCTCCCCGTTCACCGCCTTCACGAGCTCGCGGAACTTCCCGTGCTGCTCCTGGCGCTGGTGAAGGTCAGCGGCCGCCGCCAGCCGGAAGGTCCCGTTCCCGTCCGCCATCCGCCCCAACTCCCGTCGTCCGCTCGCCCTCGTCCCAGCGGCGCCCGTCCTCGTACCCGAGCTGCGTGAGGTCGTGCCGGTACTGCTCGCTCGACATGAGGTTCCCGCGGCAGAGCGCCCGCGGGTGATCCGTCCCGAGCTCCGCGGCCGTCCGCTCGAGGAGCGTCTCCATCACGCGGTCCGGCACCTTCGAGCGCTCGCCCGGGTAGGCGAACCGGTACAGCAGCACGTGCGAGAGCAGCACCTCCCAGTACCGGTCGAACCGGAAGAGGAGCCGGTCCCAGTCGAGCGCGTCCCCGGTCGCGCGGATGAGGTGGTTCACGTCGGCGCCGTCGTAGCGCTCGCGCTCGAGCACGAAGGCCTTCGACCAGATCATCTCCTCCGGAGGCGCGAGGAGGACGTCGACGCCCATGACGCGAGCGGGCCGGGCGTGCTCGAACCAGAGGTCGTCCACCACCGCGACGCCGTTCCCCGACCCGAAGATGAGGTCGACGTACCACTCGCCCCGCCACCCCTTCCCGATCCAGGTCGCGTCCTCGATCTCGGTCCGGAAGCCGGCGTTCTCGAGCACGCGGAACGCCTCCTCGAGGTCGCGCTCGCGGAGGAAGAGGTCGAGGTCCTTCGTCTCCCGGAAGATGCCCGTGTACTCGCAGAACGCGTAGGCGCCGGCGAGCAGGACGGGGACGTGGGATCCCGCGAGCGCGCGGAGCGCGTCGGCGCGCGCGTCGATCTCTTCGGGGTGGCGGCCGCTCGCCGGACGGTCGGCTGGGTCCTGCATGCCCTGCAAGGTGTGGCGCCCCGCGGCCCGGAGGAAGCCCGCGGTCGCATGCCGGGCGCCCGCCGCTCCCGGCGGCGCGCCGCCTGCCGGACGGGCGACCGCGGCCGGGCGGCGGCC
>DASVZX010000394.1:0-3415 GCA_036391435.1 Anaeromyxobacter sp. | reverse complement strand
GGGGAGGCCGCGGCGGCGACGGGGGCCGCCGGCGCGACCCCGTGCTCGCGCCGGGCGCACGTGCCCGCTCCCGAGGCACGCGGGCCGGGGGCACGGCACGCCGGGCGCGTTGACGGCGGCGCGCGCGTGTGGCCCTTCTCGTGCAGGGGCCGACCCACCGTGAGCCGCCATCCTCGCCTCGCCGCCCTCCCGCTCCTCGCCGCGCTCCTCCCCGCCGCCGCGCGCGCCGCGGAGGGGGCCGAGCTGCCGCTGGGCGAGCGTCTCCCGGCGTGGAGCGTCGCGCCGTTCGCGCTCATGCTCCTCGCGATCGCGGTGCTGCCGCTCGCGGCGCCCGGCTTCTGGGAGCGCAACCGGAACAAGGCGCTCGTGAGCCTCCTCCTCGGGGCGCCGGTCGCGATCGGGGTCGCGGCGCTCGAGCCCGCCGCGGTCGTCCACGCCGGGCGCGAGTACGCCGCCTTCATCGTCCTGCTCGGCGCGCTGTTCGTGATCTCGGGGGGCGTCGTGGTCCGCGGCACGCTCGCCGGCACGCCGGGGCTCAACACGGCGCTCCTCGGCCTCGGCGCGGTGCTCGCGTCGCTCATCGGGACGACCGGCGCGTCGATGGTGCTCGTGCGCCCGCTGCTGCGCGCGAACTCGGTGCGCCGCGACGTCTCGCACGTCGTCGTGTTCTTCATCTTCGTCGTCGCGAACGCGGGCGGCCTCCTCACGCCCCTCGGCGATCCGCCCCTGTTCCTCGGCTTCCTGCGCGGCGTTCCGTTCCTGTGGACGCTCCGCCTGTTCCCGATCTGGCTCTTCGTGAACGGCGCGCTGCTCGTGGTGTTCTACGTCGTCGACTCGACGATCTTCCGCAAGGAGGACCTCGCCACCCCGGGCGACCTCGACGAGGTGGCGGTCGCGCACCAGGTCCCGGTGCACGTGGCGGGGAAGCTGAACTTCGCGTGGCTCGCCGCGATCGTGGGCGTGCTCTTCGCGGCGGGATCGCTCCGGCTCCCGCCCGGCGTGCAGGAGGCGGGGATGCTCGCGATCGCGGGGCTCGCCTGGGCCACGACGCCGCGCGCGCTGCGGGCGGAGAACGGGTTCGGCTTCGCGCCGATCGTCGAGGTCGCGGCGCTGTTCGCCGGGATCTTCGCCACCATGATCCCGGCCCTCGCGGTGCTGAACGCGCGCGGCGCCGCCCTCGGCATCGGCGCCCGGTGGCAGTTCTTCTGGGCGACGGGGCTGCTCTCGTCGTTCCTCGACAACGCGCCGACCTACCTCACGTTCGCGTCGGTCGGGAGCGGGGTCCTCGGCACGGACGCGGCGGACCTCGGCGCGCTCCTCGCCCACCCGGAGGGCCCGGGCATCCTCCTCGCGGTCTCGGCCGGCGCGGTGCTCATGGGAGCGAACACGTACATCGGGAACGGCCCCAACTTCATGGTGAAGGCCATCGCCGAGCTCTCCGGCATCCCGATGCCGGGGTTCTTCCGGTACATGCTGTGGAGCGGCATCATCCTCGTGCCGATCTTCGCGGCCGTGACCTGGGTGTTCTTCCGCTGACCCCGTCGGCCGGCGGCCACGCCCGCGGCAGAATGCCACCTCGCGCGGACGAGCGCCGCGTGGTCGGGTCGGTCGGCGGGGGAGAGGGTAGGTTCGCCATCGTGTCGATCGGTGCGAGCGCCGGCGCGATCCTCGCGACCTGTGCGGCCGCGGGGCTCGCGCTGCTGCTCGGGATCGCGCTCGGCGTCGGCGTGACGGTGCGCCGGCAGCGCCGGCGCGACGCGATCATCGGGGCGACCCAGGCGGCGCTCCGCGCGTCGGAGGACCGGCTCCGCTGGGCGCTCGCGGCGACGAGCGAGATCGTCTGGGACTGGAACCTCGTGTCCGACGAGATCTACCACCCGTCGTGGGCGCAGACGTACGGGTTCCCCGAGGAGCGGACCCCGCGCACGGGGCGGGAGCTCGGCGGGTTCATCCACCCCGAGGACCTGCCGCGCTTCGAGGGCGAGCTGGCGCGGACCGTGGCCGGCGCGCAGGGCACGTTCGAGGTCGAGCACCGCGCGCTCACCGGCGCGGGAGACTGGCGGTGGATGCTCGGGCGGGCGCGCGTCGTCGCCCGCGACGGCGCCGGGCGCGCGACGCGCGTCGTCGGGACGTGCACGGACGTCACCGAGCGCAAGCGCATGCAGACCCGGCTCGAGATCGCGGACCGGATGGCCTCGATCGGCACGCTGGCCGCGGGCGTGGCGCACGAGCTCAACAACCCCCTCGCGTACGTGCTCGGGAACGTCGAGTTCACGCTCGCCCAGCTGGAGTCGCTCCGGCCCCGCGTGCCGGCCGGCGGCGCCGCGGCGCGCGAGCGGCTCGACGAGTGCACCGCCGCCCTCGCGGAGGCGCGGAGCGGCGCGGAGCGGATGCGCGAGATCATCGCCGACGTGAAGCTCTTCTCGCGCGCCGGGGAGGAGCACCGCGCGCCGGTGCAGGTCGGGGCGGCGCTGCGCGCGGCGCTCTCGCTCGCGGACCACGAGATCCGGCACCGCGCCCGGATCGTGGTCGATCTCGCGTCCGTCCCGCCGGTGCTCGCGAACGAGTCGCGCCTCTCGCAGGTGTTCCTGAACCTCCTCGTCAACGCGGCGCAGGCGATCCCCGACGGGCACGCGGACCGGAACGAGATCCGGGTGACGGTCCGGGCCGACGGCGGCGGCCGGGTGGAGATCGCGGTCCGGGACACGGGGTGCGGGATCGCGCCCGAGCACCGCAAGCGCCTCTTCGACCCGTTCTTCACGACGAAGCCCGCCGGGATCGGGACGGGGCTCGGCCTCTCGATCTGCCACGGCATCGTGACCGCGCTCGGCGGCGACGTCGACGTCGAGTCGGAGGTCGGGAAGGGCTCGACCTTCCGGGTGACGCTGCCGGCCGCGCCCGCGGAGCCGGAGGCCTGCCCCGTCGTCGGACCGGTGCGGCTCGCGCCCGCGGCGGCCACCGGCGCGCCCCGCACCCGCGTGCTCGTGGTGGACGACGAGCCGCTCTTCTGCCGGATGGCGTCCCGCGCGCTCGCCCCCGAGCACGACGTGGAGACGCTCACCGACGCGGGCGAGGCGCTGCGCCGGCTCAGGGCCGGCGAGCGGTGCGACCTCGTCGTCACGGACCTCGCGATGCCCGTGCTCACCGGGATGGCGCTGCACGCCGAGATCGAGCGGATCGACCCGGACCTCGCCGGCCGGATGCTGTTCGTGACCGGCGGCGCGTTCACCGCCGACACGGCGGCGTTCGTGTCGCGCCACGCCGACCGGATCCTCGCGAAGCCGATCGCGCCCGAGGCGCTCCGCGAGAAGGTCCGCGCGGCGCTCCGGGGCCGGCGGGGAGCGGCGGGCGCTCCCGCGGCGTGAGGCGGGCGGGCCGCACCGCCCGCGCCGGCCGACCCGCGGACCCGGACGTC
>DASVZX010000393.1:0-2514 GCA_036391435.1 Anaeromyxobacter sp. | reverse complement strand
GGGCGCCTCGGCGGAGCCGCCTCGCGCGGGCGGGGCGCCCGGCCCCGGCTGGCCCGCGGGGCGCGACGGCGCGGCCTTCGCGTCCGAGGCGAGCTGGCGTGCGTCGGGGTTCTCCGGGTCGAGCGCGAGCGCCTGCTCCGCCTGCGCGACCGCTTGCGACGGGTACCGCAGCGCGAGGTACGCCCGGCCGAGCCGCACGCGCGCGACCGCGCTCCTCGGCGCGAGGTAGACCGCGTCCTGGTAGGCGAAGAGGGCGTTCCGGTACTCGCCCGCGAGGAACGCGCGGTCGCCTTGCCCGAGCTTCTCGATGGCGGCCTGCGGGATCGGCGCGAGGGGCGCGGCGGGCCTCGCCGCGGCGGACGGCGACGGGCTGCCGGGCGCGATCGGGGGACGGGCGGCGGGCGGCGCCGCGATGGGGGTCGGGAGCGCGGTCGAGGGCGCGGCCGGCGCCGGCTCCTCGGTGACCATCGTCGGCCGCACCCGCGGCGGCTCCGCGGGGGCGGTGACGGGGACCGGGACCACGACGGGCGCGGGACTGGGGCTCACCGGCGCCTGGGCCTGGGACGCGGCGAGGGCGAGCGCGAGCGAGAAGGCGTGCATGTCGCCCCGATGATACGACAGCGGCGGCCGGCGATGCCCGGGGCCCCTGTCCCACATCCCGGGCCCCCGCGCCCTGTCTCTCCCCCGCTGCGCGGGGGAGAGGAGCGCGGGAGGCGCGACGCCGTCCTCTCCGCGCGAGCCCGCTACGAACGGAAGGGGTTCTCGCGGAGGATCGTCTGGCCGCGGTCGGCGCCGACCGAGACGCCGATGACCTTCACGCCGACGAGCTCCTCGACGCGCTTCACGTACGCGCGCGCCTTCGGTGGCAGGTCGTCGAAGCCCCGCAGGTGGTCCACCTTCTCCGACCAGCCCGGCAGCTCCTCGTAGACGGCCTTCGCCCGCTCGAGCACCTCGGGATCCGACGGCATCTCGTCGAGCTTCACGCCGTCGACCTCGTACCCGACCGCGATCTTCACCCGGTCGAAGCCGGTCAGCACGTCGAGCTTCGTCATCGCGATGCCGTTCAGCCCGTTCACCCGCGCCGCGTAGCGGAGCGCGAGCGCGTCGATCCAGCCGGTGCGCCGCGGCCGGCCGGTGGTCGCGCCGAACTCGCCGCCGATCTTCCGGAGCCGCTCGCCGACGTCGTCCTTGAGCTCGCTCGGGTACGGCCCGCCGCCGACGCGGGTCGAGTAGGCCTTCGAGATCCCGAGCACGTAGTCGACGGCGGTCGGGCCGAGCCCGCAGCCGACGACCGCGTTCCCCGCCACGGTGTTCGAGCTCGTGACGAACGGGTAGGTGCCGTGGTCCACGTCGAGCATCGTCCCCTGCGCGCCCTCGAAGAGGAGCTGCTTGCCCTCCTTCAGCGCGCGGTGGAGCCAGAGCGAGACGTCGGTCGCGTAGCGCGCGATCCGGCGGCCCAGCTCGGCGTACTGCTTCACGATGCCGGCCTCGTCGAGGTCGGGCGTCGCGCCGAGCCGCTTCAGCTCCTCGCGGGCGGCGGGCAGCCGCTCCCTCACCTTCCGCGCGAGGCGCGCCTCGTCCAGGATGTCGCGGACGCGCAGGCCGCGCCGGGCGACCTTGTCCTCGTAGGTCGGGCCGATGCCGCGGCCGGTCGTCCCGATCTTGCCCGCGCCCGCCGCCGTCTCGCGGGCGATGTCGATGGCCTTGTGCCACGGCATGATCACGTGCGCGTCGAACGAGACCACGAGCTGGCGGTCGTCCTGGAAGGCGCCCTTCGCCTTCAGCCGGTCGATCTCCATGACGAGCACCGCCGGGTCGGCGACGACGCCGTTCCCGATGACGCACGCCTTGCCGGGGTGGAGGATGCCCGCCGGGATGAGGTGCAGGACCGTCTTCTCGCCGCCCACGACGAGGGTGTGGCCCGCGTTGTTCCCGCCCTGGAACCGGACGACGACGTCCGCGTCCTGGGTGAGGAGATCGACGATCTTGCCCTTGCCCTCGTCGCCCCACTGGGCTCCGACGACGACCACGTTCGCCATTGCGCTCGACTCCCTCGGCCGCTCGCCTCGCGGTCCCGCTGGGACCGCCGGAGGATCGCCGCCCATTTCGCGGGCGGGCCGCGGCGCAGGTGCCGCACCCTAGCAGGAAGGGTCGGGCTCGGCTAGCGCCGACGTGGCGTCCGGCCGGCCCGGCGCGCGCCGCCGCGAGACGCTCCCTGGGCGCGCTCCAGCGCCTGCGTGGCGAACTCGAGGTCGACCGCGAACCCGATGGCGGGCCCGGGCCGGCCGAAGCGTTCCAGGAGGGCGTCGTAGCGGCCGCCCGCCGCGACGCTGCTCCCCGCGCCGGGAGCGTACCCCGCGAACGTGAGGCCGGTGTAGTACCCGAGGCCGCGCGCCTCGCCGAGATCGACCGCGAACGGACCGGCGCGGCGGCGCCGCGCGATGCGGAGCGCCGCCTCGACCTCCGCGAGCGCGGCGGCCGCGCCGGGCACGCCGCGCGCGATGGCGCGCGCCC
>DASVZX010000392.1:0-6539 GCA_036391435.1 Anaeromyxobacter sp. | reverse complement strand
CGCGGCTCCACCCTGACGGGAGGAGCGCGGCCCAAGGCGCCGCGCGAGGAGGGCGGCGTGGCGATGGGGATGGCGGTGAGCCCGGAGGAGCTGTCGCTCGTGCCGGCGCGCGGCGCGCTCGGCGCGACGATGCTGTACCACGGCGCCTCGAAGCTGCGCGGCGAGGGGCCGAGGCAGAGCGCGCCCATGTTCGAGTCGATGGGCTTCAAGCCGGGCGAGCGCTGGGCGAAGCTGACCGGGCTCGCCGAGGTGTTCGGGGGCGCGACGGCGATCCTGGGCATCGGCACCCGGATCGGCGCGCTCGCCGTGCTGGTCACGCAGGGCGTCGCGGTCTGGAAGGTCCACGCCGGGAAGGGCTTCAGCAACGCGGCCGGCGGCTACGAGTTCAACCTGCTCCTCATGGCGGCCGCGCTCGGGCTGCTCGTGTCCGGGCCCGGGACCCTGTCGGCCCACGAGCTCGTCGAGCGGCGGCTCGAGGGCCCGGCCGGCTGGCTGCGCCGCGCGCGGCCACGCCGGGGCGTCCGGCTCGCGAGGCTCCTCGGGTAGCCGCGGCGGGGCGGCCGGAGGGGCGGTGGCGCGCCGCGTCACCGCGGGATACGCTTCGACCTCGACGTGCTCGTCCCCGCGCTCGCCCTCGCCGTCTCCCTCGCCAGCGCCGCCGCGCCGTACGCGCCCGACGAGACGATGGACTTCGACGTCGCCTTCCACGGGGTCCCCACCGGGAAGGCCCGCATCCTGGTCGGCCACCCCGAGGGGACCATCCTCCCCGTGTTCCTCCAGGCCCGCACGAGCGGGCTGCTCGCCGTCATCGACCTGAAGCAGCAGCTCGCGAGCGACCTCGACCTCGACACGGGGCTGCCGCGGACCGCCTCGATGGACTCGATCGAGCCCGGGTACCGGCTCGTGGTGACGACCCACTTCGACCGCGAGAGCGGCAAGGCGAGCGTGCGCGAGAAGGGGAAGTACGACAACACGTACCTCGTCGAGGTGCCGCCCGACGCGACCGACTTCGTCGCGCTCGTGTTCCGGCTGCGCACCCTCCCGCTCGAGCCCGGCGTCACCCACGAGTTCGACGTCCTCTCGAGCCGGAAGGTCCAGCGGATCGTGACGCAGGTGGAGGCGCGCGAGACGATCTCGACGAAGGCGGGCAGGTTCGCCACCCTGAAGGTCCGCGTCCCGACCCAGTTCAGCGGGAAGTTCACCGAGAAGAGCCCGACGTACGTGTGGTTCAGCGACGACGAGCGGCGGATCGTGGTGCGCATCTCGACCGACTTCTCCATCGGCCGCGTCGTCGCCGACCTCGCGTCCTACCGGCCGGGGAAGCCGGCCGAAGGCGCCCAGGCGCTCCGGAAGTAGCCCGGGCCGGACGGAGCTCCCCCACCTGGCCCTGCCCGGCGGACCGCAGCGACGGCGCGGGGTCGCCATTATGGGGAAGAGCGCCGGTGCACGGCGGAGGGGCAAGGGTTCCGGATGGCGGAGATCAACCTCGAGCGGCTGCCGCAGCTCCCGATCGCGTTCATGAACGCGGACCACGCGCACGAGGTCCGGCTCGTGAACGCCGTCGAGACCGCGCTCGCCGCCCACCGGCGCGGGGAGGGGTCCCTCGTCGCCGTGGTCGAGCAGCTCTCGCTCCTCGCCGTCCACACGCGCGAGCACTTCCTGCGCGAGGAGACGGCGATGCGCGAGGCGCGCTTCCCCGGGTACCTGGTGCACAGGGCGGAGCACGATCGCGTGCTCGCGCAGATGGACGCGGAAGCGCGCGCGTTCCGCGACGGCGGGGACGGGGAGCGCCTGTCGCGCTACCTCGCCGAGGCGCTGCCGGCCTGGTTCGTGACGCACATCCGGACCGTCGACGCCGTGACCGCCGGCTTCCTCGCGCGCCAGCGCGGGGCGGTCGCGGCCGTCCCGTAGGCGATCGCCCGGGCGGCCGCTAGCGGAACCGCGCCGCGGCCTCGGCGAGCCCCTCGCGCGCGCACCACTCCGAGAAGCGGCGCGGCAGGGACTCGTCGCTCACCGTCTGGACGGCCTGGGCGACGAGGTGCTCGGCCTGCTCGAGGTCCCCCGACGCCGCGTGCAGGAACGCGAGCCGCACGCCCTCGCGCTCCGAGAAGGCGTCGCCGAGCCCCTCCGCCGCGAGCGCGGTGACCTCGCCCCAGTCGCCGCGGTCCGCCGCGTCGCGCGCGCGCCACCAGCGGACCTCCTGGCGGAGCGCCGCCGGCGCGCCCGGGTCCTCGGCGGCGCGCAGCCACGCCGCCGCCTCGGCGGCCGACGGCCGCCAGACCGGATCGCGCGCGAGCAGGCGGGCCGCGTCCATCGCGACCGCGGTTGTAGCACCGGTCGGAAACGTCAGGCTAGAATGCGAGATCGGTGAGCGCGTGCCCTCCCTCGGGCCGCCGTCGGGGCGGCCGCCCGGGGACGCGCGGGGGGACATCGGTGATGCCGTCGCGTCAGTCGGATCGAACGTGGCCGTTCTCGGAGCCGCCGAGCGCCGAGGCGTCGACGTGCTGGCGGATCCTCCGCGGGGAGGAGTGGATCCACTACGTGGCGCACGACGAGAAGGGCGGCGGGTGGCAGTTCCGCCCGCACGGCTTCGCGCCGGAGTCCGAGGACGCCGTCGTGGCGCTCCGCGAGATCGTCGCGCTCGACCCGTCCGTCCGCGTGCTCGCGGACCTCCCCGTCGGCTGGTGCGCGTGGCGGGACCGGAAGGGCGCGCCCTGGGTCCGCGCCGAGCGGTCGCCCGACGAGCGCTGACCGCCGCGCCGGAGCGCGCCGCGCGATCGGCTGTACACTCCGCCCCTCATCGAACCGGAGGACGCATGGCGAAGCCCAAGATCGAGGAGCTCGTGCAGGGGAAGGGACCGGAGGCCGTCCGGGGGAAGACCGTGGAGGTGCACTACACGGGCTGGCTCACCGACGGCACGAAGTTCGACTCGTCGCGGGACCGGAACGAGCCGTTCTCGTTCCGGCTCGGCGCGGGCGAGGTGATCGAGGGCTGGGACCGCGGCGTCGCCGGGATGAAGGTGGGCGGCAAGCGGAAGCTCACGCTGCCGCCCGAGCTCGGGTACGGCGCGCGCGGCGCGCCGCCCTCGATCCCGCCGAACGCGACGCTCGTGTTCGAGGTGGAGCTGCTCTCGGTCCTGTAGCGGGGCTCAGGCGGCGAGCTGGGAGAGCGCCGTGTCGATGACGAGCAGCTCGAGCGCGGCGCGATCCGCGTCCGGGAGCTTCCGGAAGGCGAACGTCACCCGCACCGAGCCCGTCTGCGGCCTGACCTCGCCGGGGAGCACGGCCGTCACGAGCGGCGGGCGCTCCGGGAGCTTCAGCGTCGCGGTCAGCTCCTCGCCGGCGCGCGGCGGCTTCGCGAGGAGCGTCGAGAAGCCGGTCACGCCGAGGTCGACCGTCATCGAGCGGACGTGGCTGATGCGGGTCTCGAGGTCCACCTGCACCGCGCGCGCGACGCGGAGCGCGTGGCGGGGCGCCTCGCCGGGCTTCGCGGCGAGGCGCTGCGCGGCCATGAGCGCGCGCGCGAGCTCGTCGCAGCCGCCGCGGTAGGCGTCCGCGTCCTCCCCCGACAGCTCGCCCTTCTTCGCCCTCTCGTGCAGCGCGCGGAAGAGGCGCAGCCAGTCGCCGAAGCTCATGCGTCGACGTCCCCATCCCCCGGTCCCGAGGAGAGCACGAATCCGGAGGGGTGTCGATCTCGCGGCGGGGCGCGCCCCGGGGCGCGGCTTCCCCGCTGCGGCAGGAGCGCGCAGATCCCGCGCATGCACGGCGTCGTCGCGCTGCTGTACCACGGGGTCGGGACGGCCGCCGGCCCGGCCGGGGGCGGGCGCTGGACGGTCGCCCCCGGCGAGCTCGAGGCCCAGCTCGAGGCGATCGCCGCCGCGGGCGGCGCCATGGACCCGCGCCGCGTCGCGACGGGCGACTCGGGCGTCGCGATCACCTTCGACGGAGGCGACCGCTCCGTCCTCGAGGAGGCCTTCCCGCGGCTCGCACGCCGCGGCTGGGTCGGCGCGCTCTTCGTCGCGACCGGGCGGCTCGGCCGCCCGGGCTGGCTCGCGCCGGACGAGGTGGTGGCGCTCCGCGCGGCCGGGTGGCTCGTCGGCTCGGGCGGGCACACGGGGCGGCCGCTTCCCCCGCTCGGGCCAGCGGCGCTCCGCGAAGACCTCTCCCGCTCGCGCGACGTCCTCGCGCCCCTGCTCGGGTCGCCGCCCGCGCACCTCGCGTTCCCCGGAGGGCGCTCCTCGCCCCGCGCGGAGGACGTGGCGCGCGCGCTCGGCTTCACGACCCTCTGGTCGTCGAGCCCGGGCGTCAACGCGGCGATGATCCCGCGCGGCGCGCTGCGGCGCACCGCCGTCCGCCGGGGCGAGCCCCTCGACCGGTTCCGCCGGATCGTCCGCGGCGATCCCCTGACGCACGCCGCCGGGCGGCTCGACGGCGCCGCCCGCGAGGTCGCCCGCCGCGCGCTCGGCGACGCGCGCTGGGACGCCGTCGTGCGCCCGCGCTGGGAGGCCGTGTCGGACCGGCTCCTCCTCGCGCTCGAGCGCGCCCGTCACTTCTCGATCGCGACGTCCACCGGCGTCGCGGAGAGCAGCGACGCGAGCGCGCGCGGATCGACGCCGACGAGGAACCCGCGCGACCCGCCGTTCACGTAGATCAGCGGCAGCTCCAGGATCGACCGCTCGACGAGGACCGGCATCGCGCGGCGCGTGCCGAGGGGGCTCGTGCCGCCGACCTGGTAACCCGAGTGGCGGTTCGCGACCTCCGGCCTGCAGACGTCGATCGACTTGCGGCCGAGCTGCCGGGCGAGCGCCTTCGTGGACACCTCGCGATCGCCGTGCATCAGGACGACGAGCGGATCGCCCCGCTCGTCCTGCATCACGAGGGTCTTCACGACGGCGTGCTCGTCGACCCCGAGCTCGCGGGAGGAGACGCGCGTCCCTCCCTTCTCCTCGTAGCGGTACAGGTGCTCGGTGTACGCGACGCCCTTCTCGCGCAGGAGGCGGGTGGCCGGGGTGGAGGGTGCCTTGCTCACGGGCCCGAGGATACCGGGGGCCGCCGCGGCGCGCGACGTGGGGCGCTACCGCGACGCGCCGCTGCTCGAGCCGAGCAGGGCGCCGAGCCGCCGGCGCTGGGCGACCCCGGCGTGCAGGTGCATGTCGAGATCGGACAGGTCGGAGACGCGCGCGGCGAGGTGGCTCACGCCGGCGGGCGCCCGCGGCATGCGGACCGACAGCGCCGGCCCCCGCGCGGCGCGCCGCCGCCTCATGACGAGCAGGGCGGTGGTCACCAGGGCGAGGAGCGCGATCGCGGCCGACACGAGCAGCATGCGTCGATGAAGCTAGATCGGACGTGCGACGAAGGAAGCCTCCCCGGACAGGGACGGGCGGCCGGGCGGGCGCTCCGCCGGGCGTCCGATGGCCGCCAACATCGCGACCTGCCTCGCGACCGCGTGCGGCGTGGCCCCCCGCCGGCCGCGCCCGTGTCACATGGACACGAGACACGCGGATGAGCGTCCGGGCTCGGGATCCGCCCCGGCAGGGCTGCGGCAAGCAGACGCAGGGGCGCCCGAGGCGACGGACGCGGGTTCGAGGAGCGGCGCGAACGAGCCCGCTCGAGGAGCTCCGGGCTCGGGCTCGGCGGGCTCGGGCTCGGTCTCGTGCGCGGGCACGGGTCCTCCGCCTTGACGTGCCGCGGCGGGCCGTGGGATTCCCGGGCGGAGATGCGCACCGAGAACCTCGCGGTGATGATCACCGACATGAAGGGGTTCACGGCCGCGACGAGCCGCCAGTCGCGCGCCGAGAACGAGCGCATGATGGCGGTGCAGGACGAGCTCGTGCTGCCGGTGGTCCGCGCCTTCGGCGGCCGGCGCGTGAAGACGATCGGCGACGCCTACCTCGTCCTGTTCCGCTCGCCGACCGCGGGGCTCCTGTGCGGCATGGCGATCCAGGACCGGCTCTGGGACTACGCCCGCCGGGTGACGAAGGAGGAGCGCATCGAGGTCCGGGTCGTGCTCTCGCTCGGCGAGGTGCGGCTCGTCGGCGGGGGCGTCGTGCCCTCCGACGTGTACGGCGAGGCGGTGAACCTCGCCGCGCGCGTCGAGGCGGAGGCCGAGGCGGGCGAGATCTGGTTCACGGAGGCCGTCCGTCTCGTCGCCGACCGCGGGCAGGTGGCGGCGGAGGAGATCGGCGCGCGCAGGCTCAAGGGCATCGACGAGGAGGTCCGGCTCTACCGCGTGCCGTACCTGTCGCACCGGGGCGACCGGCCTCCGTACGGGAACGTCGGGCTCGGGCGCGTCCTCGGGGTCCCCGCGCCGGAGCCCGGGCGGCTCGCGCGCGCCATCCGGCGACGCTCGAACCCGCTCTACCGGGCGGGCGCGGCGCTCGCGGCGCTCGCGGCGGCGATCCCGCTGCGCGGGGCGATCGCCGCCGTCCTGATCGCGGCGGCGGGCGCGGGCGCCTTCGCCTGGAGCCGCTCCGGCACCGAGCGGCTCATCGCGCGCGGCGAGTGGGACGCCGCGCGGGCCGCGATCGACGCGCGCGCCG
>DASVZX010000391.1:0-12914 GCA_036391435.1 Anaeromyxobacter sp. | reverse complement strand
CGCTCGAGCCGCTCGCCGCGGCCCTCCAGCAGGCGCTCGAGGACGTCGACGTCACCGTGCTCGACGAGGAGGCGTCCGGCGGCGGCCCCGCCCTGCCCTCCGGCGGCGACGCGAGCGCCCGCGGCGGGGGAGACGACGCGGGGGCGGAGCGCCCGGCGCCGGATCGCACCGTGCCCCCGCGGTGGAGCCTGGAGGACGCGCGCGCGGCGCTCGCGGCGGCGCGGCACCGCGACGAGGTCGTCCTCACCGCGATCCGGTACGCGCGAGACTTCTTCGAGTACGCCGCGGTGTTCGCGGTCACCCGCGACGCGGTCGCCGGGCACGACGCCCTCGGGCTCCACGACGAGCGCGATCGGGCCCGGTCGGTCGCGATCTGGGCGACCGATCCCGGGATCTTCAAGACGGTGATCGAGACGCGCGCCCCGCACCTCGGGCCGGTCTCCCGCGAGGCCTCCGGCAACGAGGCGATCCTGTCGGGGCTCGGGCGCGAGTCGCCGCGCGCGGTGCTCCTCTACCCGGTGCTGCTGCGGGACCGGCCGGTCTGCGTCGTGTACGCCGACAACGGCGAGGCGCCCGTCTCGCCGGGGCGGCTCGGCGACCTGCTCCTGTTCCTCTCGGGCGTCGGCGCGGCGCTCGAGCGGATCCTCCAGGACCGAAAGCGGCGCGGGAGGGCGGGGCGGCCCGCCGGGCCGGACCCCGGGGCCGCGCCGGGCGCGGAGGCGTCTCGGCGTGCCGAAGACGTGCGCGAGGCCCCGGTCGTTGGCGGGCCGGGCCCGCGGGCCGGGAGCGAGGCCGAGCCGGTCGCGCCGGTGGTGCGCGCGGCCCCGGAGCCGCTGCCGGTCCCGGTGGACGCCCCGGCGCCGGCGCGGGGAGAGGCCGCCGCGCAGCCGTCGCTCGAGGAGGCGGGCCCGCCCGACCTGGGGATCCCGGTCGACCTTCCGCCGTTCGAGTTCGAGCCCCCGCCCGTCGAGGCGCCGCAAGCGCCCGCCGCTGGCGCGGGGGGGCTCGAGGACGTGGAGGAGGCGTTCTTCTCGAGCGGCCCCCGGGCGCCCGCCGCGCCGGAGCGGGAGAAGGGCGCTCCGGCCGAGGGTGCGAGCTCGGGCCCGACCCCGACCGCGACCGCGACCCCCACCGCGGCCCCGGGCCCGATCGCGACCCCGACCGCCCCGCCCCCCGCGGACGCGCGGCCGCCGCCGGAGCCCCCCACGCTCGCCGCCCTCGCGGACCGCGCGCTCGATCCGGACGGCGCGACCGCGGCCGCCGCGTGCGAGGCGCTCGCGGCGCGCCGGCGCGAGCCGGCGAGCCGCACGGCGAACGAGAAGCTCCGGCGCGCGCTCCTCTCCGGCATCTCCGCCCGGGCGACGCGGGCCGCGAGGGCGCTCGGCGCGATCCGCGACGTCGAGGCGATCCCGCTCCTCATCCAGGTGCTCGAGACGAGCGAGCCGGAGACCGCGGGCGCCTCGGCGGACGCGCTCGCGGCGATCACGCTGCAGCGGCTCGGGCCCGACGCGCGCAAGTGGCTCGCGTGGTGGAAGCAGAACCGCGGCCGCGGGCGCGCGGAGTGGCTCTTCTCCGGCCTCACGAGCGCGGACCGCGAGACGCGCGTCGCGGCGTCGGTCGAGCTGTCGCTCGCGGCGCCCGCGCCCGTCGCCTACTCGGCCGACCTGCCGCCGGACGAGCGCGAGCGGCTCGCGCGCGCGTGGGCGGGGTGGTGGGCCCGCTCGGGCCACGTGCTCTGATCGCCGCGGCGGCGGGCCCGTTCGTCCTTGCCTCGCGCGAACGCGCGTGGATATCCTCGCGAGCCCGAAAGTCCGCGAGGCCACGCTCATGCACGAGCCGATCGACCCCGATCCGCGCCGCGCGCTGCTCGATCAGCGCGACGCCGCCGCCGAGCAGGGCGGCGGTCCGGACCGGATCGCGAAGCAGCACCAGTCCGGGAAGCTCACCGCGCGCGAGCGCATCGAGCTCTTCCTCGATCCGGGCACCTTCGTCGAGCTCGACAAGTTCAAGACGCACCGCTGCTCCGACTTCGGCATGGAGGCGCAGAAGGTCCCCGGCGACGGCGTCGTCACCGGCCACGGGCTCGTCGAGGGACGGCAGGTGTTCGTGTTCGCCCAGGACTTCACCGTGTTCGGCGGCTCCCTCTCCGGCGCCTTCTCCGAGAAGATCTGCAAGGTGATGGACCTCGCCATGAAGGTGGGCTGCCCGGTCGTCGGGCTCAACGACTCGGGCGGCGCGCGGATCCAGGAGGGCGTCGTCGCGCTCGCGGGCTACGCCGACATCTTCCTCAGGAACACGCTCGCGTCCGGGGTCGTCCCGCAGATCTCGGTGATCCTCGGCCCGTGCGCGGGCGGCGCGGTGTACAGCCCGGCCATCACCGACTTCATCTTCATGGTGAAGGACACCTCGTACATGTTCATCACCGGCCCCGAGGTCATCAAGGAGGTGACGCGCGAGGAGGTGACGAAGGAGGACCTCGGCGGCCCGAAGGTCCACGCGACGCGCTCCGGCGTCGCGCACTTCACGCTCGACAGCGAGGAGGCGACGCTCCGCGGCGTGCGCGAGCTCCTCTCCTTCGTCCCGCTCAACAACGCGGACGACCCGCCGGTGCAGCCCTGCTCCGACGACCGGGCGCGCCGCGACAAGCTCCTCGAGACGATCGTCCCGGAGAACCCGTCGAAGCCGTACGACATGCGCGAGATCGTCCGCGCCACCGTCGACGACCGGCACTTCTTCGAGGTCGCCGAGCACTTCGCGGCGAACATCGTCGTCGGCTTCGCGCGGCTCGACGGCCGGCCCGTCGGCATCGTCGCGAACCAGCCCGCGGTGCTGGCCGGCGTCCTCGACATCGACGCCTCGGTGAAGGCGGCCCGCTTCGTCCGCTTCTGCGACGCGTTCAACATCCCGCTCCTCACCTTCGTGGACGTGCCGGGGTTCCTGCCGGGCACCGGGCAGGAGTGGGGCGGGATCATCAAGCACGGCGCGAAGCTGCTCTACGCGTTCGCCGAGGCGACGGTCCCGAAGGTCACCGTCATCACGCGCAAGGCCTACGGCGGCGCCTACGACGTCATGGCGTCGAAGCACATCCGCGCCGACGTGAACTTCGCCTACCCCTCCGCGGAGATCGCGGTCATGGGCCCCGAGGGCGCGGTGAACATCATCTTCCGCAAGGAGCTCCGGGCGGCGAAGGATCCCGTCGCCGAGCGCGCGCGGCTCATCCAGGAGTACCGCGACAAGTTCGCGAACCCGTACAAGGCGGCCGAGCTCGGCTACGTCGACGAGGTGATCAAGCCGGAGGACACCCGGCCCAAGGTCATCCGCGCGTTCGAGATGCTCCGCACGAAGCGGCAGGAGAACCCGCCGCGGAAGCACGGCAACATCCCGCTGTGACCCGAGGAACGCGCCGGTCGCGCGGCGGCCCTCACGAGCCGCTCGACCCGAGCCTCGCGAGGAGCGCCCGGGCCTCCGGGTCCTCGGGCGCGGTCTCGAGGAGCCAGCGGCACCAGGCCCGCGCCTCGTCGAGGCGGCCCAGCTCGGCCACGGCGACGACGTACGACTTGACGAGGGCGGGCTCCGGCTCGTCCCAGGCGAGCAGCGCGCGCCGCAGCTCCCGGCGCGCCGCCTCGAACATGCCGACCTGGAGGAAGTTCACCCCGCGACCGAAGGCCTCGAAGGGGACGTCCTTCCGCCCGAACAGGGCGGCGAGCCGCGATCGGCGCGGCGGAGGGGAGATCGCGTCGGCGGCCGTCGCGGCCGGCGCGTCGAGCCGGCGCAGCCGCTCCTGGCCGGCGTCGATCGCCCCGCGGTGATCGGGCGTGGTCCGGGCGAAGAGGAACGAGACCGCATCCAGGTCGACGAGCGCCCACCCCGGCTCGGCGAGCAGGTGGTGGACCAGGCCGGGGGAGCCGGCCGGGACGAGCGCCACCGTCGGATGCCAGCGTTCCTCGAGCGCGTCCCAGCCGTCGCCGAAGACCGCTCGGAGGTAGGGACGGTAGAAGTCCTCGTCCATGACCTCGAGGCGTCCGTCGACGAACGCCTTCTCGCCCGGCAGGTGCTGCTCGAGGTAGCCGCCGGCCTCGATGGCGTTGAAGATCGGCCCACCGAGCGAGGACTCCTCGAGCGTCCTCACGGTCCCGACGGGAAACATCGCGGGCGACTCGTCGTGGCCGAAGCGAAAGGGATACCGGTTGTGGGCGTAGAGACCGCCCGAGATCGTCTGCTGGCACGCGAGCGCGATCGCCGCGAGGACCGCGACCGTCGCCGTCCGCCGCTCCAGGGCGCGGCCGATGCTCGCGGACGCCGCCTCGAGGGCGATCGGCAGCGCGACGACCGCGAACATGGAGACGAAGCGCATCTTCATCGCCGCCAGCGCCCCGAAGAGCACGACCACGGCCCAGTCGAAGAGGGAGACCCGGCGCGGGCGCGCGAGGAGCGCGACGGCCGTCGCCACGAGCATGATCTTGAAGAAGACGAGCGACGGGAAGCGATCCGCCATGGTGGAGAAGGGCGACCACAGCTCGCCCTGGAAGTCGGCGAACACGTTCCCCTCGCTGGCCCGCGGCGCGAGACTCAGCTGCCACGCGACGCCCCGCACCCCGTACGGATTGAGGAACAGGGCCGCCGTGGCGCCCGCCAGGGCGAGCCACGGCGCGGCGCGGAGCGGCCGCCGCCGGGTCACCGCGTACAGGCCGAGGACGGCGATCCCGAAGAACGACAGCGAGTGAGAGTAGACCCACGCGAGCTGGAGCGGCACGGTCGCGAGGAGGAAGCGGCGGTCGTTCGTGTCCGCGTGCCTCCGGAGCAGGTAGAGCTGCGCCGCGAAGCAGAGCCCGCTCACCAGCTCCGGCCGCGGGTAGAGCCGGATCTCCCACGTCAGCAGGGCGATCGCGAAGCCGATCCCGAGGAGCGCGGGCGACTCGACGCCCCGCCGGCGAGCCGCGATCCAGAGGACGCCGAACGTGGCCAGCGCGAACGCGACCCTGAGCAAGCCGACGCCGATCATGCCGCCCCGGTACGCGAGGCTGAGCGCGACCTGGAACAGCCCGTTCATGTCGACGTACGGCCGTCCCGCGAGCGGCCAGGTGAGCGAATCGACCTGCGGCCAGGCCCGGTGCTCGAGGATCCACCGCCCCGCCGCGAGGTGGAAGCCGAGGTCGGTCGAGGCCTCCTGCCGCCAGGCGAGGAGCACCGTCAGGACGGTCAGCGCGAGGAGGACCGCGATCCGCGCCGGCGAGCGGTCCCGAGGCGCGTCCTCCGATCCCTTCCCGGAGGGTGCCCCCGTCTCGGCATGTCGAGACGGGGGGCGGCGCTCGTCGTCGCGACCAGCGCGTCTCCGGGACGAACGGGACACGGCGGGACTATGCCATCTCTCCTAGCCCCGACGAAACACGGCCGACAGCGCCGCGAGCGCGAGCTCGAGCTCGTCCGGCGGGACCACCGTGAAGCAGAGCCGGACGAACGTGCCGTAGTCCTTCCCCGCGGCCGCGCCGGGCGTGACGAGCACGCCGGCGTCGTCGAGGCAACGCTCGAGGAAGCGGGGGAGGTCCTCGCCCGGGCGGAAGTACGGCGCCGCGTCGACGAACAGGAACGAGCCCGCCTCCGGCGCGGGGACGCCGAGGGCGGCCGCGGCGCGGCGCCCGGCGGCGGCGTAGAGCGCGCGCGTCTCGTCGAGCCAGGCGTCGCCCTCCGCGAGCGCGCGCGCCGCGGCGAGCTGGAACGGCCGCGGGGCGCAGTAGGTCTTGAACGTCTGGACGCCGCGGACGGCCCGCATCGGCTCGACCGGCCCGTGCGTGTAGCCGACGCGCGCGCCGGCGAGCGCGTGGCTCTTCGAGAAGGAGTGGTTCGCGATCGTCCGGTCGCGCAGCCCGGGGTGCGCCCAGATCGGCGGCGGCTGCGCCACGTAGGCGAGGTCCTCGTAGACGTCGTCCGAGATCACCCACAGGTCGCGCGCGCGGGCGAGACGCGCGATCGCGTCCACCACCTCCGCGGGCAGGATCCGGCCGGTCGGGTTGTTCGGCGTGTTCACGTAGATCGCCGCGGTGCGAGGGCCGATCGCGCGGGCGATCGCGGCCTCGGGATCGAACCCCGGCGCGCCGAGCCGGTCGAAGAACGGGACCTCCACCGGGATCGCGCCGCGGGACGCGACCATGCCGCGGATGAGCGGCCAGTACGGCGCGAGGACGATCACCTCGTCGCCGGGATCGACGAGCGTGTCCACGACGACCGCGAGCCCGCACGTCGCCCCGAGCATCACCTGGAGGCCCCCGCGCGGCACGGCGATCCCGTGACGGCTCCGCAGCCGGGCCTCGATCGCGTCGAGGAGGACGGGCTCGCCGACGACGGGCGAGTAGGCGTGGAGGCGCGGGTGGTCGGCGGACCGCTGCGCCTCGGCGCGCGCGCACGCGGGCGGGTCGCGCCAGGTGTCGCCGACCTGGAGCGCGAAGACGCGCCCGGCGCGCGCCTTCGCCCGCTCGGCGAGGGCGCTGTAGACGGACGCCGAGAGCGTGGCGGTCGTGGGGGAGACGTCGGGGTGGCGGGGCATCGCGGGGAGAGAGGGTAGCGCGGTCGGCCGCGACGCGCTGCGTCGAGGCGCGCGTGCCCCTCGCGGTGCTACTGCGGCGCGGACCCGGATGCTAGGGATCGGTCGTGGCGATGCCGAGGATCCGCGAGCGCCGCTGGGCGCGGCGCCTGCTGGCGCTCCTCGGGTGGCGCGTCGACGTCGTCCTCCCGCCCGGACCGAAGTGCGTCGTCGCGGTCTACCCGCACACCTCGAACTGGGACTTCTTCGTCGGCTACCTCGCGAAGCTCGCGTGCGGGCTGCCGGTCCACTTCGTCGGGAAGCACACCATCTTCCGCTGGCCCCTCGGCCCGATCCTGCGCCGCATGGGCGGGATCCCGGTGGACCGCCGGAAGCCCGGGGGCCTCCTCGCGCAGCTCGTGCACGAGATGGAGGTGCGTCCCTGGATGTGGCTCGCGATCGCGCCGGAGGGCACGCGGGCGTACGTCGATCGCTGGAAGTCCGGCTTCTACCGCATCGCCGCCGGGGCGAGGGTGCCCATCGGGCTCGCCTTCATCGACTGGCGCGCGCGCGTCGTCGGGCTAAGGACCTACCTCGAGCCGACCGGCGACGAGGCCGCGGATCTGGCGCGGATCCGGGCCGCGTACGAGGGGAAGGCCGGGAGACGGCCGGCGCTCGCTGGGGCGATCCGGTTCCGCGCGCGGCGCGGGTCCTAGCTCGGCGGGTCCCGCCTGCGGTCCGGCTACAGCGCCGCGGGCGGCTGGTCGGGGGCGGCGGCCTTCTCGGCGATCGGCCCGAGCGCCCCGCGATCGACCTTCTCCCGCTCGGTCACCGCCCGCCAGCCGCGCGAGAGCAGCCACCGGAGGCCCCGCACCGCGTCGCGCGAGAGGCGCCCCGGACCCTCGGACGAGAAGAGAGCCGGCGCCTCCGCGGCGGCGCCGCCGAGCGGCTTCACGCCCGCGCCGTGGGAGTACACGAGCTCGCCGCCGAGGTAGGCGGTGTAGATCGCGGCGCCCGCGGCGAGGAGGCCGGCCGCCGCGGAGGTGAGCGACGCCGGGTTCCGGGCGCGCCAGGCGGCGACGCCGAACGCCGAGAGCACGATCCCGAGGTTCCCGATGCCGTGCAGGAACATCATGTCGCGCGCGCGGTCGCTCCGGACCTCGATCTCCTGCGACGCGGCCATCCCGGTGAGGCCGACGAGGAGTCCGCCACCCGCCGTCGCCCACCAGAGCCCGCGGCCGGTCCGGTCGAGCCGGCGGTCGCGAGGCGAGAGCGCGGCGAGGAGATCCACCGTGGCCGCGGCCGGCAGCAGGACCAGCGGGGCGTGGACGATGGACGGGTGGAGCTCGTGCGTGCGCATCGGCATGAGGAGGCCTCCCCGCGTCACGTTGCGGAGAGCGAAGCGGCGCGGCAACCCGGCCGCTCCATCTCCGGGCCAGGCACCTCCCGCGCGGCGAGGACGTGCCGCCCACCCCGGCTGCCGGGTCGCCCCTTCCGGCGACGCCGCCCGGCCGCTAGATTGCCCTCATGCCGAAGATGCGCCTGCCCGACCTGCCCGACACCGGGCGCCACTACGTCGAGAACACCGTGCGCGCCCGGCTCGCGAGCCCCGGCGTCGAGCGGTACCGGCGCGCGGGCGGGAACGGCAGCCGCCTCGCGCTCGCGGCGGTCGCGATCGCCGCGCTCGTCGCGGCGATGCTCTGGCTCGCTCGCTGATCGCCGCCGCTCCGGTCCCGGAAGCACGAAGGCCCGGCCCCTCGCGAGGCCGGGCCCTGAAGCGGTCGGGCGCGGACGGGCTACGCCTTCTTGACGTTCGCGGCCTGCAGGCCCTTGGGCCCCTTCACCACGTCGAACTCGACCTTCTGACCCTCGGAGAGCGTCTTGAACCCCTCCCCACTGATCGCGCTGTAGTGGCAGAAGACGTCCTCGCCACCGTTGTCCTGCGTGATGAAGCCGAACCCCTTCGCGTCGTTGAACCACTTCACGGTACCGGTCGCCATTCGGACATCTCTTTCGCTTGTCTCGATCCGCCAACGATTGACGTTCGGTCCACCCGCACGATGGTGGACCGGGATCCTGTAGCCGAAAAAATCGCTTCGGTCGAGCAGGGACGGCTGCCGCGGTGCGGCGCCGTTGACTCGGATCAACACGAGCGGTGGGTCCGCGCTACGCCGCCGCCTCGCAGCCGGCGCGGTGCGGCGCGGCGCTCGGCGCGCGCGCGTCCTCGGCGAGCCTCGCCTCGAGCTCCGCCAGGATCTGCGCCGCGCTCGGCAGCTCGGCCAGCGTCTTCTCGCCGATCCGGACGAGGCTCATGCCCGTGTAGAAGAGGCCGTTCTCGGTGTCGCCGTGCACGGCCGCGGCGAGGAGGGCGTCGGTGATGCAGAAGCTCTCCTTGAAGCCGCTCGCGCGGCACTTGCAGAGCCCCTCGCCGAGGCACTCGATGCAGGACTTCCGGCGGCCCTGGTAGCCCTCCTGGCCGTAGAACCAGAGCTTCGAGCGCGGCGGCACCGCCTCGCCGCGGGCGAGCCGGTCGGTGAAGGCGTTGCGCACGGCGCGCGCCTTCATGCCCTTCACGCAGCTCGTGATGATGGCGACGTCCTCGGCGGTCTTGCCGAGGTGCATCTGCTTGAACGCGCCGTGCACGTCCCCGTCGCTGCACGCGAGGAACCGCGTCGCCATCTGCACGCCGGCGGCGCCGCCCGCGAGGAAGCGCGACACGTCCGCGGCGTCGACCCCGCCCGCGGCGACGACGGGGAGCGACGTCGCGCCGAGGACCTCCGCGGTGAGCTTGGGGAGCGGGTGGTCGATGTCGCCGATGTGGCCGCCCGCCTCGGCGCCCTCCGCGACGACGAAGTCGGCGCCCCACTTCTCGTACATCGCCGCGAGGCGGCCGGAGGAGACGATCCCCGCGAAGGGGACGCCGCCCTCGCGGCACCAGCGCACGATCTCGCGCGAGATCCCGGCGCCCTGGACGATGAACGAGACCTGCTCCTCGATGGACGTCCGGACGAGCGTCTCGAAGTCCGCCTTGTTGATGGCGGCCATCAGGTTCACGCCGACGTAGCCGCCGCTCGACGCGCGGCGCGCGCGCCGGATCTCGGTCCGGAGCATCTCCGGCGTCTTCAGGACCGCGGAGATCGTGCCGACGCCGACGAGGCGGGCGCCGCGGTGGGCGGCGACGAGGCCGGACACGCCGTCCGACGCGTGGATGCCCATCCCGCCCTGCACGAGCAGCCGGCGCCCGGACGCCACAATCGCCTCGATGGCGGCGCGATCGAGGCGGGGCGAGGGTCGGTCCTCCGCGAGGACGGGCGTCAGCGGGGGCGTCATGGGGCTCCGGTCTCGCGCGCGGGAGAGGTCGGCGCGAAGGGACCCGAGCGTACGGGGGGCGTGTCACCGGACGGTCACGGAAACCCTGACGCGCCGCGCCCTTGCGTGACGCGGCGCGCAGTCCCACCGGCGCGCACCGGGCGAGCGCCCGGCGAGCGGGCGTGACGAAAGGGCCCGCCGTCTGGCGGGCACCCCGGGCGATACCGGCCGATCGCTCGCCCGATCCGCGTCAGACCGCCGCGATGAACTCCTTCGCCGCGCCCGCCTCGTCGTCCGTGTCCCGCCTCGGCTCGACGTCGTAGAGCTTCTCGTAGGGCGACATGACCACGGCCTTGAGGTGGGCGGTCGTCCGCGCGCGGCGCTCGCGCTCGATCTCCTTCGGATCGACCGCGACGAACTTCTCGTCCGGCGTGATCTTGAAGAGCGGCTGCCCCTTCTGCACGACCGATCCGTCGGCGCCGGTGAAGAGGATCCTGTCGATGGTCCCGGCGAACTGCGCCCGGACCGTATTGAACATCTTCATGACCTCGATGATGTAGAGCGGCTGGCCCTTGTCGAAGTGCTGGCCCTCGACGACGAACGCCGGCCGGCCCGGCGCCTCCTGCCGGTAGAGCATCCCGCCGAACGGCGCGACGAGCTCGTCGGCCTTCGTCTGCGGCGGCGGCACGAGCACCTTCTTCATGCGCGCCTGCAGCTCGGGGTCGTTGAGGTACGCCGGGATGGTGACCTCGAGGTTCGGCTCCACGCGGAAGTCGAAGAACTTCACGCTCTCGGCGACCATGAAGAGCAGCCCGATGAGCTCGTTCCCCGCCTCGAAGCCGAGGTGGGCCGCGCGGATCCTCGCCCACTGGTCGGCGTCGTAGCCGCCCTGCGGCGCCTCGCTCTTGAGGATCTCGTTCAGCTTGTAGAACTCCTCGCGGCGCAGGCCGAAGGTCGCGCGGAGCTGCTGGTAGAAGCGGATCGAGCGCTGCAGGAGCTCCTTGTCGTGCTCCCAGATCACCTCCGCGGCGGGCGCGCGCGCGTCCCAGCCCATGTTGAGGTACTCGTACGTGTCGTTGAGCACGCCGAGCGGGTTGCGGAGCCAGAACACCTTGCCGCCGTCGATCCGGTACTGCCTGCGGTTGAGCGCGAGCCACCCGGCGAGCAGGTGCGGATCCTCGATGAGCCGCTCGATGACGCGCGTGAGGAGCGTGAACTTCCGGTCGATGACCTCGCCCATCGCCTTGAGGACGGCCGGGTCGGTCGCGCCCTCGGCCACCATCTGCGCGGCGTAGTGCTTCTTCATCTCGGCGAAGGCGAACGCGACGTCGAGCTTGCTCGCCTCCTCCTTCAGCTGGCCGACGAGCGTGAGGTACGGGACGACGAAGCGCGTCGTCGGCTTCGCCATCACGTTCTGCCCGAGGAACCAGTTCACGAGGCCGTAGTGGAACTGGAGGTTCGTGGCGAGGTTGATGCCGCGCAGGCTCGTCTTCGTGAGCACCCGCGAGAGCTGCTGGTAGCTCTCGAGCCGGTCCTCGCCCTTCGTGAGGAGCAGCGCGATGTTCGAGTCGTAGGCGCCCGCGACCGAGTAGCGCATGAACATGCCGGTGTCCGGGTTCGGCAGGCTGATGCCCTGGTCGTCGCGGATCTCGCCCTCGATGGGCTTCGACCAGAAGCGGATGAGCCCGCCCGCGTGCGGCGAGAGCGAGGCGTCGGTGGCGTTGAGGCGAGCCTCGACCGACGCCGGGAAGCGCGCGATCCGCCGCGGCCTCGGCAGCCGCTCCCCGTGGCGGGCGACGAGCGCCATCGCCTCGACGAGCGACTCGACGACGAAGACGTCCTTCGGGTCGTCCGGGTTCGCGAACTCGAGGGCGTAGCAGAGCTCGGTCACCCGGTGCTCGACCTGGATGCGGGTGTTCACCTCCATGAAGTAGTAGCGGTCGCGGTCGACGATGCACTCGAACGTCGACGCGGAGTCGAGGCCGACGGCGGCGCCGAAGCGTGCGGCGTCGTCCTCCATCCGGCGCAGCGTCTCGAGGTCGGTCTGGAGGGCCTTCGCCTCCTCCTTCTTCCCGGCCTTCTCGGCCTTCGCGACGGCGGCCTGGAGCCCCTCCTGCGTCACCGACACCTCGAGGAGCTTCTGCTCGTGCATCTGGAGCGAGCAGTCGCGGCCGCCGAGCGAGATGCACCACTTCCCGTTGCCGAGGAGCTGGATCTCGTTGTGGCGCGTCTGCTCGATGTTGAGCTCGATGAGGACGTTCTTGTTGTCGCCGACGCCGGTCGCCTTCACCTCGGAGAGGACCTCGCGGACCATCGCGGGGGCCTCCGCGGCCGCCTCCCGGACGAGGTTCGCGTCCGGGTTCACGACGGAGAGCAGGATCCCGCCGAGGATGCGCTGGCCCTTGCCGCCGCCGCCGCCGATCGCCTTGAGGCGGACGCGGCTGCCCGGGTGCTTCGTGAACATCTCGGTGACCTCTCTCTGCACCTGGAGGCCGAGCTCGTCGATGGTGTAGAGGTCGATGCCCCTCGCGTACGAGGCGTTGAGGACGTGGTCGGCGAGGTCCTCGAGCGGGAGCTTCTCGTCCTTCGCGACCTTCGGATCGAGCGCGAGCCCCTCGGCGTCGGCGAGGGCGAGGAGCTGCTTGCGGGTCCGGTGCTTCGCGAGGAGCGTCTTCGCCGTGACGTTGTTCACGCCGGGCGTCACGGACACCTTCACCTCGAGCGCGGTGCGCTTCGCCTCGTCCTTCTTCCCGGCGCGCGCCTGCGTCACCGAGTTCGGGCCGATGAACCTGAGCCCGGCCCTCTCGATGGTGGCGACGAACTCCTCGTCCTCGGCCATGAACCCGTAGCCCGCGAAGACGGAGTCGTACCCGTTGTCCTTCGCGATCCGGACGATCTGGTTCATGCGCTCGACGCGCTCCTCCTTGGAGGCGCCGGAGTAGTCGGGGACGCGATGGACGCGGGCGTTGTCGGTGAGCTGGCGCAGCTCGGGCGCGAGCGCGTTCGCGAAGACGATCGAGTCCTTCTCCGACAGGAGGATGCCGTAGTGGGTGATCCCCATCTCGTCGAAGACGTCCATCGCCTCCTT
>DASVZX010000390.1:0-1653 GCA_036391435.1 Anaeromyxobacter sp. | reverse complement strand
GCTCGAGGAGCGCGAGACCGTCCGGGATCGCCGCCGCGCGCTCGACGAGCGCGAGCGCCTCGGCGCGGGAGGCGCGCGCGTGCGGCGCGGCGTGGCGGCGCGCGCGGGGCTCGGCGTCGAGCGGGAGGCGATCGGGCATCGGGGGCTCCGGGACAGCGAACGATGCCATCCCCCGAGGGCCGCGTACAGTCCCCCGCCGGTGGCGGAAGGCGCACCGCCCGTGCGCGGCGTCGACGCGCCGCGCCACGCGCGCGACGCGACGCGGCATCGGACCTCAGGCCGCGCCGCGCTCCGTCCACTCCCGCAGCGCCGGTCCGACGTCGACCTCGACGATCTCGCCGCGGATCGGCAGGTGCACGAAGGCGGCGAGGAGCGGCCTCCGGAGCGCGCGCCGGAGGGCGAAGGCGTACATCCCGAGCTGCCCCGCGAACCCGACCACGCGCGCGTCGCGGGCGCGGTCGTCCTCCCCCGGGAACGACTTGTGGTCCACGACGACGAACCCGTCTTTCAGCTCGAGGAACAGGTCCACCTCGCCCTGCAGGAGCCGCGGCTGCCCGCGATCGGCGAACCGGACCCGGACCGGCCACTCGCGGCGCCACGCCGCGCCGGGGAAGCGGCGGTCGAGGAACTCCCGGAGCGCGTCGGAGGCGCGGAGGAGGGACGCCGGCGCGACGGCGCCCGCGACGCCGTGCGCGTCGAGGAGCCGAGCGGCCATCCCCTCGCGATCCCCGGCCGGCCGGTCGGCGGCGAGGAACGCGTGGACGGCGTCGCCGAGCGGCCCCATGTCGGGCGCGCCCCGGAGCGGCGCGCGGCCGGCGAGCGGCGCGATCGCGACGATGCGCCCGGGCGGCGCCGCCGCCACGGGCTCGGACGACGGGTTCGCGATCTCGCGCAGCCGCGCCGGGGCGCCCGCCCCGTCGTACCAGGGGCGCGGCGCGGGCGACGCGGCGGCGGGCTCGACCTCGGCGCCGGAGAGGACGCGCACGCGGCAGGGCAGCTCGAGCCCCCCGGCCCGCGCGACGGAGGTCCCCTCGTCCGCGCCGAAGGGGAGCTCGAGCGCGGGCGCGCCGGTCCCGTCGCGGAGGGGCGCGAGGGCGGCCGTCGCCGGCACGCCCTGCCTCGCCGCCGCCGCGAGCACGAGCCGGTCGCGCGCCCGCGTGAACGCGACGTAGAGCAGCCGCACCCGCTCGCGCGCCTCGTCCTCGCGCAGCGCCGCGGCCTCGGCGGTCGCCTCGGCGCGGGCGGCGAGCGCGAGGTCCGCGGAGAGGGCTCCGTACGGCCACGGCCACCAGCGGACCCACCGCCCGGCGAGCGGGTGGGCGGGGTCGAAGGCCGCGGGCCGCTCGACGCAGGCGTCCCAGGGATCGCGGTCGCGCGAGTACGCGAGCGAGGCGAGCACCACGACCGGCCACTCGAGCCCCTTCGCGGAGTGCCAGGTGCCGACCGTCACCGCGTCCTCGGTCGCGGGCAGGGCCTGGAGGTCCGCGTCCTCCGCCTCGTCGAGCGACGCGAGGTGCTCCACGAGCCCGGCGACCGTCCCGGCGCCGCGCCGGACCCGGCAGAGGTCCTCGTACGCGCGCGCCTGCCCGCGCAGCGCCTCGACGTTGGCGAGCCGCGAGGCGGGGTCGGGCCAGCTGCGGAGGAGCTCGAGGA
>DASVZX010000389.1:0-6296 GCA_036391435.1 Anaeromyxobacter sp. | reverse complement strand
GCGCGCGGAGGCGGCGCGGGGCGCGGAGGGCGCGCTCGCGCGGCTCGAGGACCGGGCGCGGCGCCTCGCGCTGCGCAGGATCGGCGGCGAGGAGGAGGCGGTGCGCCTCGCGCGCGACGTTCACGAATGGAGAGAGGAGATGACGGATGGAGCGACGCATCGAGCTGGACGCGATCCGCGCCACGACCGACGCGCTCAGGGCTGAGGTCCACAAGGTCGTCGTCGGCCAGGACGCGGCGCTCGACCTGATGCTCGTGGCCCTGCTCTCGGACGGGCACGTGCTCGTCGAGGGCGTCCCCGGCGTCGCGAAGACGCTCCTCGCGCGCGGGTTCGCCACCGCGCTCGGGATCGGCTTCAACCGGATCCAGTTCACCCCCGACCTCATGCCGGGCGACGTCATCGGGACGAACCTCTTCAACTTCCAGACGAACGCGTTCGTCCTGACGAAGGGGCCCATCTTCGCGGACGTCCTCGTCGCGGACGAGATCAACCGCACGCCGCCGAAGACGCAGGCCGCGCTCCTCCAGGCGATGCAGGAGCGGGCGGTCACCATCGACGGCACGACGCACGCGCTCTCCCCCGCCTTCATGGTGATCGCGACCCAGAACCCGATCGAGCAGGAGGGCACCTACCCGCTCCCGGAGGCGCAGCTCGACCGGTTCCTCTTCAAGATCGACGTCGGCTACCCGTCGCGCGACGAGGAGCGGGTCATGGTCCGGGTGCACGGGCACCGCACCGCGACGCCGCCCATCTCCGAGTTCGGCGTGCGCGCGGTCGCGACCCTCGACGACCTCGTCGCGATGCGCCGGGCGGTCGCCGCGATCCGGCTCGAGGAGCCCATCGTGGACTACGTCGTGGACCTCGTCCGCGCGACGCGGGGCAGGCCCGCGCTCCTCGCCGGCGCCTCGCCGCGCGCCGCCAACATGCTCGCCACCTCGGCGCGCGCGCACGCCGCGACGCAGGGGCGGTCCTTCGTGATCCCCGACGACGTGAAGGCGCTCGCCCTCCCCGTCCTCGGCCACCGCGTCGTGCTCGCGCCCGCCGCGGAGGTCGAGGGGATGACCGCCGAGGCCGCCGTCCGGCGGGTGGTCGAGGAGGTCGAGGCCCCCCGGTGATCTCCCCCACCCCGCGCGCGATCGGGCTCGCGTCGGCCCTCTTTCCGCTGGCGCTCCTGCCGGCGCTGGTCCACCCGCGCCTCGTCGGCGTGTGGCTGGTCGCCGCCGCGCTCGTCCTCGCCGCGACGGGGCTCGACGCGATCCTGTCCGTCGCGCCGCGGCGGCTCGCGGTGGACGTGGCGCTCCCCGACGGGCTCGCGGTCGGGGAGCCCGGCGCGGCCGTCGTGACGCTCCGCGCGCCGCGCGCGGTGCGCGGGCTCGAGCTGCTCGTCGACCTGCACCGGGATCTCGAGCCGCAGCCGCCGCGCACGGTCGACCTCGCCGCGGGCCGGGCGAGCGCGGTGGAGGTGCGCCTCGTCGCGCGCCGCCGCGGCACGCCGACGGTCGACGAGGCCTGGCTCCGCTGGACCGGCCCGCTCGGCCTGGCGCGCCGCCGCCTGCGGGTCCCGGTCGGCCGCGCGATCCCGGTCGCGCCGAACCTCCAGCCGGTCCGCGCCGCGGCGCTCCGGTTCTTCGGCGCGCGCGAGCTCGCCGCCGGCGTCCAGGTCGAGCGGTTCGTCGGCGACGGCTCCGAGTTCGACGCGCTCGTCGAGTGGGTGCCCGGTCTCGACCCCCGCGCCATCTCCTGGAAGGCGTCGGCGCGCCACCGCCGCCTCCTCTGCCAGGAGTTCCGCGCGGAGCGGAACCACCAGGTGGTGCTCGCGCTCGACACCGGCCACCTCATGGCGGAGCCGCTCGGGGCGCTGCCCCGGCTCGACCACGCCGTGACCTCCGCCCTGCTCCTCGCGTACGTGAGCCTGCGGCTCGGCGACCGCGTCGGCCTGTACGGGTTCGACCGCGCGGCGCGGATCTGGGCGGAGCCCCAGGGCGGGGTCGGCGCCTTCCCGCGCCTCAAGGCGCTCTCGGCGCAGCTCGACTACTCCACCGACGAGACGAACTTCACGCTCGGGCTCAGCGAGCTCTCCACCCGGCTGCGGCGGCGCTCGCTCGTGGTCGTCTTCACCGAGTTCGTGGACACGGTCACGGCCGAGCTCATGATCGAGAACCTCGGCCGGCTCGCACGCCGGCAGCTCGTGCTGTTCGTCGCGCTCCGCGACCCCGCCCTCGACGCCGCCGCCCGCGCGCGCCCGCGCCGGCTCGGCGACGTGTACCGCTCGGTGGTGGCCTCCGACTTCGTGCGCGAGCGGGAGCGGGTGCTCGCGCGGCTGCGCCGGCTCGGCGTGCTGTGCGTCGACGCGGCGCCCGGCGAGCTCTCGACGCGGCTCCTCAACCGCTATCTCGACGTGAAGCGAAGGGAGCTCATCGCGTGAGCGGCCCCGCGCTCGACCCCCCCGTCCTCGCCGGTCCGGTCCCGGCGCCCGGGCCGGCGCCGCAAGGGCTGCGGAGCGCCGCGTTCCGCGGCGAGCGCGAGGCGTCGTGGCGGGAGCTCGAGGCGCTCGTCGGCCGGATCGAGCGCAAGGGCGTGCGGGGGCTCGGGCCGCCGGAGCTCGCGCGGCTGCCGTCGCTGTACCGCGCCGCGCTCTCCTCGCTCTCCGTCGCGCGCGCCATCTCGCTCGACCGGAACGTGCTCGACTACCTCGAGGCGCTCTGCGGCCGCGCCTACCTCGCCGTCTACGGGACGCGCCGCCACCTGCGCGAGGCGCTGTCCGACTTCTTCGTGCGCCGCTTCCCGCGCGCCGTCCGCGCCCACGCGTGGCACGTCGCGATCGCCGCGGCGCTCCTCGTCCTCGGCGCGATCACCGGCTACGCCCTCACCGCGGCCGACGCGGAGCGGTTCTACGCCTTCGTGGACCCGCAGGTCGCGAGCGGGCGCGGCCCTGCGTCCTCGACCGAGTCGCTGCGCGAGGTGCTCTACGCCGAGAAGGGCGCGGCCGGGCTCCTGCAGACGTTCGCGATGTTCCTGTTCCAGCACAACGCCCGGATCGGCCTCGCCGCCTTCGCCGTCGGCTTCGCCGGCGCCGTCCCGACCGCGCTCCTCGTCTTCTCGAACGGCCTCGTCCTGGGCGCGTTCGGCGCGCTCTACGGGGGACGCGGCCTCGGCCTCGAGTTCTGGGCCTGGGTGCTGCCCCACGGCGTCACGGAGCTCACGGCCGTCGTCCTCTGCGGCGCGGGCGGGCTCGCGCTCGGGCAGGCCCTCCTCTTCCCGGGGCGCGAGGAGCGGCTCGCGGGGCTCGCGCGGCGCGGGCGCGAGGCGGGCGTCGTGGCGGTCGGCGCGGTGGCCCTCTTCTTCGCGGCGGCGCTCGTCGAGGGGATCTTCCGGCAGCTCGTCCACTCCGTGCCGGTCCGCTACGCCGTCGCCCTGGGGACGGCGGGCGTCCTCTTCTCGTACCTCGCGACGTCCGGGAGGGAGCGCCCGTGACGGCCGCCGCCGCGCCCGCGGAGCGCACCCGCGAGGTCGTGACGCCCGAGGGCGTCCCGATCCGCTTCGCCGTGGCGCTCGCGGGCGACCGGCTCGGCGCGTTCCTGCTCGACCTCCTCGTCATCGCCGCGATCGTGCTCGCGCTCGTCGTCCCGCTCGGGGTCCTCGCCGCGCGCGGGGTCCTCGAGACGGACGTGGTGCTCGCGGCGGCGCTCCTCGCCGTCTTCCTCGTGCGGACCTTCTACTTCACCTTCTTCGAGCTCTCCTGGCAGGGGCAGACGCCGGGGAAGCGCCGGCTGAGGCTGCGGGCGGTGGAGGCGCGCGGAGGTCCCCTCACCGCCGAGGCGATCATCGCGCGCAACCTCACGCGCGAGGTGGAGCTGTTCCTGCCGCTCGTCGCGCTGTTCGCGCCGGACGCCTTCTTCGGCGGCGCGCCCGGCTGGGCGCGGCTCGCGGCGCTCGCCTGGATGGTCGTGTTCGGGTTCCTCCCGCTCTTCAACCGGGACCGGCTCCGGGTCGGCGACCTCATCGCGGGCACCGTCGTGGTCCGCACCCCCGACGCGGTGCTGCTCGAGGACCTGTCGTCGGTGCGCGCCCGCGAGGAGGTCGCCTTCACCGACGCGCAGCTCGACGTCTACGGCGTCTACGAGCTGCAGGTGCTCGAGGACGTGCTGCGCGGGAAGGGCCGGGCCGGGCACGCGGAGGCGGTGCGGACGGTCGCCGGGAAGGTGCGCGCGAAGATCGGCTGGTCCGGGCCGCCCGTCGCGGACGAGCCGTTCCTCGACGCCTTCTACGCGGCGCTCCGCGGCCGGCTGGAGCGGCGGCTCCTCTTCGGGAGGCGGCGGGCGGACAAGCACGACCGGACGTAGGCGCGGCGCTCACTCGAACACCCTCGCGAGCTCGGCGGTGTCCACCCCGTCCTTCGCGAGCCGCAGATCGTGATAGCAGACCGCGACCGCCACGACCGGGAGCACGGAGAAGAGCGCGCTCCCGAGCTGGCTCGCGAGGAGGGTCACGGCGAGCGCGTGCGCCGGCGGGAGCACCGCCATGACGAGCATCGCCGACATCTGGACGGCCGCCGAGAGCAGCCACATCACGACCAGCACCACCAGCCCGGCCGCGAGGAGGGTCCAGCGGTGGCCGCGGGTCAGCTCGAAGCTCCGGCGGATCGCGCTCGCGACCCCCCGCCGCTCGACGACGGCCGCCGGGACCGCGACGCACGCGGCGACGAGGAACATCACGCCGGGGACGAGGAAGAGGAGCATCCCGGCGACCGCGACGATCCAGACGACGATCCAGGCCCCGACGACCGGCAGGCCCCGGCGCAGCCCCACCGCGATCATGCGGCCGGGCGGCGCGCGCTCACCGGCCAGGTACCGCACGGTCCCGTAGGTGACCGCGCCCATCTGCACGACCGAGAGGACGAGCGACGCGGCGCCGGCGACGAGGAAGGCGCCGGCCCGCCAGGCGATCTCCCGCGGGGAGGGCTGCCGGCCCTCGGCCACCCCCATCGCCCAGCCGAAGAAGAGCCCGCCCGCCGCGAGCAGCGGCGCGAACACGGCGAGCGACATCGCCGAGAACGCCAGCGCATGCGCCCACCACGCGCGCATCGTCCGCGAGAGCACCGCGCCCACGGCGAGGCCCGGCGCGGTCGGCGGCGCGGGGGCCGCCGGCGCCACGAGCCGGGTCTCCAGGATCCCGTCGCCGCGGTCGGCGGGGGCGTCGGACACGCCCCCATCGTAACCGCAGGTGCGGCTAGAGCTTCACCTGGATCTCGTACCGACGGTTCTTCGCCTTCTTCGCGGGCGTGTCGTCCGGCTTCACGAGCGGCTTCTCGGAGCCCATCCCCACCGACTCGATCTCGCTCTCCGGGATCCCCTTCGCGACGAGCTCCTTCACGACCACCGCCGCGCGCTTCGCGGAGAGCTCCTTGTTGGCGGCGGCGTTCCCGGAGGAGTCCGTGTGGCCGGAGACGACGAACTTGAAGTTCTGGATCCCGGCCCCGTTCAGCTTCTTCTTCGCGTCCACGAGGGCGTTCGAGAGCTTCTTCATCTTCCCGTCGCACCCCGGCTCGAGGACGTCGGTGCCGGACTTGAAGGAGCACTGGTTCTTCCGCCCCTCGTCGAGGAGGCGCTTGTTGACCTCCTTCTCGACCTTCTTGGTGGTGGCGGAGCCGGCGGCCTTCTTGGCGACGTCCCAGGCGCTCTGCGGAAGGGCGGCGGGGGCGAAGGCGAGCAGCGCGGCGACGACGGCGACACGGGTCATGCTTCCTCCTCGGGTGGGAAAGTCGGGCGCCATCTTCGGGGAGGGAGGCGGCGCCGGCAAGCGCCACGGTGGGGCCGGGCGCCCGCGGCGCGGGGAACGGCCGGGCTCCCGGCAGGCGGCACGCGTGCGCACCATGTACGCGTTCAGGAGGTGCTCGAATGGCGCAGAACCTCGGGAAGACGACGACGGACCACGACACGATCCGTCGCTGGGCGGAGGAGCGCGGCGGGAAGCCGTCGGAGGTCCTCGGGACGGAGCGCGGGGACGAGATCGGCATGATCCGGATCGACTTCCCCGGCTTCGGCGGCGCCGGAAAGCTCCGCGAGATCTCGTGGGATGACTGGTTCCGCAAGTTCGACGAGTCGAACCTCGCGCTCGTGTACGAGGAGGAGACGTCCGGCGGGCAGCGCTCGAACTTCAACAAGCTGATCGGGCGCGAGACGATGGAGGTGCGCTCGGAGGGCATCCGCACCTCGCGCCGCCACCCCGGCGCCCGGCGCGCCGGGTCCCGGGGCGGGCGAGCGACCGCGGCCCGCAGCCGGACGCGCGCCGCGGGA
>DASVZX010000388.1:0-6932 GCA_036391435.1 Anaeromyxobacter sp. | reverse complement strand
GACGCGCCTCCGGCGCGGGGGCGCGGACGCGGCGGGGGGCCGGGCCGGCGCGCCCGCGGCGGCGGTGGGCGGCAGCGCCACGCGGAAGGTCGAGCCCCGGCCGGGCGTGGACTCGACCGAGATCTCGCCGCCGAGCTGCGTCACGATCCCGTGGCAGATCGAGAGCCCGAGGCCGGTGCCGACGCCGGCGGCCTTGGTCGTGAAGAAGGGATCGAAGATGCGGGGGAGGATCTCCGGGGCGATGCCGACGCCGGTGTCGGAGACCTCGACGACGGCGCGGCCGTCGGGCGCCGTCGACGTGGACACGCGGACGACGTTCTCCGCGGCGCGCCCCTCGGGGATGGCCTGCGCGGCGTTGATGAGGAGGTTCACGAGCACCTGCGCCAGCCGGTACCCGCTGGCGGCGACGCGCGGGACGTCCCCGGGCTCGACCACCAGCTGGGCGCGGTGGCGGATCTCGTTCGAGGCGAGGCCGACCGCGGTCTGGAGGATCGCGCGGACGTCGAGCGCCTCGCGGACCTCGTCGACGGGGCGCGAGAAGGTCTTCAGGTCCCGCACGATCTCGCGGACGCGCGCGCCGCCGTCCCTCGCGTCCTCGAGCGCGCGCAGCACCTCCGGGTCGGCCCCGGCGCGGCGCAGCTCGCCGGTCGCGAAGTCGAGGTTCGAGAGGATGAAGGCGAGCGGGTTGTTGATCTCGTGGGCCACGCCGGCCGCGAGCGTCCCGATCGACGCCATCCGGTCCGCCAGCAGGAGCTGCGCCTGGAGCCGCTTCTGCTCCGACACGTCCTCCACCACGGCCACCACGAAGCGCGTGTGCCCGGCCTCGTCGCGCAGGCCCTCCGCGCGCAGCCGGGCGTCGGCGAACGTCCCGTCCTTGCGGCGGACGCGGCGCGGGAGCTCGATCGGCCCCTCGCCGCCGGCGATCCGGGCGAGGAGGGCGGCCGTCGCGATCGGGTCGGAGGGGTCGTGCAGCAGCGCCAGGTCCGCGCCGCGCAGCTCGTCCTCGGTGTAGCCCGTGATCTGGCGAAGCGCGCGGTTCGTCTCGACGACGCGCCCGTCGGGGGCGAGGAGCAGCACGCCGAGGCTCGCGAACTCGAACGCCGCCCGGAACTTGGCCTCGCTCTCCCGCAGCGCGTCCTCCGCGCGCTTGCGCTCGGAGATGTCGCGCGCGACCGCCTCGAACCAGCGCCGGCCGTCGATCTCGTCGGCGGAGACGCTCACCGCGACCGGGAAGGTGGATCCGTCCTTGCGCCGGTAGCGCGTCTCGAACAGGGCGGCGCCGCGCTCCAGCTGCTCGCGCACGCGGGCGGGGTAGTCGCCGAGCGTCTCCGGGTCGCGCAGGGAGCGCACGTCCATCCCGAGCAGCTCCTCGCGCGGGTAGCCGAGCAGCGCGACGGCGAGGTCGTTCGCCTCGACGATCCGCTGCCGGTCGTCCGCGAGCAGGACCATGTCCGGCGCGTGCGCGGTGAGCCGGGCGAGCCGCCGCTGCAGGGCGGAGCGCTCCGCGGCGGCGAGCGCGAGGCGATGCGCCTGGCGCCGCGCCGCGGAGAAGACGAGCGCCGCTGCCGCCACGAGGAGCGCGAGGGCGGCGGCGCCGATGGCGAGGGCGCGCTCGCGCACCGGCGCGAGCGTGTCGGCCGCGTCCTCCTGGGCGAGGACCGACCACGCGGAGTCCGGAACGGGCGCCACCGCGCCGAGCACCTCGGTCGCGCGCGCGTCGACCGCCTGGATCGGGCCCGCCGTGCGGGCCGCGACCGCGGCGGCGATCGGGTTGCCTGCCGGGAACCGGGCGGCCTCGCGCGCCGGGGGGCTCACCGCCTCCGCCGCGGCGCCGACGGCGCGGAGCAGCAGCACCCTGGCGCTCCGGCTCTGCTCGTGCCACGTCTCCACCTCCCGGAAGAGGTGCGACCGCGGGTCGACGCGCAGGAGGACCGCGCCGGCCGTTCCGACGGGCGCGATCACGTCGACGTGGGGCCGATCGTCCGCGGCCCGGTGGACGTCGGACATCTCGGGCCGGCCCTGGGCGATCGCGCGCGCGACGGCCGCGCCCAGCGTGCCGGGCTCCGGGTCGACCCTCCCGACCGCGAAGACGGCGCGGCCGTCCGCGGCGAGGAGCGCGGCGCCGGTGTAGTCGAGGGAGCGGACCTGGTCGAGCCAGGTCGCGAGCTCCCTCGCCCCGGCCGACCCGGGGCCGCCGGACGGGCCGAGCGCGGCGGCGAGGTCGGGATCGTGCGCGAGCGTCTGCGCGTCGGAGAGGCGCTCCTCGCGCCAGCGCACGACCTGCTCCGCCTTGAGCGCCGCGAGCGAGGCGACCACGCGCGCCCGGCTCTCGCGGAACCCGCGCTCGGCGGCGCGCCACGCGAGGAGCCAGGCGACGCCGAGCGCGACGGCGAGGAGCGCGAGCGCCGCGAGCGGCGCCGCGCGGGCGAGCGCGCGATCGGGGGATGGGTCGGGCGCGGCGGCGTCGCGGGCGGGCATCATCGCGTGCGGCGCGAGTGTACCCTCTCCGGCCCGGCGGCGTCGCGTCAGGCCGCGAGGCCGGGCGCCGTGGCGTCGTCCGTCACCTCGTGCCGCCTCCAGAGGAAGTAGACCGCCGGGTACACGAGCAGCTCCATGAGGAAGGAGGTCACGAGGCCGCCGATCATCGGCGCCGCGATCCGCTTCATGAGGTCGGCGCCGGTGCCGGTGGACCACATGATCGGCAGGAGGCCGAGCATCGCCGCGAACACGGTCATGGCCTTGGGCCGGACGCGCTTCACCGCGCCGTGCACGATCGCCTCGACGAGGTCGGACCGCGTCCGGAGGAGCCCCTTCGCCCGGTACTCGTCGTGCGACAGGTCGAGGAAGAGGAGCATGAAGACGCCCGTCTCGGCGTCGAGCCCCATGAGCGCGATCATCCCGACCCACACCGCGATCGAGACGTTGTAGCCGAGCGCCCACAGCAGCCACACGGCCCCGACCGCCGAGAACGGGACGGCGGCCATCACGAGGGCGGCCTTGAACGACGACCTCGTGTTCAGGTACAGCAGGCCGAAGATGAGGACGAGCGTGAGCGGCACGATGAGCTTCAGCCGCTCGCGCACGCGGAGCATGTTCTCGTACTGGCCGCTCCAGCTCATGGAGTAGCCGGTGGGGAGCTGGACGCCGGCCGCGACCGCCCGCTTGGCCTGGTCCACGTAGGATCCGACGTCCACCTTCGAGGTGTCGAAGTCCACGTAGACGTAGCCGGCGAGCTGGCCGTTCTCGTCGCGGATCATCGAGGGGCCCTGGGTGAGGACGACGTCCGCGATCTCCTCCATCGGGATCTGGCCCTGGCCGCCGGGGAGCGGCAGGAGCACGCGGCGCAGCGCGGAGAGGTCCTCGCGGTAGTCGCGCGCGTAGCGGACGCTCACCCCGTACCGCTCTCGCCCCTCGACCGTCGTGGTCTGGTTGTCCCCGCCGACCGCCGTCATGACCATCTCGTTGGCGTCGTCGACGGAGAGGCCGTACCGCGCGAGCTGCTCGCGCTTGAGGACGAAGTCGAGGAACCAGCCGCCCGCGACCCGCTCCGCGTAGACGCTGCGCGTCCCGGGCACCTTCTGGATCACGGCCTCGGTCTCCCGCGCGACGCGCTCGATCGTGGCGAGGTCCGCCCCGCCGATCTTGATCCCCACCGGCGTGCGGATGCCGGTGGAGAGCATGTCGAGGCGCCCCCTGATCGGCATCGTCCAGGCGTTCGAGATGCCCGGGAGCTGCAGGCGCTCGTCCATCTCGTTCTCGAGCTCCTCCTCGGTGATCCGGTCGCGCCAGAAGGGGCGCAGCACCTCCTTCAGCGCCTCCGGCGCCCAGGACGAGTACCAGCGCGGCTTCTCGCGCCACTGCGACTCCGGCTTCAGCGTGACGGTCGTCTCCATCATCGTGAACGGCGCGGGGTCCGTGGAGGTGTTCGCGCGGCCCGCCTTGCCGAACACGCGCGCCACCTCGGGGAAGGTCCTCAGGATCTTGTCCTGGATCTGGAGCGCCTTCTGGGCCTCCGTGACGGACATGCCGGGCTCGACCGCCGAGGGCATGTAGAGGATGGTCCCCTCGCGCAGCGGCGGCATGAACTCGGAGCCGAGGGAGAGGTAGAGCGGGATCGTCGTGAGGACGATCGCGACGCTCGCCGCGATGGTCGCCCTCGGGTGGCGGAGCACGAAGCGGCAGGGCCGGTCGTACGCGCGGTGGAGGAGCTTCGAGATCGGGTGCGTCTCCTCGGAGTGGTACGTGCCGACGAGCGCCCGGTTGGCGAGCCACGACAGCCAGCGCGGCTTCAGCCGGAAGGGCTCGATGCGCGCGAACATCATGCGCATCGCGGGATCGAGCGTGATCGCGAGGAGCGCGGCGATCGCCATCGCGAGGTTCTTCGAGTAGGCGAGCGGCCGGAACAGGCGGCCCTCCTGGTCCACGAGCGTGAACACCGGCATGAACGCGACGGCGATCACGAGCAGGGAGAAGAACACCCCGGGGCCGACCTCGAGGAGCGCCTCGAGCCGGACGGCGTGGAAGTCGCCCTTCTTCCCGCCGGCGATCCAGTGGTGGATCTTGTTGTAGGCGTTCTCCACCTCCACGATGGCGCCGTCCACCAGCACGCCGATGGAGATCGCGATGCCGGCGAGCGACATGAGGTTCGCGTTCAGCCCCATCGCGTACATGGGGATGAACGCGAGCGCGACCGACACGGGGATCGTGACGATCGGCACGACCGCCGACGGCACGTGCCAGAGGAAGACGAGGATGATGATCGAGACGATCGCGATCTCCTCGAAGAGCTTCGACTTCACCGTCTCGATCGCGCGCCGGATGAGCTCGGAGCGGTCGTAGGTCGTGACGATCTCGGCCCCCTTCGGGAGCGACGGCCGCACCTCCTCGATCTTCGCCTCGATCCGCTTGATGACGTTCAGCGCGTTCTCGCCGGAGCGCATCACCACGATGCCCCCGACGACGTCCCCCGCGCCGTCGAGGTCCGCGACCCCGCGCCGGAGCTCGGGGCCGAGCGCGACGGTCGCGACGTCCTTCACGAGCACCGGGGTGCCGCCCTCGGAGCGCAGGACGAGGTTCTCGAGGTCCTTGATGCCCTTCACGTAGCCGCGGCCGCGGACCATGTACTCGCGGCCGGAGAGCTCGACGAGCCGCCCGCCCACGTCGTTGTTCCCCTTGCGGACCGCGGAGATCACCGCGGCGAGCGGCAGCCTGTACGTGGCGAGCGCGTTCGGGTTCACCGTGATCTGGTACTGCCGCACCTGCCCGCCGACGGTGGCGACCTCGGCGACGCCCGGCACCGACTGGATCGCGTAGCGGAGGTTCCAGTCCTGGAACGAGCGCAGCTCGTCGGACGAGTGCTGGCCGGTGCGGTCGACGAGCGCGTACTGGTACACCCAGCCGACGCTCGACGCGTCGGGACCGAGCTCGGTCTGCACGCCCTGCGGGAGCTGCTGCTGGATCTTCGACAGGTACTCGAGGACCCGCGTCCGCGCCCAGTAGGGATCGGTGCCGTCCTCGAAGATGACGTACACGTAGCTGAAGCCGAAGTCGGAGAAGCCGCGGATCGCCTTCACCTTCGGCGCGCCGAGGAGCGCCGTCGTGATGGGGTAGGTGACCTGGTCCTCGATGATGTCGGGGCTCCGGTCCCAGCGCGAGTAGACGATGACCTGCGTGTCGGAGAGGTCCGGGAGCGCGTCGAGCGGGATGTTCCGCATCGCGTAGTACGACCCGGCGAGGGCGACCGCGACGGCCGCGAGGACGAGCAGCTTGTTCTCCGCGGAGAACCGGATGATCCGCTTGATCATGGCGCGCTCGCCCTAGTGACGGTGCCCGGCGTGGGGGTCGGCCGCGGGCGGCGAAGGGGGCGGCGGCAGGGGAGCGCCGGCGTCGGCCGCCGTCGCCGGCGCGGGCTTCGGCGCGCCGCCGGGGAGGGCGGCGAGCGACGCGCGCAGGCGCGACTCGGAGTCGACGAGGAAGTTCGCGCGGGTGACGACCCCGTCGCCCGCCTCGAGCCCGGACTGCACCTCGACGTGCTGCCCGTCCGACGGCCCGAGCTTCACCTCGCGCGGCTGGAACTTCCCGTCCGGCAGCGCCACGAAGACGACGCTCTGCGTGCCGGACTGGATGACGGCGTCGGCCGGGATGCGCAGGCCGGTGCGGGGGGTGCCGCGCAGCACGACCTCGCCGAACATCTCCGGGCGCACGTCGCCCGACGGGTTCGGCACGTCGATCCGCACCTTGGCCGTGCGGGTCTTCGGGTCGAGCATCGGGTCGATGAACGCGACGCGCCCCTGGAACGTGCGGTTCGGGAACGCCTTCAGGGTGAGGGTCGCGGGCATCCCGACCTTCACGCGGCCGAGGTCGGTCTCGTAGGCGTCGGCGAGCACCCACACGCGCGAGAGGTCCACGATCTCGAAGGGCATGTCGCCGGCGCTCACGCGCATCCCCGGGACGACGTCCTTCCGCGTCACGACGCCGGTCGCCGGGGAGTAGAAGGTGAGGGTGCGGGACGGCTTCCCGCTCCGCTCGATCCGCTCGATCTCCGCGCGGGGCACGTCCCACAGCTCGAGCTTCCGGCGCGCCGCCTCGACGAGCGCGTCGCCGTCCTCGCCGAGCGAGCCCGACGCGCCGAGCGACTTGCGGGTGCGGAGCGCGAGCAGGTACTCCTCCTGCGCGGCGACGAGCTCGGGGCTGTAGATCGAGAAGATGGGCTCGCCCTTGCGGACCGGGCGGCCGACGAAGTCCGCGTAGACGCGCTCCATGAACCCGGAGAACTTCACGTTCACGTGGTGGATCCGGGTCTCGTCCACGGCGACGCGCCCGCTCGTCCGGAGCGTCGCCCCGATCGGCCCCCGCTCGACGTGGGCGATCTCGAGCCCGATGAGCTGCTGGCGGACCGGGTCGATCGTGACGCCCGCCATCCCCTCGGGCGC
>DASVZX010000387.1:0-10461 GCA_036391435.1 Anaeromyxobacter sp. | reverse complement strand
GAGCGCGGCGCCGGCCGCGGCGACCGCGCCGAGCGTCGAGAGCGGCGGCACGAGCAGATCGACGGCGAGGTCGAGGAGCACCGGATCGCGCGCCGCGAGCCCGCGGCGCAGCAGGGGCAGCGCGTGACGCCGGGCGAGCTGGCGGCGGCCGTCCTCCCAGCGCGCGCGCTGCGAGCGACCGCCGGCCGCGCTCGGGCTCATGTCCGAGCGGACGAACGCCTCGCCGGCGTAGGCGACCCGGTGCCCGGCGAGCGCGAGCGCGATCCCGTACTCGAGGTCCTCGGCGAGCGAGGCCGCGCGGTTCGGCACCTCGCGCAGGAGCGAGGTCGTGAAGCACATGCCGGTGCCGGAGAGGCCGCAGGAGAGCCCGAGCCGCTCGCGCGCGACGGAGCGGACGGTGTGGATGAGCGCGAACGCCACGGCGAGGAGGCACGTCCGCCAGGACGCGCCCGGGTTCCCGACGAGGTTCTCCGACTGGACCGCCCGGGCGCCGGCGGCGAGCCGCGCGGAGAACGCGCGGAGCAGGTCCGGCGAGACCGTCGCGTCCGCGTCGACCACCGCGACGGCGTCCGCGAACCCGTCGGCGAGGCTCCGCTCGAACGCGAAGGCGAGCGCGTGCCCCTTCCCGGGCCGGCCGGGATCGCGCCGCACGAGCACCTCGGCTCCGGCGGCGCGCGCGCGCTCGGCGGTCCCGTCGCGGCAGTTGTCCGCGACGACCCGCACGCGGAACAGCTCCGGCGGGTAGTCCATCCCGAGCAGGCTCCGGACCGTCGCGGCCACGCCCTTCTCCTCGTCGTGCGCGGGCACGACGACGTCGAAGCGAAGCGACGGCTGGGGAACCGCCGGCGCGGGCCGGCGGCGGGACAGGGCGGCGAGCCCCGCCAGGTAGGCCGCGGCGAGCAGCACCGGGAGCGACGCGACCGTCAGCGCGATGTCCAGCTGGGCCGTGTGACTTCTCCCTCTCGCCGACCGGGGGCGATCCCGCGGAGAACAACATGGTCCGCGCGCTCACGGTCGGTGAGCCCCGCCCCGGTCGCGCCCTGGTGGAGCGGGGGAGACGCGCCCGCGCCCCTCGCTCGCTAGCGTTCGATGACCTCCATGCGCGACTCCGCCCCCTCCGCGACCGCCTCCTCGACCTCCGCGCTCGGCGCGTCCGCGGCGCTCTCGCGGAACGCCTTCTTCCTCGTCGTCGGGCAGGCCGGCACCACCGCCCTCTCCGTGGTGCTCTCGGCGGCGCTGGGACGCTCCCTCGGGGCCGTGGACTTCGGGCTCTTCTACCTCGTGACGACGATGACCCTGTTCGCGTACGGCGTCGTCGAGTGGGGGCAGAACCTCTACGTCACGCGCGAGGTGGCCCGCGATCCGGCGCGCGCGGGCGAGCTGCTCGGGTCCGCCGTGCTCTTCCGCGCCGCGGCCGCGGCCGCGGTCGCCGGCCCGGCGCTCCTGCTCGCCTGGTCGCTCGGCTACCCGCGCAGCACGATCGCGCTGTACGCGGTCCTCCTCGGCACGTACCTGCCCGTGTCGATCGTCCTCGCCCACGGCGTCGTGTTCCGCGGGCGGGAGCGGATGGAGCTCGACGCGCTGCTCACCGTGGCGGCGAAGGTGCTGGCGCTCGCTGCCACGCTCGCCGCGCTCGCCGCGGGCGCGCGCGTCCTCGGCGTGCTGCTCGCGCAGGGGCTCGCGGCGGGGGTCGCCGTGGCGCTCGCGGTGGGGCTCTTCCGCGGCGTCCGCCTCCCGCGCATCCGGGTGACCCGCGAGGCGCTCCGGCAGATCCTCGCGGGGGGGGCGCCGATCGTGGCGCTCAACGTCGCGATCCTGGCGCAGCCCTACCTGGACGCGGTGGTCGTCTCGAAGCTCGCTCCCCCGGTCGTGATGGGCTGGTACGGCGCCGCGAAGACGTTCATGGCGGCGCTCGTCACCCCCGCGGCGATCCTCGCCTCGGCGGCGTACCCGCGCCTCTCCAGGACCGCGTCCGACCCGGAGGCGTTCCGGCGGGAGCTCGGGACCGCGCTGCGCCCGCTCCTCTGGATCGGCGCGGGCGTCACCTCGGCGACCTGGCTCCTCGCCGACGTCGCGGTCGGGGCGGTGTACGGGCACGACAAGTTCGGGCCGGCCGTCGCGGCGCTGCAGCTGTTCGCGCCCGCGCTCCTCCTCTTCTTCGTCGACATCCTGCTCGGGCACGCCTGCGTCGCGGCGGGGCGGGCGCACGCCTTCGCGGTGGCGAAGGCCGCCTCCGTCGTCGTCAGCACGGCGCTCGACGTGGTCCTCGTGCCCCTCATGCAGGCGCGGGCGGGTAACGGGGTCCTCGGCGTGGTGCTCGCCTTCGCCGGGAGCGAGCTCATCATGATCGCGGCCGCCATCGCGCTCCTCCCGCGGCGCGCGCTCCACCGGGGCGTCCTGCGCGACGCGGGGCGGGCGGTGCTCGCCGCGGCGGGCGCGCCGATCGCGTTCGCGCTCCTGCCGCCCGTCGGGCCCGTGCTGCGCACCGCGGCCGGGGCGGCGGCGTTCCTCCTCCTGTCGATCGCGCTCGGGCTCGTCACCCGCGAGGACCTCGCGCAGCTCCTCGACGGGCTTCGCGCGCGCCGCGCCGCGAGGGCCGGGCCGCGGTGACGCCCCGGATCCCAGATGGTCTCGCGAGGCGCCTCGCGCCGCGGGGGACCCTATCTTGGCGGCGGCGGCATGCGCCGCCGGAGGACCTGCGCGTGGACAACCTGCTCCTCGTGTCGATGCTCGTCGCGACCGTGGCGGTCCCGGCGCTGGCGGCCCGCGTCCCGGACGGACGGCGCGCGCTCAAGTGGACCTTCCTGCTGCTCGTCGCGTTCACGTTCGCGTACGCCTTCCTCGTCCGGGGCTGGTACGCGACCCAACACGTCCCGGAGCCGTTCCAGCCATGACCGCCCCCCGCCCGACCCACGACGAATTCGTTCGCGCTCCCGACGAGGACCCGGGCGCCCTCATCGACTGGACCCGCGTGCGCGAGCACGTCGGCTTCGCGCTCCGGGCGGTGCGCCGCCGCCCGCTCGTCGCCGCGGTCTGCCTCCTCGCCGTCGCGGCGCTCGGGCCGATCTCCCTCGCCTGGACCTCGCGGACGTACCACGTCGAGGCGGTGGTCGCCGCGTCGCGCAACCCGGTGGTCTCGACGCTCGCCGATCCCGTCCTCCTGCGGTCCTTCGACTCCGAGGACCCGGCGAACGTCGCGCGCGACGCGATCCTGCGGCGGGACGCGCTCGCCGCGGTGGTCGAGGAGACCCACCTCGTCGATCGCACGCTCGCGAGCCGGTCCGTGCTCGCCCGCGCGCGCGACGGGTTCGCGCGGCTGCTGAGGGGCCGCGAGCCGACGCACACGGAGCGGGTGGAGGACCTCGTCGACCGCCTCGAGAAGCGGCTCTCCGTCACCCTGCCCGGCGCGCAGCCCGGCGCCGCGCCCGGCGCGGCGAAGGACCGGATCGCCGTCGCCCTCGACTGGTCGGACGGCCCGACGGCGAAGCTCGTCATCGAGACCGCCGTGCGGCGCTTCTTCGAGGCCCGTCGCGAGACCGAGGCGGCGATGAGCCGCGACGCGCTCGCCGTGCTCGAGGAGCGCGCCGCGTCGGTGCGGAGCGAGATCGAGGCGGAGGTGGGCCGGGTGCGCGAGGCCGAGGTCGCGATGCTGCGCGGGAACCCGGCGCTCACGCGCACCTATCGCGCGCCGAGCGGCCGGACGCCGCAGGAGGCCGAGCTCGCGCAGCTCCGCGGGACGCTCGAGTCCAAGAAGGTGGCCCTCGCCGAGCTCGAGCGGCTCCGCGAGCAGCGCGTGACCGAGCTTCGCAGCCAGCTCGCGCGCGAGCGGATCACCTACGCCGAGGGGCACCCCGCCATCGCGCGCACCCGTGAGCTCCTCGACGAGGTCTCCGGCCCGTCGCCGGAGGCGGACGCGCTGCGCGCGGAGATCGCCCGGCTCGACCAGCAGTTCCAGGGGGCGAGCGAGCGCGCCGCGCGGCTCGTCGACGCCGAGGATCCCTCGCTCGAGTACCGCCGCACCGACCTCCGCCTCCTCCTCGCGCAGTACACGAGCCTGCGCGACCGGATCGACGGCGCGCGCGTCGAGGGCGCCATGGCCCGGGCGAGCTTCGACCGGCGGAACGCCTTCGCGGTCCCGCCGGTCGTCCCGCGCCGCGCGGCGTGGCCGATCCCGGCGCTCTCGATCGCCGCGGCCCTCCTCGGGGGCGCGCTCCTCGCCCTCCTCGCCGCGACGGTCCTCGACTTCCGCTCGGGGCGGGCGCTCGAGGCCTGGCAGCTCGAGCGCAGGCTCGGGCTCCGCGTCCTCGGCGAGATCCGCGCATGAGCGCGGCGGCGGCGAGCGCCGGTCCCGCGCCGGCGCGCACGCCCCTCGCGGCGCTGCTCGCGATCGGCCTCGCGACCGCCTGGGCGGCCCTCGCCGTCGGGCACCCGGGCGCGACCGCGGCGCCGGTCCTCGCCGCGGCGCTCGCCTGGGCGGCGTGGAAGGCGCCCATGCGCGCCTCCGCGGGGATCCTCGTCCTGCTCGTGCTCGCGCTCGACGGCTCCGAGAACGCGAACGGCCTGTGGCACAGCCCGCTCGCGCCGCTCGGCGACCTCGTCCACCACAGCGTCCAGTGGATCTTCCCCGCGGCGCGAGGCATCCCGCTCACCGGGACGGAGGTGGCGATCGCGCTCCTCCTCGCCGCGGCCGCCTGGCGCCGCTCGCGCGGGGAGCGTCCCGCCGGTCCCGCCGCGCCGCCGCGCGCGGTGGCGTGGGTCGCCGGCCTCTACCTCGGGGCGATCGCCGTCGCCGCCGCGGTCGGCGTCGCGCGCGGGGGGAGCCTCGAGGTCGCGGTCTGGCAGACGCGCCCGCTCCTCCTCACCGCGGCCCTGTTCTTCGTGTTCCAGGCCGCGCTCCGCGGGCGCTTCGACGAGGTGCACGTCGGCCGGATCGTGGTCGCCGCGGCGCTCGTCCGGGCGCTCCTCGCCGCGTGGGTGAGGTGGGTCGTCGTGCCGCGGAGCGGCGCCGGGTTCGTCGAGTACGCGACCGACCACGGCGACTCGATGCTCTTCACCGTCGCGTGCGCTCTCGTCGTCGCGTACCTCCTCGAGCGGCGCGGCCGCGCCCGCGCGTGGACGGCGGCGGTCGTGCTCCCCGTGCTGCTCCTCGGGATCCAGGCGAACGGTCGGCGCACCGCGTGGCTGCAGCTCGCGCTCGGCCTGCTCGTGTTCCTCGTGGTGGCGCGGGGCGCCGCCTGGCGGCGCCAGCTCGGGCGGGCGGCGCTCGCCGCGGCGCCGCTCGTGCTCCTCTACGGCCTCGCGGGGTGGAGCTCGGAGGCGGCGGTCTTCCACCCGGTCCGGGTGGTCCGCTCCGTCGTGGACGCGACGGTGGACCGCTCCACCTGGGACCGCAAGGTCGAGGACTGGAACCTCGCGATGTCGATGCGGGACCACCCGCTGCTCGGCCGCGGGTTCGGTGAGGAGTGGACCGAGTACTACCGGGGCGACGAGGTCGAGCAGATCTTCTGGCGCTACAAGACGCAGCCGCACAACCAGATCCTCGGCCTGCTCCTGTTCGCGGGTCCGCTCGGCTTCGTCGGGATCTGGGCTCCCCTCGCCCTCCTCGTCCTCGTCGCCGTGCGCGCCTACCCGCGCGCGAGGAACCCCGAGCAGCGCGCCGCCGCGCTCGCCGCGGCGGCGACGGCCCTGGTGGTCGCGGTCCAGTGCTTCTCGGACCTCGGCCCGTTCTGGCCGCAGTACGCGGTGCTCACCGCCCTCGCGCTCGCCGCGGGCGGCAAGCTCGCGGGGGCGACCGAGGGCGTCCCCCCCCGCCTCGGCCCCGGGGAGCCGGCGACGTGATCCGCGTCGCGCTCGCGCTCGGCGCGCTGGGCGCGGTGCTCGGGGCCCGGTGCGCGGACGCGAGCCCCGCCGGGCCGGCGCCCGGCGTCCCGCCGCGGCGCGCGGCCTTCTCCCTCGACTGCGCGGCGCCGGCGCGCGAGATCAGCCCGCTCGTGTACGGCATCGGCGCGACGGACGCGCCGGACTGGGTGTGGCAGCTCGGGGCGACGGCGCGGCGCTGGGGCGGGAACGCGAGCAGCCGGTACAACTGGGAGCTCGGGAACGCGTGGAACACGAACCACGACTGGTACTTCCGCAACGTCCCGGTGAGCCCGCGCCCGGGCTACGGGTACGAGACGTTCCTCGAGGAGAACCGCGCGCACGGGGTCGCCTCCGAGCTCACCGTCCCCATGCTCGGCTGGGTGGCGAAGGACACCACCTCCTACGCGTTCCCGGTCTCCGCGGTCGGGCCGCAGCGCGCCACCGCGCCGGACCTGCCCGACGCGGGCGACGGGATCCGACCCGACGGGACCCCGCTGCCGCCCGCGCCCTCCCGCACGAGCGTCCCCTCCACGCCGGCGAGCATCGAGCGCTGGGTGCGCGCGATCCGCGCGAGGGACCGCGAGGTCGGCGCGCGGCGCGTGCGAGCCTACGTCCTCGACAACGAGCCGATGCTCTGGCACGAGACCCACCGCGACGTGCGCGCCGAGCCGCTCGGGTACGACGAGCTCCTCGCGCGGACCGTCGCCTACGCTTCCGCGATCCGTCGGGCCGATCCCGGCGCGACGATCGCCGGCCCCGCGGCGTGGGGCTGGCTCGAGCTCCAGCAGTCCGCCGTCGACCGGCGCGCCGGCGCGTGGCTGCGCCCGGACCGCCGCAGCCACGGCGACCTGCCCCTGCTCGCGTGGTACCTCCGCGAGCTGGCCGCGCGCGAGCGCCGGACGGGGACGCGCCTCCTCGACGTCGTCGACGTCCACTTCTACCCGGCGAACGAGGCGATCGGGACGAGCGAGCGCGGCCGGACGGACCCCGCCACCGACGCGCTGCGCATCCGCGCGACGCGGAGCCTGTGGGACCCGACCTACGCGGACGAGTCCTGGATCGGCGAGCGGATGCGGGTGATCCCGCTCGTGAAGGAGTGGATCGCGCGCTACCACCCGGGCCTGGGCGTCTCGATCGGCGAGTGGAACTTCGGCGCGGAGGGGCACATGAGCGGCGGGCTCGCCGTCGCCGAGGCGCTCGGCCGGTTCGGCACGGAGGGGTTGCAGTCCGCGTACTACTGGACCTACCCGCCCCTCGGATCGCCCGCGTACTGGGCGTTCCGCGCGTACCGGAACTTCGACGGCGCCGGCGGCCGCTTCCTCGATCGCTCCGTCCCGGTGAAGGGCGAAGCCCCCCTCGCGTCCCTCTTCGCGTCCTCCGGCACGAGCGGCGCGGGGAAGCGGCACCTCGTCCTCGTGCTCCTCAACCACGATCCCGGCTCCCCGCTCGCCGCCCGCGTCGAGCTCGGCGGCTGCGGGCGCGTGTCGGCGGCGCGGGCGTTCACGTACGCCGGCGGCGCCGCGGGGTTCCGCCCCGCCGGCGTCACGGCGGCGGGCAGCGCCGTGGAGGTCGCGTCCGCGCCGTACGCGATGACGGTGCTCGACCTCGCGCTCGCGCGCTGAAGCGCGGCCCGCCTCGACGGTTCCCGGGAACGCGCCCGCGCCCGCGGATCTCAGGGGTCCGGCCCGGGCTCGGGTCCGGGCCGAGCGCGCGAGCTAGCGCGTTCCGTCCGGCGTGGGGGCGACGTCTCCCGTTCCCGGGCCGGGGGAGGCCGGAGGCGCGAGGCGCCGCGCGGGGCCCGGCGAGGCGATCGCCGCTGCGGCCCGGTCCGCGGCCGTCCCGGTGCGCTCCTGGAGGAGCGCGTCGAGGACGGCCGCCGACGCGCGCCACGAGTACCGCCGCTCGACGAGGGCGCGCGCCGCCCGCCCGAGCCGAGCCCCGAGCGCCGGATCGTCGAGGAGCCGCCCGATCCCGGCGGCGAACCCCTCGGCCCCGTCGGCGAGGAGCAGCTCCCGCCCGTGCGCGACGTCGATCCCCTCGGCGCCGAGCGCGGTCGAGACGATCGGCCGCGCCATCGCCATGGCCTCCAGGATCTTGAGCCGGGTCCCCCCGCCGAGCCGCAGCGGCACGATCACCGCGCCGGCCGCGGCGATGGCCGGCCGGAGGTCCTCGACGAACCCGCCGATCTCCACGCCCGGCGCGCGGCGCGCGGCGAGCCACGCCGGCGGTCGCCGGCCCAGGATCCGCAGGCGGACCGCCGGGTGCGTCGCGAGGACCCGCGGCCAGACCTGATCGAGGAAGAACGCCAGCGCGTCGGAGTTCGGGAAGTAGTCGAGGGCGCCGAAGAAGAGGAGCGTGTTCCGCTCCGGCGGCGGATCGTCCGGGCGCGGGGCGTACCGCCCGACGTCCACCGCGTTCGGGACGACCGCGACGCGGGCCCGCGGGTGCACGGCGCGCACGCGGCCGGCGTCGTGCGGCGAGGTGACGGTGAGGGCGTCGACGCGCCCCCACGCGCCCTCCTCCTCGCGGCGCATCTTCCGCCAGTTCACGGCGGCGTAGAGCCGGCGCGCGGCCGACGCGTCCTGGCGCCCCGCGATCTGCCGGTTCACGTCGTACTCGACGTTGTGCTCGTCGAGCACGATCCGCGGCGGCGGCGCGCCGGCCGGCGCGGTCCGGAACCGGTGGTGGACGACGAAGGGCCCCTCGACGTTCACGACGTCGTACCGCCGCGCCGACAGCGCCGCGTCGATGCGCCGCTGCATCCGGGTGGTGGTGAAGAGGAGGCGCTCGAAGCTGTGGCGCGACGCGAGGGACCGTAGCTGCAGGAGCCGCTTCTGGACGGTGACGTCGCTCGTCGGGTCGACGACGATGTCGACGTGGCGGCAGTACGCGCGCATCGCCGCGCGGGCGCGCTCCGCCTCCGCCTGGGACGCGGCGCAGCAGACCGCGGACACCTCGTGCCGCTCCGCGAGGGCGGTCATGAGCCCGTGGATCCGGACCTGGGCGCCGTACCGCGGCGGGCTCGGCGGGACCTGCGTGACGTAGAGGACCCGCAGACGGGCAGGCATGCGCTCAGCGCTCCTGGCCCGCCAAGGGGCCGCGATCACGGGGGAACCCGGATCGGAATCCGGTAGCTCGCTTCCCTGTTCTCCGAGCGCACCCCCCACGAGCGCGAGGTGCCTCGTCGGCACCACGGCCGTTTGAAGCGCAGCCGGCTGAATTCCGGCCGGCTGACCCCCGAACCCAAGGAGCAGCCTTGATCGACCGCCTCCTGAGCCCGAGGCTCCACGTCCTTCCCGCGCTGTGCCTCGCGGCCCTGGTCGCCTGCCAGGGCGCAGACACGATCGGCGCGGCCGGACCCATCGGCGGCGGAGCCGGAGGCGGCGGGCCCGATCCCGGGACGGGGGACGCGTGCGCGACGGACGCGTGCGCGACGGGCGGCGCGGGCGTGACCTGGAATTGCGAGAAGCGCTTCATGTACGGCGCGAACTGGGCGTGGCGCAGCTTCGCCGCCGACTTCGGCGGCGTCTCCTCGTGGGGCCTCGCCGGGGTGGACGCCAATCCCGCTCCGTTCGCCGATGGGCTCGCGCAGATGAAGGCGGCGGGCGCGAGCGTCATCCGCTGGTGGATGTTTCCCCGCCTCCTGACCGACACGATCCAGTGGGACGCGGACGGTGCCCCCGCGGGGATCACGCCGTCGCTCGCTGCCGACATCCAGCGCGCGCTCGCGCTCGCGGAGGCGGCGGACGTCTACATCATGCTGACGCCCTTCTCGTTCGACAATTTCCGCCCGACCACGTTCGAGAACGGCGTGCTCTCGCGCAGCCTCGCCCCGATGGTGACGGACCCGGCGCTCCGCCAGAAGCTCATGGACAACCTCCTCGGGCCCATCGCCGACGCGGTCGCCCGCAGCCCGTACAAGAACCGGCTGATCGCCTGGGACCTCATGAACGAGCCCGAGTGGGCCATGACCGGCCCGAGCCTCACCGGGGATCCCGACTTCCCCGCCCAGCCGGGGCTCGACCTCGTCACGCACGCGCAGATGGAGACCTTCCTCGGCGAGGCCGCGAACCTGCTGCGCGCGCGCTCCGGGGCCCTCGTCTCCGTCGGCGGCGCCGCGATCAAGTGGGCGAAGGCGTGGTCGCGGATCGGCCTCGACTTCTACCAGTTCCACTACTACGACTGGGTGTACGAGAACTTCCCGTACACGCAGGTGACGCTCGCGTCGGCCGGCGTGACGGACAAGCCCGTCGTGATGGGCGAGTTCCCGGCCGAGGGGCTCTCGGCGGTCCCGTCCAAGGGGCTCCCGGCGCGCAGCGCCTCCGAGTTCGCGGCCGATCTCTCGGCGAACGGTTACGCCGGCGCGCTCTCCTGGGCGTTCAACGATCCGAGCTTCCCCTGGGATCCCGGCGGGGTGAAGCCGTTCGCGGACCAGCGCGGCTGCGAGGCCCGGTTCTGATGGGGCGCCGGACCTTCGCGCGGGCGCGGCTCTGGCTCGCCGCGGCCGCAGCCCTCGTCGTCGCGATCGCCGTCGTCGCGCTCCGATCCGGAGCGGACGAGGCGCGCGCCCCGGCGCCCGCGCCGCGGGCGCCGGCCGCGCCG
>DASVZX010000386.1:0-2857 GCA_036391435.1 Anaeromyxobacter sp. | reverse complement strand
GGCGGCCGAGTCCGCGCGGGCGCGGAGCGAGGCCGGGCGGCCCGCGGCCCCGGCGCCGGCCGGCCCCGACGAGCCCGAGGACGCGCCCGCGACCTGGCTCATGCCCGTGTACACGCGCGAGTTCTACGACTCGCTCGAGGGGTGGGACCGGCGCATCCAGCGCGCCGCGTTCAAGCAGGCGAACCTGCTCGCGCAGGACCACCGGCACCCGTCGCTGCGCGCGCTGCCGCTCGAGGGGCTGCCCGGGTACTACCGCGTCCGGGTCGCGACCGACGTGCGGCTCCTGTACCGGCGGGCGGAGAAGCAGAACACGATCGAGATCCTCTCGCTCATCGACCGCGAGGACCTCGATCGCTACGTCCGGCAGGCGAAGACGCGATCGAGCTGAAGCGGACGCGGGCCGGGGGCTCGGCCCGGGCAGGCGGCGAGACGGGAGACCGAGCCGGGAGGCTACGACGGGTCCGCGTCGACCTCGCCGGCCGCCTGCCCGGCCGGCTCGGGGACGACCTCCGCGTCCGCGGACGGCTCGATGGACTCGGGCGCGGAGGGCCGGCGTCCCCGGCGGCTCCGCGGACGAGACTCCTCCGCGGAGGAGAGCTCCTTCCCTGCGGCCAGCAGCCGGGTCCAGGCTTCGGGCGTCGGCTTCGCACGCGCCGACTCCAGGGCCTCCCGGTAGGCCTTCCGCGCGGCATCGAGCCGCGCGCTCGCCTTCGCCATTGGTCTTCCCCCCTCGCGAGTCGTCGGGTCTGGTGGGACCCTGGCGCAAGATAGGCGCAGAGGTCGGCAAGAACGCAGCCCTTCATGGGCCCGCACCGCGCGAGGCGGGAGCCTCGCGCCGGGAGCGCGCGCGGGAGCGGGCGCTCGCCTGCCGTCAGGAGAGCTTGCGGTAGATCCCGACCACGACACCGAGGATCATCGTGCTCCGGAAGTCGGACTCGCGGACGTAGATGGGCGCCATGCGCGGGTTCGAGGGCTGGAAGCGGACCCGGTCGCCCTCGAAGTAGACCCGCTTCACCGTGGCCTCGTCGTCGATCATCGCGACCACGATCTCGCCGTCGTGCGCGTCGAGCTGCTTCTTCACGAAGATGTAGTCGCCCGGGAGGATCCCGTCGCCGATCATCGAGTCGCCCTGGACGCGGAGCCCGTAGACCTTCTTCGCCGTCCCGAGGAGGAACGCGTCCACCTGGACCGTGTCCTCGATCCGCTCCTGCGCGAGGATCGGCTGACCGGCGGCGACGCGGCCGACGATCGGGATCTCGACGAGCCGGCCGCCCGTCCGCGCCGCGCGCGAGAGGGGGATCACGTTCGCCGCGCGGGGCGCGGCCTCGCCGAGCGCCTCGCGGGCGCGCGAGGTGGGGATGAGGGCGCGCGACTTCACCGGATCCCGGGTGAGGAATCCCTTGCGCTCGAGCGCCTTCAGGTGGTCGTTCACGCCGTTCGTCGAGCGGATGTCGAGCGCCTCGCCGATCTCGCGGATCGTGGGCGGATACCCCGCGTCCTCGATCTGCCGCGCGATGTAGCGGAGCACCTCGAGCTGGCGGTCGGTGAGGCCGTTCATGTCCGGCACCTCCTGAACATCGGTATACTGAGACGGCGTTCAGAAGGCAAGAAAGCGGTCGCCCGCTACCGTCCCCCCGATGCCGCCGACTCTCCTCGCCGCCCTCGGCATGGGACTGCGCGCCGGCGCGCGCGAGGGGTGGCTCGTTCCGGTCGGCGCCGTCGTCTCGGCGGCGCGCCGGGTCGCGCTGTGGCCGGCCTGGGCCGTCCTCTGGGCCATGCTCGCGCGCGCGGTGCTCGGCTCGCTTCGCGCGCACCCCCTCGACCCGGGCGGCGCGCTCGGCGGGGCGCTCGCCGCGCTCGCCTCGCCGAGGCTGCTCGGGCTCGTGGGCGGCCTGTGGCTCGCGGGCCTGCTGCTCGGTGCCGTCCTGCGGGTCGCGTGGCTCTCCGGCGCGCTGCCGACGCTCGGCGGAGCGATGGCGGGAGCGCCGGGCCCTCGCTTCGCGACCGGCGTCGCCTTCGCGTTCCCTCGCGTCCTCGCCGCCGCGGCGCTCGCGCTCGCGGCGGACGTGGCGGGGTCGCTCTTCGCGTCGACCCTCGTGCTGGGCGCGATCGCGGTGACGGTCCGCGTCGCCGGACAGGGCGGCGGCGTCCTCCTCGCGGCGGCGGTCGCGCTCGCGCTGACGCTCGCGCTGGCGGTCCCGCTCGCGCTCGGCGCGCTCGGCGACGCGGCGGTGGCGCGGGCCGCCCTGCGGGGCGAGGGGCCGGGCGCCGCGTTCGCCGCGAGCGTCCGCCGCCTCCTCGCGCGCCCGGGCACGTTCGCGCTGGCGGCGCTCGCGTTCGGCCTCGCCGCCGCGCTCGGCCCGGCGTCCGTGGAGGGCGTCGCGACCGCGGCGACCGGGTTCGCGCGCGGCGCGGCTCCCGTCGTGCTGCTCGGCCCGCAGGTCCTCGTCGCGGCGCTCGCGCTGCTCGTGGGGGCCGCGCTGGACCTGTGGCGCCTGGGCACCTTCGCGGCGCTCGCCTGCGGCGGGGACGCGCGACCCTAGAAGCGCCCTCGTCACCGCACCAGCAGCGCCGCCGCGCCCGCCGAGAGGATCGCGTCGAGCGCCGCGCCCGAGCCGAAGCGGCCGCCCGCGGGAACGACGACGAGGGCGGGGCGCAGCCGGGCGAGGACGCGGGCCACCGCCCCGGGATCGCCCGTCGGTGCCTCCACGAGGGTCGGCCCGGGTTCGCCGTCGAGCGCGCGGGCGACCGCGAGGGCGCGCGGCGCGCCCGGCGTCCCGTCGTCGATCGCGACGACGGGCTCGCCGAGGCGGGCGCCGCGGCGGAGGACGAGGACGGAGCTGCGCGCCCGGTCGGC
>DASVZX010000385.1:0-8825 GCA_036391435.1 Anaeromyxobacter sp. | reverse complement strand
CCGGCGCCGGCGCGGCCGGGACCGCCCCGGGCCCGGCCGCCGCGTCGGGCAGCCCGAGCCTCGCGCGCAGCCCCTCGAACGGCGCGTGGAAGCGGGACGGCGGGACGGGCGGGGTCGGGTCCTTCGGCCTCTTGCCCATCGGTCACTCCGCGTCGTGCACGTGGTAGTGCGCGTGGGCGTGGCCCGCGCCGTGCCGGTGGCCGTGGCGGTGCGCGAGGCCGCTCTCGACGAGGAGCGGCTCGTCGTGGAGGAGCGCGTGGGCGTCGCCGTCGTGGAGGACGCCGCGCCGGCCGGGGGCGAGGAGGACGGCGCGGTCGCCGAGCTCCGTGGCCATCGACAGGTTGTGCGTGGTCGCGACGACGGTGAGGCCGGGCACGCCGGCGAGCACGTCGACGAGCCGCCCGACCGAGGCGGGGTCGAGCCCGGCGGTCGCCTCGTCGAGGAGGAGCACCCGCGGCTCGAGCGCGAGGAGCGCGGCGAGGGCCACCCGCTTCTTCTCGCCGCCGGAGAGCTCGAACGGCGCGCGATCGAGGAGGTCCGCGACCGCGAAGGCGTCCGCCCACCGCGCGACGCGGCCGTCCACGTCCGGGAGGCCGAGCTGGCGCGGGCCGAAGGCGATCTCGTCCGCGACGGTGGGGTTGAAGAGCATCGCGTCGACGTTCTGGAAGAGGAGCCCGACCTCGGCCCGGAACCGCCGCCGGAACGCCGCGTCGCGGAGCGCCGCCGGCCCGAGGGGCCGGCCGGCGTAGCGGACCTCGCCTTCGTCGGGGAAGGCGAGGCCGTCGAGGAGGCGGAGGAGCGTCGTCTTCCCGCAGCCGTTCACCCCGAGCACGACCACCCGCTCGCCCGGCGCGACCCGGAAGGAGAGGCCGTCGAGCACCGCGCGGCCGCCGACCCGGACCGCGACGCGGTCCACGTCGAAGGCCGGCGCGGCGGAAGCGGCCGGGTTCACCCTAGAACCCCCTCGCCTTCAGCGCGTCGGCGACGTCGCGGGCGTTGCGGCCGGAGAGGACGAGCAGCGTGCCGGTGATGGGGCCGGCGCTCCGCACCACCTCGCGGGCGCGCGGCCGCCGCGGCAGGCGGCTCCGGAGCCCGAGGAGCGAGTCGGTCGCGAGCAGGCGCAGCGCGTGGATCTGCGCGAGGACGACGACGAGGACCCGCGTCGCCCAGGGCCAGCGCTCCGCGGCGGCGAGCACGTCGGCGCGGGCGAGGACCGCGAGGGCGAGGAAGGCGAGGAGCGCGGCGCGCAGGTTCAGCGCGGCGAGCGCGTCCCACCCCGGTCCGGAGCGGCCCGCGAGCCGGTCGAGTCCGAGCGCGACGAGCGAGGCCCCGAGGGAGAGCGGCAGCACGACGCGCGCGACGCGCCGCAGGTGGGCGCCGGCGCCGCGGGCGAAGAGCGCGAGGGCGAGGGCGCCCGCCGCGGCGAGGACGCGCCAGTCGGTCACGGCGGAGAGCGCGAAAGACGCCGCGAGCCAGGCCGCGACGAGGGCGCGGGCGCGGCGGGGATCACGGCGCGGCATGCACCTTCGCCCTCCGGAGGAGCGCCAGCGCGGCGAGCGTGTAGGCGCCCTCGACGACGCCGGTGAGGAGCAGGCTCGGGACCATCGTCGCGACGAGCACCGCCGCGAGCGGCACGGGGAAGTAGCGCGACGAGAGCGCGTGCTGGAGGCCGAGCACGAGCGCGATCGCGAGCGACGACACCTGGGTCCCGATCCACGCCGCGGCGAACGCCGCGGGCCGGTCCCCGAGCCGCAGGCCGCGCGCCGCGCGGAAGGCGAGCCACCCCGCGCCGGGCCCGAGGAGCCCCATGGCGAGCGCGTTCACCGCGAGCGTCGTGACGCCGCCCGCGCCGAAGAAGAGCGCCTGGATCGCGAGGACGAGCGCCTCGCACGCGAACGCGGCGAGCGGGTGGAAGACGAGCGCGAGCAGGGTCGCGCCGACGAGGTGCGTCGACGTCCCGCCGGGCACGGGGACGCGGATGAGCTGCACGACGAAGGCGAGCGCGGTGAGCGTCCCCATCGTCGGCAGCGCATCGGCGGCGTGCGCGCCGAAGTGCCGCCGCGCCGCCCACGCCCAGAGCGGCGCCGCCACGGCGTACGCGGGGATCGTGATCTGCGGCGAGAGGAAGCCGTCCGGCACGTGCATCGGTCAGCGTCCCTTCCCGCGGCGCGCGCGCTGGACCCCGAGGAGGATGCGGAACGCGAGGACGATCGCGGTCACCGCGGCGAGCACCCGGAAGCCGTACGAGCCGATCCATCCGGTCCCGGCGGCCGCCGTCTCCCCGCTCCCGCCCTGCGGCGAGAGCTGGATCGTGGGCGCGGCGGCGGCGCCGGGCGGCGGCGCGGGCGCGGCGGCGGGCGTCGCGACCGACGGCACGTCCACCTCGACCGTCTTTCCGTGCCCGGTCGCGTCGGCGATCCGGACGGTCCACCGCCCGGGGACGTCCGGCGTGAACGCCACCCAGCCGTGTCGGTCCGTCCGCCCCTCCGCGAAGGGCGCGTCGCCCCCGCGCGGCGACTGCACCACGTAGGTCGCGCCGGCCAGCACCGGTCCGTCGTGGTAGCGCAGCCGCACGGCGACCGCGCCGTCGCTCCGCTCCACCTGCGCGACGACCCCGTGCGCGCGCGCCGGGGTCGGAGCCGCGGCGACGGCCGCCGCGAGGGACAGGAGAGCCAGGGACGTCGTCCGCGACACGGGCACCTCCGCGGCGCCGCGGCGACGGCCGCGCGGCGCAGGAACCCCGCCGTGCTACCGCGGGGCCCGTCCCCGGTCAAGGCGCCGGGGCCGAACTACGGGACGAGGACGGCGACCGCGTCGAGCTCGAGCCGCGCCCGCCCGATCGCCTTCTCGACGACGTCGTGGTGCTGGTGGACGAGGCCGAGCGCCGCCTCGACGCGCTTCCGGGGCGCGCCGCCCTGGAACGCGGCCCCGACGAGCCGCTCCTCCTCGGCGTCGCGGTGCGCGGTCAGGAGGGCCCTCGCCTCCTCGACGCGGCGGGCGAGGATGGCCCGGGCCTCGGCCTCGGCGGCGGCCCGGGCGGCCTCGAGGAGGGCGGGCGGGGCGGGGCCGACCTTCGCGTCGGAGGCGTCCTCCACCTCGCCCTCGAGCCGGGCGGCGCCGCCCGGGAGGACGCGGTGGCTCGCGTCGAGATCGACGAGCACCGAGATCGGCGCGAGGTCGAGGTAGCGCGAGGCCTGTCGCGAGGCGACCCGGGCGCCCGGCGCGACGTCGGCGCTCGTGGCGAGCGCGGGGACCCAGCGGACGTAGAGCCCCCCGCGCCGCGGCGCCCACGGGACCTTCAGCGCCGCGGTCTTCCCCGCGTCGCCGTCCCGGACGATGCCGACCAGCGCCTCCACGAGCCGGTGCCCGGTCGCGAACCAGTGCAGCTCGTCGTGCGCGACGGCCGTCTCGCGCCAGAAGCTCCCGAGCAGCGTCTCCGGCTCCTCGGGGAGCGTCATCCCGGGGAGCGCCTCGATCTTCATCCCGGCGCCGAGGGTGAAGGCGGCCTCGAAGGGCCGGACGTTCTGGTCGGTGTCCACGTCCATCCCGACGCGGCGCCCGACGTCGACCGCGACCTCCTCGAGCTCCTCCTCGAGCCAGTTGGACAGGGTGACGAGCGCCTCGCGGAGCGGCTCCGTCGCGTCGGGCCCGTCGATCCCGTCGGGCGGCTCCTCGCCGAGCCGGTCGGACGCGCCGCGGACGAGCGCGGCGAGCTCGGGGAGCGAGGCGGAGCGGATGTCGAGGAGCGGGTCGCCCTCGTGCTGCGCCTTGCGGGCGTCCGCGACGCGCCGGGCGAGCTCCTTGCGGAAGGCGTCGCGCGTCCGCGCGGTGCGCTTGCGGCGGAGCGCCTCGAGCTCCTCGGGGAGGGAGGCGAGCACCGCGTCGAGCCCGCCCACCGGCTCGTCGAAGATCCCGATCTCCTTCTCGTAGAGGTCGGCGAGGAATGCCTCGTCGGCCGGCTCGACGATGACGTGGATCTCGACGGGCCGCGTCTGCCCGAGCCGGTCGAGGCGGCCGATGCGCTGCTCGAGCACGAGCGGCGAGTCCGGCAGGTCGGCGCAGACGAGGTGGTGCGAGAACTGGAAGTTCCGCCCCTCGCCGCCGGACTCGCCGGAGAGGAGCAGCATGGGCCCGTCGGGATCGCGGAAGCGCGCGACGAGCCGGTCGCGCGCCTCGATCGACGGCGCGTCGTCGTAGAGGAGCGCCTCGAGCCCCGCCCCGCCGATCCCCGCCTGCAGCTCGCGCAGCGCCTCGACGTCGTGCCCGAAGACGAGCACCTTCTCCCGCTTGCGGGCGAGCCCTGCGCAGAGCGCCACGAGCGCGGCGCGCTTGCCGCCCTCCGGGACGTCCTGGCGGCGGAGGATGCGCGCGGTGAAGGCGCCGACCTTCACGCGCCGGTTCCGGACGAGCCGCGCCGAGAGGCTGTAGCGATCGGCGAGGTGGGCGAGGAGCGTCGCGCGGTCGGGCAGCGGCAACGCGGCGGAGAAGAACTCGTCGCCCGGCGAGAGCTCCTGCAGCTTCTTCAGCGCGGGGGCGATCGCGCCGCCCGCGAGGAGGCCGCGCGCGATCTCCGCGTAGGTCTCGTGCTGCTCGAGGCGCGCGAGGAACTCCTTCAGCGAGGTGGAGGGGACGGGCTCGACGAGCGCGAGGAGCCGGAAGTACTCGCGCGGATCGAGGCGCACCGGCGTCGCGGTGAGGAGGAGGACGCCGAAGGAGACGCGGCAGATCGGGGCGACGACGTCGTGGAGCGCGTCCTCCGCGAGGTGGTGCGCCTCGTCCACGACGACGAGGTCGAGCGGCGCGGCGGTCGCCGCGGCGGCGAGGCCGGGATCGGCCTTCAGCGCCTCGAACGAGACGATCGCGTGCGGCGAGCGCGCGAGGGCGCCCTCCGGCCCGCCGAGCGACCGGACGCGGTCCGGGGTGAGGAGCGTGAAGAGCGCGTTGAACTTGTGGAAGAGCTCGGCGAGCCACTGGAACGCGAGGTGCTCGGGGACGACGACGAGCACGCGCTCGGCGATCCCGAGCTGGCGCATCCCCGCGAAGACGAGCCCGGCCTCGACCGTCTTCCCGAGGCCGACCTCGTCGGCGAGGACGAAGCGCGGCATGCGGTCGCCGAGGATCCGGCCGGCGGCGCCGACCTGGTGCGGGAGGACGTGGACGCGCGAGGAGAGGAGCGCACCGAGCGAGTCCGCGCGGCGGAGCGCCTCGAGCCGGACGATCCGGGTCCGCAGCGCGAAGGCCGAGGCGGGCCCCTGGTTCCCGGCGGCGAGCCGGTCGAGCGGCCCGCCGGCGCCCTGCTCGAGCGGCGTGTCCGGGGGGACCTCGACGACCGCCGGATCGCGGCCGGAGACCACCGTGAGCCCGTCCCGCCCGGCGAAGCGGACCGCGAGCCGCCGCCCCTCCTCGGCGACCTGGACGACGACCCCGACGCCCCAGCCCCGCTGAGCGCGGTGCACCACCTTCATCCCCGCTCGCCACGTCGTCGCCACGCGCGCCCCTTACCATCCGCACCCGGCCCGGTCCAGCAAGAGATCCCCCGCGAGAACGCGCCTTTCGGGCCATCCGCCGCCGCGACCCGGCCGTTGACAGGGCCTGCGGGCCAAGCTAGAAACCCCAGGCTTTCGCGCCTTGGGCGGATAGCTCAGGGGTAGAGCGTCGCCCTTACAAGGCGAGGGTCACAGGTTCGAAACCTGTTCCGCCCATCATGACTTGGGGTGTTAGTTAAGCTGGATATAACGCCGGCCTGTCACGCCGGAGGCCAGGGGTTCGAGTCCCCTACACCCCGCCAGTGAGGACGCCCCGGAGCCGCGACGGTTCCGGGGCGTTCGTGTCTCGGCCGCCGGCGGCGGGAGGTGGCTTCGCTTCGCGCCGTCCGGGCCGAGCGCTCGGCGTCCAGCGAGCCTGGACCCGCTCCGTGCGCTAGTCCAGGTTATCGACTAAACCTTGACCGCACGCCGCCCTTGGTAAAGCTTCCTTTCGTATGGCTCGGTACGAGACTCGCTCCTGGCCCGCGAACCCGGTTGCCCCCGGCGGCAAGGCCGAGCGCCGCGCGTTCAGCTACCGCGCGTTCATCCCAGGGCCCGTCCGGGATCTGCAGCTCGCACTGCCCTCGGCGGTCGCTGCCGCAGTCTCCACCGCCGAGCGCGCCGTCGACGCGCTGAACAGGGACCCGCCGCGCTTGGCGAGCCTCGAGGTCCTCGCGCGGCGCCTGCTGCGGGCAGAATCGGTCGCGTCCTCGCGCATCGAGGGTCTCGTGCTGTCCCAGCGCCGCCTCGCACGCGCCGAGGCGGAGGAGGGAGACGCGCGGGACGAGACCGCCCGGTCCGTCCTCGGCAACGTCGTCGCCATGGAGTACGCCGTTGCGGTCGGCGCCGGCGCGAAACCGCTCCGGCTCAAAGACGTCCTCGAGATCCACCGCCTGCTGATGCTCGCGACGACGACGCCCCAGATCGCCGGCGAGCTGCGCGACAGGCAGAACTGGATCGGCGGCAACGCCTACAATCCCGGTCGCGCCGACTTCGTCCCGCCTCCGCCCGAGCGAGTGAAGGGGCTCATGACCGACCTCGTCGCGTTCGTGAACCGGACGGATCTCCCGCCCGTCGTTCAGGCGGCCATCGCCCACGCACAGTTCGAGACCATCCACCCGTTCGCCGACGGGAACGGCCGCGTCGGCCGCGCGCTCATCCACGTCGTCCTGCGTCGCCGCGGCCTCGCCCCCCGCTACGTCCCGCCCGTGAGCCTCGTCCTCGCCGCCGATGCGAAGGCCTACGTCGCAGGCCTGACCGCGTTCCGGGCGGACCGCCCGGCCGACTGGATCCTCCTGTTCACTCGGGCGATCGAGCGCGCCGCGGCGAAGGCCAGCGAGCTCGCGCTACGCCTTGCCGAGCTTCAGGAACGGTGGCGAGAGCGTGCAGGACGCCCGCGCCGCCATTCCAGCGCCGAGGCCCTCATCGTCGAGCTGCCCGCGCACCCCATCCTCACGGTGGCGACTGCGCAGAAGCTCCTCGGCCGCTCGAAGCAGGCGGTGAACGAGGCCATCGGCTCGCTCGCCGAGAAGGGTGTCCTCCACGCCATCACGCTTGCGAAGCGGAACCGCGCCTGGGAGGCCCGCGAGCTGTTCGACCTCATCAACGACGTCGAGCGCGAGCTCGCGACACCCTCGGACGACGACCAGCCCGCCCGCCCGTCTCCTCGCCGGAAGCCGTCAAGACCCTGACCGGTCCACGCCTCGTCGCCCTCCCCGCCGACATCTCCCGTTCGACGGTCGTTTCGGTGTCGCTCGAGCGAACTGCCGAACCGTTAACCAGTAGTCACGATTTCCGGCACCGAACCGCCCGTCTTTGCCCGACACCGCATCACTGGCGCCGACGCCCGGCCAGGGCGCCCCGCCACCCACCGGCAGCGCTCGGCGGCGCCGCGGACTCGCGCTCCCTCGTCCCTCGCGCGCTCCCGGCGAGCGCGCGCCAGAGCGCGATCGCGACCACCGCGCCCCACGCGCCGACGACCGGACCCAGATCGGGTGTGGGGGGTCGCGGAAGGCTCCACAGGTTGAGCGCGAGGCATGCGACGCATGCTGCGGCTCCGCCGAGGCCCAGATCGAGTGGACGGTCCGGATCGTCGCTTCGTCCAGGCCCGGGTCGAGGGGCTGGCGGAGGATGGGGTGGATCGCGCTCTGGACCACCGCCATGAGCGTGAAGGACGCTCCCCCGGCGACTCCGAGGACCGAAGCGAGCTCGATCGACACCGTGCTCGGTCTGGCTTGGGTCGAGGTCGCGTGCGGCGCGGATCGCAGCCCACTACGCCGCCAGGACCTCGCGCAAGGCTCCGCCCTTCGCGAGGCGCCGCGCCAGCACCGGAAAGAGGCGGCGGGCGCCCTAACCCCGCCACCAGAGAGGCCGGGACTTCACGGGAAACCGGTGGGGTCCCGGCCTCGGTGCTTCTGGAACCGGCGACGCCGCCCACGGCTACTTCGCCAGGACGACGTGGGTGGCGTGGCTCGTGGACGCGTGCTCCGTGCACCTGTAGCCGAGGCTCACCAGGTCGATGCCGGCGAGGAGGTGCTCGCCCCGGCCGAGGAGCACGGGGGAGATCGCGAGGTGGATCTCGTCGACGAGGCCGGCGGCGAGGTACTGGCGAAGGGTGGCGGCGCCGCCGCCGAGTCGGACGTCCTTGCCCCGAGCCGCCTCCTTCGCGCGCTTCAGCGCGGCGTGGATGCCATCGGTCACGAAGTGGAAGGTCGTCCCGCCCTCCATCGTGAGCGGTGCACGAGCGTGGTGCGTGAGCACGAAGACGGGCACGTGGTAGGGCGGGTTGTTGCCCCACCATCCCTTCCAGCCGTCGTCGGGCCAGGGACCGCGCGACGGCGCGAACATGTTGCGGCCCATGATCCAGGCGCCGAGGTTGTCGAAGCCGCGCGCGGCGAAGTCGTCGTCGACGTCCTCTCGGGCGACCTTGTCACCGATCAGCGACCCGGCGAAGTCGCCGGCCATCTTCTTGAACGTCTTCGTGCCGAGCACCCACCGGTGCAGCGCCATCCCTCCGACGCCCATCGGATTATCCAGAGCCTGGTCGGGACCGGCACCGTAGCCGTCGATCGAGATGCTGAATGCGTTGACGCGAAGCCTCGACATGAGCGTGACCCCTTTCGGCCCTGCATCGCCGTCGTTCGCTTCTCCTAGCGGCGGCGCCCCCCGCCGTCCTGGACCCAGGCGAGCAGCTCCGCGGGGAGGAAGCGCACGCTCCACCCGGCGAGGCGCTTCACGGGGAGCGTGCCGTCACAGTCCGACCAGCCTCCGCACCCGCGCGGCGAGCCCCCCGCCGCCCGC
>DASVZX010000384.1:0-14255 GCA_036391435.1 Anaeromyxobacter sp. | reverse complement strand
CCTCGCCGGCGCCGCGGCGCTCACCGCGTCCGGGAGGTCGCCGCGGGCGCTCGCGGTGCTCGGCGGCGCCGTGCTCGGTGCGCTCTCGGCGCTCGCGCTGCGCGGCTGGATCGCGGCGCACGTCGGCGTCTCGCCCGCCGTCGCGGTGACGCTCGGCGCCGTCGCGGGCGGGGGCGCGGGCGGCGCGTTCCCGGCGGCGTTCCCGCTCCTCGCCGCCGCCATCCCGGGCGCGATCCTCGGGGCGGAGGTTCCGCTCGCGGGCCGGGCCGTCCTCGGGGCGGCCGCCGGGGCGGCGGTGGGCGGGGTGGCCGGGCTCGCGGCGGGGCGTGCGGTGGCGGCGGTGATCGCGTCGCTCCTCGGCGGCGCGCTCGTGGCGGTCGGCGGCGTCGCGCTCCTCGGGGGTCGACCGATCGCGGCGGAGCTCGCGGGGCGGCCGTTCGCGCTCGCGGCGACCGCGGTCGTGCTCGGGGTCGCGGGGGCGGCGTACCAGATCGGGCCGGGCGGCCGGAGCCGGGCGCCGCGAGGCGACCCTCCGCCCCTGAAGGGCCCGTAGCCTAGTCTCCCGGCGGCCCCAGCAGCTCGAAGTCGGGGATCTCCGCCTTGACGAAGTCGCGGAGCCGCGCGGTGAGCTTCGCCTCGATCTGCCGCGCCCGCTCGCGCGTGAGCTTGAACCGGTCGCCGATCTCCTGGAGCGTGAGCGGCGGCGCGCCGTCCGGCGGCATGAGCCGCTTCTCGAAGATGTAGCGCTCCTTCTCGTCGGTGATCGTCTTCGCGAACACGTCGAGCTTCTCGCGGAAGACGCGCCGCAGCTCCTCGTCGCCGATCCGCTCGTCGGTGGGCGCCGCGCCGTCCGAGGGGAGGCGGTCGAGCCGCGTCTGCCGCGAGTCGTCGTCCTCGCCGTGCAGCGGCGCGTCGAGCGAGAGATCCTCCGACGCCATCCGCCCGGTCATCTCCTCGACGTCCTTCTCCTCGACCTGGAGGTTCCGAGCGAGGAGCCGCGGCGTCGGCTCGATGCCCCGGGCGAGGAGCTTCTCGCGCTCCTTCGCGAGGTTGAAGAAGAGCTTGCGCTGGGCCTGGGTGGTCCCGAGCTTCACGAGCCGCCAGTTCTCCATCACGAACCGGATGATGTACGCGCGGATCCACCAGGCGGCGTACGACGAGAGCTTCACGCCCTTCCACGGGTCGTACTTCTTCACCGCCTGCATGAGCCCCATGTTCCCCTCCTGCACGAGGTCGAGGAGCTGGAAGGCGGTGCGGCGGTATTCGTGGGCGATCTTCACGACGAGGCGGAGGTTCGAGGCGACGAGCTTGTACGCGGCGTCGAGGTCGCCCGTCTCGCGGTAGCGGACGGCGAGCCGGTGCTCCTCGTCCGGCTCGAGCACCGGGTGGCGCTGCACCTCGGCCATGTACGCCCGCAGCGGGTCGTACCGGACGAGGCCGCCCGCCTCCTTCCCGGACGAGCCGGACCTCGCGGGCAAGGCCCTGCGAGGACGGGGCGGCGCCTTCGGGTCGTCGCGGCGGTCGTCGGTCATGCGGATGGGGGGGCGGGCGAAGGAATGGCGCCCGGCCAGGGGCGTTTGATATAGATGATGCGGACTCCGCGCAAGCGGCGCGGACGACGCACCACCGGCGCATGGCGGGTCTCGCGGAACGGCGCGGGTCCCGGTCCGCTCGGGCGCGCGAACGCGCGCTCGGATCCGAAGGCGGACCGGGGTCGACGCGGTCCTTGCGAGCATGCCGCCATGCGCCACTGATCGGCCCCCCCGGAACGGGGGCGGCCCGGAGTGACACATGGAAGACGTGCAGCAGGCGCCCTCGCAGGCGCCGTCGGATTACGTCTCGGACGCATCCTTCGACGAGCTCGGCCTCTCGGAACCCGTCCGGCGCGCGATCGCCGAGCGCGGCTACGAGAAGCCGACGCCGGTGCAGTCGGCCTCCTACCGGCCGATCCGCGACGGCAAGGACGTGATCGTCCGGTCGAAGACCGGCACCGGCAAGACCGCGGCCTTCGGGATCCCGATCCTCGAGCGGATCCCCGACGGGCGGCGGAAGGCCTCGGCGCTCGTCATGACCCCGACCCGGGAGCTCGCGCTCCAGGTCTCGGCGGAGCTCGCCGACCTCGCGAAGCACCGGGACCTGCGCGTCGTGACGGTCTACGGCGGCGCCTCGATCGGCGACCAGAAGGACGCGCTCGAGGCGGGCGCCGAGATCGTCGTGGGGACGCCGGGGCGCATCTACGACTTCATCCGCCGCAAGACGCTCCGGCTCGAGGAGGCGATGGTCTGCTGCCTCGACGAGGCGGACGAGATGCTCAACATGGGGTTCTTCGAGGAGGTGACCCGTATCCTCGACCACCTCCCGGACGACTGCCAGCAGCTGCTCTTCTCGGCGACCGTCCCGGCCGACATCGAGCAGATCATCCACGAGTACCTCTCGTCCCCGGAGACCATCCTGCTCTCGGGCGACGAGTACAAGGTCGACAACATCCGGAACGTCATGTACCCGGCGGTCGACGCGTACCCGAAGCCGCGGAACCTCCTCTACATGATCGAGATCGAGGAGCCCGAGGCGGCCATCGTGTTCTGCAACACGCGCACCGACACCTCGCTCGTCACCGCCGTGCTGAACCGGAACGGCTACGACGCCGAGCTCCTGAACGGCGACCTGCCGCAGAAGGAGCGCGAGCGGGTGATGGCGAAGGTGAAGCGCGGCGAGGTCCGCTTCATGGTGGCGACCGACATCGCCGCGCGCGGCATCGACATCTCCGACCTGTCGCACGTCATCAACTACTCGCTGCCCGAGGACCCGGCGGTGTACCTGCACCGCGTCGGCCGGACGGGCCGCATCGGCAAGAAGGGGACGGCGCTCTCGATCGTCTCGGGCGGCGACATCCACACGCTCACCGCGCTCCAGAAGAAGTACGGGGTCGTGTTCGAGGAGAAGAAGCTCCCGACGCCGGAGGAGGCGCGCAAGGTCTGGACCGACCGGCACGTCGTCGAGCTCAAGGACGCGATGAGCTCCTCGATCTTCGAGGCGTACATCCCGCTCGCGCAGGAGCTCCGGAACCGGAGCGACGGCGAGTGGCTCGTCGCCTTCGCGCTCAAGTACTTCTTCATGCACCACCGCATCGAGAAGATGACCGACGCCCAGAAGGCCGAGCACAAGCGCAAGGAGCACGAGCGCAAGGAGGCCGCGCCGAAGGAGCTCGAGGGGCGCGGCCACGAGGGTCGCCGCCGCGACGGCGAGGGCCGGCGGCACGGGCGGGACGAGGGCCGCGGCCGCGACCCACGGCGCGAGCGCGCCGAACGCGCCGAGCGCACGGAGCGCACGGAGGGCGGCGACCGTCGCGCCGGCGACGGCGAGGGGACGCACCGGCGGAACGGCGGCGAGGTCCGCGTCGTCTCCGCCACCCGCGAGGCGCGCGACGCGCGCGCCGGCGGGGAGCCCGCCGAGGTCCCGGTCACGATCGTCCCCGTCGCGGAGGCGAGCGCCGAGGGCGCCCCGGCGGACGAGCAGCGGCCGCCGCGCGCGCGCATCTTCGTGTCGCTCGGGGAGCTGGACGGCGCCGACGAGGCCAAGGTGCGGGAGGCCCTCGCGACCCTCGCGCCCGGGTCGGAGATCCGCAAGGTCGAGCTCCGGCGGAGCCACAGCTTCGTCGAGGTCGCCCCGGAGGCGCTCGACGCGACGGTCCAGGCGCTGAACGGCAAGGAGTGGAGCGGCAAGCAGCTGACCGCCGAGCGGGCGCGCCGGCGCCGGCGCTAGCGTCCCGTCCGGTCGATCCGAGCCCCGCGCCGTTCCAGGGCCCGAGCCCGGGGATCCTTCGGGCCCGGGCGCGGGCTCGCTCGCGGGATCGGCGCACGCGCGGCCGGGGAGGCCGGCCCGCGGCTACAGGGCCGCGAGATCGCCCTCGAGCTTCGCGCGGAGCGGCGAGACCTTGTCCTTGAAGTCCGGCATCCACTTCTCCGGGATGGGCGCCTCGCGCGGCACCTTGAGCTGCAGCGGGTTCATGAAGTGCCCGCCGCGCTTCACCGCGTAGTGGAGGTGCGGACCGGTGGCCATCCCGGTCGCGCCGACGTAGCCGATGATCTGCTTCTGCGAGACCGGCTTCCCGGCCGAGACCGCGACGGCGGACAGGTGGCAGTAGACCGTCTCGTAGCCGTTCCGGTGCCGGAGCGTGACGCTCTTCCCGCAGCCGCCGTTCCAGCCCGACTGCTCCACGCGGCCGTCGCCGACCGCCCACACCGGCGTGCCGGTCGGCGCGCCGTAGTCGACGCCCTCGTGCGCCTTCTGGTAGCCGAGGATGGGGTGCACCCGGTTGCCGAACCGGGAGGTGATGTTCGCGTACTTGAGCGGCGACTTGAGGAACCCGCGGCGCGCGCTCTGGCCCTCGTCGTCGTAGTAGCTCGTCTGGCCGTCCGGGTCCGTGTAGCGGAAGAGGCGCTTGCGGCCGGTCGCGGCGCCGTCGTACTCGGCGGCGAGCACCTCGCCGTAGCGCACGAGCTTCCCGTCCGCGATCACCTTCTCGACGACCATCCTCATCCGATCGCCGGCGCGGACGTCCTGGTAGAAGTCGACGTCCCACGCGAGCACGTCGGCCGCGAGCACCGCGAGGTTCGGATCCTCGCCGGCCTTCTGCAGCGACTCGTAGAGCGAGGACCCGATCGTCACGCCGACCCGCGCGACCTCGGTCGAGAGGGCGACGGGCCGCTTCGATCCGTGGAGCGTCCCGTCGGGCAGGCGCTCGACGATCCACTCGTCGGCCGGGCCCTGCCGGTAGCTGATCCGCTGGACCGCGTCGTCTCCCTCGCGCCGCTCCACGCGCACCTGGTCGCCGGGGCGGGCGTGGTTGAACGGGAACAGGCCCTTCAGCGCGTCGACGACCGCCCGGACCTGCGCCCCGTCGAGGTCGAGCTTGAAGAGCGCCTGGGCGAGCGTCTGGTTGCGCGCGAGCCGGGAGGTCACGGCGACGACGCGCTCCGGGGGGACGGGCGCGATCGCGGGTGGCTCCGGCGCGCCGGCGGGGGCGGTCGCGGACGCCTGGGCCGGGATGACCGGCACGGTGCGGACGCGGCCGACGGCGCCCGCGATCGCGAGCGCGAGGATCGCGGCGGCGCCGAGCCCGGCGAGGACGGGGAGAGTGCGGCTCCGGCGGGGGAGGTCGGGGTCGTGCGTCATCGGCCCGCAATCTAGCAGGTGAGACCTGCGGGACGAAATCCGCCGCCGGGTCGCGCGAACGGGTCGCGCCGCGCGGGTCAGGCCCGCGGCGGGTGGGCGGATGGCGTCACAGGTCGTACCGCTTGTCCGAGTGCTCCTTGCCGTCGAAGTGGAAGAGCGTCCCGCGCCCCTCCACCTTCGAGACGAGGTTCACCGGGCGACGCCAGAGCGTCTGCACGTTGCGGAGCGTGTCGCGCGCGTAGTCGAGCTTCAGGTCGACGCCGTCGTGCTTGTGCACGAGGAGGAGCTCGCCCCGGTTCTCGAAGTTGCCGTCCTCGACCGCGATCGTCGGCTGGCCGAAGTTGGTGAGCATGTGGAGGAGCTTCTCCTTCACCTTCTTGAACTCGCGCTCGAGGATCTCCCAGCGCTGGTGCTTGTCGTTGTAGCCGTAGGTGAAGAGCCTCTGCTCCAGCACGAACTCGAGGTTCAGGAACTCGTCGATGAAGGTGACGTCGTTGTAGTGCTTGCGGACCTCGAAGATCTTCTCGCGCCCGAGGCCGAGCTTCTTGTCCCACTGGCGGCGCTCGACGAACGAGTCGCACTCGTCGAACTCCTTGCCGAAGCGGCCCCGGTTCCAGCGATCCTCGATGTCGCGCCAGAGCTCGACGCCGAGCTTGTAGGGGTTGAGCTGCCCGGGGTGCGTCGCGAGCGTGCCGGAGTGGTGGTCGGCGTAGTCGACGACCTCGGAGGCGTCGAGCGCCTTCTCCGTCATGATCTTCGAGTGCCAGTAGGTGGCCCAGCCCTCGTTCATGATCTTGGTCTGGCCCTGCGGCGCGAAGTAGTAGGCCTCCTCGCGGACGATGGAGAGCACGTCGTGCTCCCAGCGCTGCAGCGGCGCGTGCTCGAGCAGGAAGAGGAGGACGTCGCGCTCCGGCCGCTCCGGGAACTTCTTCTTCCGGGCCGCCTCCTCGTCGAGCTTCTTCTGCTGGGCCTGGAGGAACTCGGGCGGGTTGATGAACTCCCGCATGTACTCGCGCTCGGTCTTGAACCCCTGCGCCACCTTGCGGGCGGGGTCCTCCTCCTCGTCGCCCCGGTCCGCGCGCCGCTTCACGTAGGGCGACTGGTAGTCGATGAGGTTCTCGACGGAGAGGCAGCGGTCGATGAAGTCCTCGACCGTCTCGACGCCGAGCTTGTCCTGGTAGCGGCGGACCCGCGTCGCGTGGTTCGCCATCTGGTCCATCATCTTCCGGTTGGTGTGCCGGAACATGAAGTTGTTCTTGAAGAAGTCGACGTGGCCGAACACGTGGGCCATCACGAGCTTCTGGTCCACGTCCATGTTGGACTCGAGCAGGTACGCGTACGAGGGATCGTTGTTGATGACCATCTCGTAGATCTTCGAGAGGCCGTACTCGTAGCCCTTCGAGAGCCGCTCGTAGTCCATCCCGAACCGCCAGTGCGGGTAGCGGTTCGGGAACCCGCCGTAGGCGGCGACCATGTTGATCTCGTCGAACCCGAGCACCTCGAAGATCGTGTCGTAGAAGTCGAGCCCGTACGCCCGCGCGTACGCCTCCACCCGGACCCGGATGTCGTGCAGGCGGGCGGGGAGGTGGGTGTGCTTCTCCATCGTCATCTCCCCGACCCGAGGAACGTCTTGATGGACCCGTAGATCCCCTCCTTGTCGGGGATCTCGGAGAGGGCGACGTTCTCGCGCTCTCCGATGCTCTCCTTCAGGTCCTTGATGAACTGGCCGGAGCCGTACGGGCTCTCCACCTGGCCGTAGCAGAAGAGGTTCACCGCCGGCAGGATCTTCTCCTGGAGGATGTCGACGCAGAGCTTCGTGTCGTCGGCGCTCCAGTTGTCCCCGTCGGAGAAGTGGAACGGGTAGACGTTCCAGGACGAGGGCGCGTAGTCCGCCTCGATGATCTCGAGCGCGAGCTTGTAGGCGGACGAGATCATCGTCCCGCCCGACTCGCGCGTGTGGAAGAAGGTGTCGCGGTCCACCTCGCGGGCGACCGCGTCGTGGATCACGTAGCGGGTCTCGAGGCCCTTGTAGTGCTTGCGCAGCCAGGTGTCGATCCAGAAGGACTCGATCCGCACGATCTCCTTCTGCTCGTCGCCCATCGATCCCGAGACGTCCATCATGTAGATGACGACCGCGTTCGTCTCCGGGAGCGGGACCTCCTTCCACGTGCGGTAGCGGCGGTCCTCGCGGACCGGGACGATGACGGGCTTGCGCCAGTTGTACGAGCCGCTCGCGATCTGCCGCCGCAGCGCCTGCTTGTAGGTGCGCTTGAAGTGGCGGAGCGACTCCGGCCCCGAGGGCGCGACGCCGGTGTACTTGATGCGCGTCGAGACGATCCGGTCCTTCCCCTTCGGCTGGATGCGCGGGAGCGACAGCTCCTCGCCGAGGATGTCGGCGAGCTCCTCGAGCGACACGTCCACCTCGAGGACGTGCTGCCCCTCGCCCTGGCCGGCGTTGCCGCTGCCGGGCTGCGGGTCGGTCGGGGAGAGCGGATCGCCGGGCTGGCCCTCGCCCTGGCCCACGCCGCCCTGCGAGCGCTCGCCGTAGCGGAAGTGCGGGATGTCGATGGTCGGCACGGGGATGGTGATGAAGTCCTTCCCCTTCTTGCCGATCATCTCGCCCTTCTGGACGTACTTCTTGAGGTTGCGCTTGATCCGGCCGCGGACGATGTCGCGGAAGCGCGCGTGGTCCTGCTTGATCTTCAGCGCCATCGCCGCCGCTCCCCTCGTCCTGCGGGCCCGCCGCCGCCCTAGTCCTTCGCGTCGCCGCGGGCGAAGATCGACGCGACGAAGTTGAGCACGTCGGTCGAGCAGATCTCGCAGTAGCCGTAGTTCTTCACGAGCCGCTGCTTCACGACGTCGATCTTCTCCTGCGTGTCCCGGTCCACCACCGAGGCGACCAGGTTCTTCAGCTTGATCGAGTCCTTCTGGTCCTCGAAGAGCTTCAGCTCGAGCGCCTTGTGCAGCCGCTCGTTCGTCCGGTAGTTGAAGGTCTTCCCCTCGATCGCGAGCGCGCCGATGTAGTTCATGATCTCGCGGCGGAAGTCGTCCTTCCGGCTGTCCGCGATGTCGATCTTCTCCTCGATCGACCGCATGAGGCGCTCGTCCGGCTCCTCGTACTGCCCGGTGTACTTGTTCCGGACCTTCTCGCGCTGCGTGTACGCCTTGATGTTGTCGATGTAGTTCGCGCAGAGCTTCGTGATCGCGTCCTCGTCCGCGCTGATCGCGCGCTGCACCTCGTTCTTCACCGCGTCCTCGTACTCGCGCTTCACGTCGGTGAGGAGGTCCCGGAACCGCTTGCGCTGCTCCTCCGAGCTGATGAGCGAGTGCTGGCGCAGGCCGTTCTCGAGCTCGTTCAGGACCATGAACGGGTTCACGCAGCCCTCGCCCTTGTCCGAGACCAGGGCGTTCGAGATCTTGTCCTGGATGTACCGCGGGCTGATGCCCTCCATTCCCTCGCGGTTCGCCTCCTTGCGGAGCTCCTTGATGTTGTCCTCGGTGAAGTTCGGCAGGGACTTGCCGTTGTAGAGCTTCAGCTTCTGGAGGAGGGTGAGGTTGTGCTTCTTCGGCTCCTCGAGCCGGGTGAGCACGCCCCACATCGCGGCCATCTCGAGCGTGTGCGGCGCGATGTGCTTGCCGCGGATCTTGTGGCTGTTGTAGTCGCGCTCGTAGATCTTCACCTCCTCGTCGAGGCGGGAGATGTACGGGATGTCGATCTTCACGGTCCGGTCGCGCAGCGCCTCCATGAACTCGTTCGACTGGAGCTTGCGGTACTCGGGCTCGTTCGTGTGCCCGATGATCACCTCGTCGATGTCGGTCTGCGGGAACTTCTTCGGCTTGATCTTGTGCTCCTGCGTCGCGCCGAGGAGGTCGTACAGGAAGGCGACGTCGAGCTTCAGGATCTCGACGAACTCGATGATGCCGCGGTTCGCGATGTTGAACTCACCGTCGAAGTTGAACGCGCGCGGGTCCGAGTCGGAGCCGTACTCGGCGATCTTCCGGTAGTTGATGTCGCCGGTGAGCTCGGTCGAGTCCTGGTTCTTCTCGTCCTTGGGCTGGAAGGTGCCGACGCCGACCCGGTCCTTCTCGGAGAGGACGAGCCGGCGCACGCGCACGTGGCTCACCACCTTCTCCCAGTCGCCCTTGTACTCCGTCATGAGCTCCTTGAAGACGAAGCGGCAGGCCGGGCAGAGGTCCCCCGTGTCCGGGATCCGGAACCCGGACTCCGGCGACGACAGCTCCGCGTAGACCTTGGCGCGCCACTCGTGCGGCACGAGGTGGAGCGGCTCCTCGTGCATCGGACAGGGCATGAGCTCCCGGCGCCTCACGCCGTCGGGGTTCGTGCGCTCGACGTCCCAGGCGAACGTGTAGAGCGCGCCCTCGGCCGTCTTCGAGTACGCCTCGAGCCCCTTCTTCAGGAGCCGCGCGATCGTCGACTTCGACGAGCCGACCGGGCCGTGGAGGAGGATGACGCGCTTCTCCGTGCCGTAGCCCTGCGCCGCGCTCTTGAAGACGTTGACGAGCTTCATGAGCGGGATGTCGAGCCCGTAGATCGCGTCCTTCCCGCCGAAGTCCGGATCGGTGAAGAAGTCGTAGCGGATGAGCTTCTTCTTGTTGTCGATGTACTCGGTCTTGCCGTGCGACAGGATCATGTCGTAGACGCGCTGGAAGGCCGTCCGCGTGACCTTCGGGTTCTGGCGCACGAGCGCGAGGTACTCGTCGAACGAGCCCTCCCAGTGCTGCTCCGAGTACGCCTGCCGATCCTGGAGGGACGCGATCCGGGAGACCCAGCTGTCCTGCGAGACGTCGCGCATCTGACTGACCTCGATTCTCGTGAGGGCTCGGCGGCGCCCGGGGCGCGGGTCGCCGACCCTGAGGACAATAAGAAGCGGGCGCCCGCGCTGCAGTCCGGGGCGCATCGGGCGGGGTGCGAAGCCCCCGTGAGGGTGGGACGGTGGGGGTACGAGGCCCGGTCCGAGCCGGGCGGTCCGCGCGCGATCAGCGCTGCGCGTGCCGGAAGAAGTCGATCTGGAACTTCTTCACGGCGGCGTTGTGGCAGCGGAGATCGGGGCAGAAGACGTGCGAGCCGTCGTTCCGCGACACGAAGTAGAGGTCGGAGCAGTCGGACGGCGAGAGCGCCGCCCGCAGCGCGGCGGCGCCCGCGTTGGCGATGGGGCCGGGAGGCAGGCCCGCGGTCGTGTACGTGTTGTAAGGGTGGGGCGCGAGCAGGTCCGCGCGGGTGATGTTCTTCGACCAGCGGCCGGTGCGGAGCAGCGTCGCGTACATCACGGTGGGGTCCGTCTGGAGGCGCATCCCGCTTCGCAGCCGGTTGTGGAACACGCAGGCGATCCGCGGCCGCTCGTCGGGCCGGCCCGTCTCCTTCTCGACGATCGACGCGAGCGTCGCCGCCTCGCCGAGCGTGAGGACGACCCCCGGCTTCCGCAGCGCGTCGGCGGCCGCGTACTCCTCGCGAAAGCGCGCCACCATCGCCTCCGCGATCGCGCGCGCCGTCACGCCGCGCGGGAACGCGTAGGTGTCCGGGAAGAGGAAGCCTTCCAGGGTCGGGTAGGGGAGGGCGAGCGCGCGGGCGAGCTCGGGGTCGCGCGCGGCGCGGGCGAAGTCGGCGGCGCTCGCGAGGCCGCTCGCCTCCACGATCTCCGCGATCTCGTCGAGGCGCAGGCCCTCGGGGACGGTGAACCGGTGGAGCTTCACCTCCCCGCGGTAGACGCGCTCGAGGACCTCGTCCGGGCGCAGCGGGCCGGCGAAGGCGTACTCTCCCGCCCGGAACGGGCGCGCGTCGCGCTTCACCCAGCGGACGTAGCGCCACGCTCGCGTCTCGTCGGAGAGCGCCCCGGCGCGGGCGAGCGCCCGCACGACCGCGCGGGCCGGCGCGCCCGGGGGCACCACGACCACCTTCTCGTCGAGCGCGCCGTACGGCGTGTCCCGGAAGGTCGCGACCGCGTGCCACGCCAGCGCGGCCGCGACGCCCGCGGCGGCGAGCGCCAGCGCCGCGATCGAGAGGAGGGCTCGCCTCATCCAGCGTCCCTGTCGAGCCACCCCTGCAGGATCACCGCCGCGGCCTCCGCGTCCACGCGAGAGCGCCGATCCTTCGCAGAGAACCCCTGGTCGCGCAAGCGGATCTCCGCCTCGAAGGTGGAGAGCCGCTCGTCGAAGAGCTCGACGGGAACCGCGAGCGCCTCCCGGAGCCTCGGCGCGAAGGCCCGGGCGAGCCGCGCGGAGGGCCCCTCGCTCCCGTCCATGTTGAGCGGGAGGCCGAGCACCACCCGGTCCACCTCGTACTCGCGCGCGGCGCCGGCGATCGCGGCGAGGTCGGCGGCCTGGGTGGTGCGCGCGATGACCTCGAGCGGGCGCGCGGTGCGCAGGACGTCGTCGGCGAGCGCGAGGCCGATCCGGACGCGGCCGAGGTCGATGCCGAGCGTGCGCACGGGCGGCAAATCTAGGCGGGCGGGGGAGGGGCGTCAAACGGCCGGCCCGCGGACGCGGCGCGCGGGGGGCGGACGGCCGGGGGCGCGCAACCCCGCGGGATCCGGTCTTTCCGGCCGGGCACGCGGCGCGCTTCTCTCCCGGTCATCCCGGCCGTCCGGCCGCACACGAAAGGAAGCGCCGATGTTCAACCCCCTGCTGTCCCTGCTGAGCCCCACCGCCGCCGTCACCGAGGCGACGGCGAACCTCGTGGAGGCCGGCGTCGCGCACGTCCGGCGCTCCGGACGCAAGGCTGCCCCGGGCTGCGCCGGCGCGGCGGTCCGGCACCTCGTCTTCGACCGCGCCTGGTCCCCCGGCATGCGCCGGGCGGTCGGGACCGTGCGGCCGCGCGGCCGCCCCGCCCCGGTGCCGGGGTACGCGCCGCGGCCGGCTCCGGCGCCCGCGCCGAGGAGCTCGACCCGGACGTCGTCGTCCTCGCCGTCGAAGGCGGCCGGTGAGTTCGCGTTCCTCCACGATCCCAAGCTCTCGATCGAGGAGAAGCTGATGCGGCTCCTCGCCACGCTCTCCGAGCGGTGGGAGAAGGAGATGCAGGCCAAGATGGACCGGATCGCCGCCGACGACCAGATCGAGGACGGCGGCGCGAGCGGCTCCTCGGGCACGAGCAAGAGCGGCGGCGGCACCAAGTCGAGCGGCGGCAGCAGCGGGCTGCTCGGCGGGATCGGCGACGTGTTCTCGGGGATCCTGGGGGGCGGCGGCGGTGGCGGGAGCGGCGGGCTCCTCGGCGGCATCGGGGGGCTGTTCGGCGCTCTCGGCGGCAGCGGCGGTGGCGGCCTCCTCGGCGGCCTCGGCGGGATCCTCTCCGGGGTGATGGGCGGCGCGGGCGGCTTCGGAGGCGCCCTCGACGTGCTCAAGGATCCGGGCATGAAGGGGCTGCTCGAGAAGATCAGCGGCCCGGTGCTCGCCGCGGCTGCGAGCGCGCTCGGCTGCCCGATGGCCGCGCCCCTCCTGATGCAGCTCGGGCCCGCGCTCGTCGACGGCGCGGCGAGCCTCGCGTCCGCCGCGGACGCGGACGGCGCGGGCGGGTCCAGCCGCTCCCGCGGCCCGACGCGCTCCGGCGGATCGAGCCGGGCGAGCTCGGGCAGCGGCTCCAGCGGCTCGTCCTCGTCGACGCGCGCGAGCGGGTCGGGCTCGTCGAGCTCGAGCAGCGCCTCGGGCGACGCGAAGAAGATGAGCGACTCCCAGCGGCAAATGCTGATGATGGAGATCCAGCGGATCTACGAGCGCCAGAAGGAGATGTTCGGGACCGTCTCGAACATCCTGAAGGCCTCCCACGACACCCGCATGAACGCGGTCAACAACATCCGGTGAGGGAGACGACCATGAGCGACGTCATCCAGACCCGCGGCGCCTTCGACCTCACCCTCGCGCAGGTGCAGGGCATCCCCCAGGAGATCGGCGACGCCATCGCCTGCCTCGCCGAGGCGGAGCTCGAGGCGGGGCGCGTGGACACCGCGCGCGCGATCCTGGAGGGGCTCGTCGTCACGAACCACCTCGATCCCGGCGCCTGGGCGCTCCTCTCGCGCGCGCACCGGCGCCTGGGCCAGCCCCTCGCCGCCCGGTTCTGCGCGGAGGTGGCCGCGCGGCTCGCGCCGGCCGACCCCAACGTCCGGCTCGCGCGCGCGGAGAGCCTGCTCGCGGTCCCGGAGGAGCGGGAGGCGGCGCGGGCCGAGCTCGCGGGACTCGCCGAGGCGGACGATCCGGACGTGGTGGCGCGGGCGCGCGCGCTGCTCGGCGCGCTCCCGGAGTGAATGAACCGGCCCGGGGTCGGCACCTCTGCTGGACCTCGGGAGTCCATTTCTGCGCGCATTTTCCGCGCGCGCGTCTTGACCGTCCTGCCGTGTATCGGGGATAGTTCGCGCCCAGGTCGAGAGCCCGTGACCTCCCGGCCTCGCGCGAGTCGGCGGTCGACACGCGCCGCAATCGAAGAAGGATACGTGAAGCGATGGCGAACGGCACCGTGAAGTGGTTCAACGACGCGAAGGGCTATGGGTTCATCTCGCAGGAGGGCGGCGAGGACGTCTTCGTCCACCACACCGCGATCCAGATGGACGGCTTCCGCACCCTCAAGGAGGGTGAGGCGGTCGTGTTCGACGTGACCCAGGGTCCGAAGGGGCTCCAGGCGGCGAACGTCCGGAAGGCGTAGGTCCACCGTCCGGAAGGTCTCGAGCGGCCTCGGGTGACCGGGGCCGCTCGCGTTACGTGGCGCGGCAGGGTCGGGCGATGAGCGACAAGGAAGCGGGCATCGAGGTACAGGGAACCGTCGAGGAGGCCCTCGCCGGCGGAATGTACCGCGTCAAGGTCGATCAGGGCCCGACGGTGCTCGCCTACGCCTCCGGCAAGATGAAGAAGTTCCACATCCGGATCATCCCGGGCGACCGGGTCAAGCTCGAGCTCTCGCCCTACGACCTGACGCGCGGCCGGATCACGTACCGAGACAAGTGAGCGCCGGCGCCGACGAGCGCCGCTCGTCGCGCGGGGCGCGCGCGCGTGCGCATCTTCGAGGCGCATGCCCGGTCCCGTCCGCCGGCGGGCGCGGGCCCGCGAGCGGCCTCGCCTCCGGGCGCTCGCCGCGCTCC
>DASVZX010000383.1:0-16426 GCA_036391435.1 Anaeromyxobacter sp. | reverse complement strand
TCTTCGGCGACCCCGCCGCCCGGACGGACGGGCTGGCCCCACCCTCGCCAGGCCAGCTATGACTGGAGGCCCCCTCCCTTCCAGGAGCCGCCACGATGCGATCCTCGCCGCGCCGCACCTTCCTCGTCACCGCCGTCGTCGCCGCCGCGCTCTCCGTCCCGGCCGCCCGGGCCGCCGACGCGACCTTCCTGAACGTCCTCACCGGCGGCACGAGCGGCGTGTACTACCCGCTCGGCGTCGCGCTCTCGCAGATCTACGGTCGCGAGATCCCCGACGTGCGGACGTCGGTCCAGGCGACCAAGGCCTCGGCGGAGAACCTGAACCTCCTGCAGTCCGGACGCGGCGAGGTCGCGTTCACGCTGGGCGACGCGCTGAGCGACGCGTGGAAGGGGAACGCCGACGCCGGCTTCCCGAAGAAGCTCGACAAGCTCCGCGGCATCGCCGGGCTCTACCCCAACTTCATCCACCTCGTCGCGCGCGGCGACGCCGGCATCCGGTCGCTCGCGGATCTCAAGGGCAAGCGGGTCTCGGTGGGCGCCCCCAAGTCCGGGACCGAGCTCAACTCGCGCGCGATCCTGAAGGCCGCCGGGATGACCTACGCGGACCTCGGCCAGGTGCAGTACCTGCCGTACGCGGAGTCGGTCGAGCTCATCAAGAACCGGCAGCTCGACGCGACCCTGCTGTCGTCCGGCAAGGGGGTCGCCGCGATCCGCGACGCGGCCGCGACCTCGAACGTCGTGATCCTCTCCATCCCGGCGAGCGTCGTCGCGAAGGTGGGCGATCCGGCGTACGTCCCGTGCACGATCCCGGCCGACACGTACACGGGCCAGACCAAGCCGGTCGACACCGCCTGCGTCGTCAACTTCCTCGTCACGCGGGAGGGCCTGCCGGCCGAGCTCGTCTACCGGATGACGAAGGACATGTTCGCGAACCTGCCGGCCCTCGTCGCCGCCCACGGCGCCGCGAAGGACATCTCCCGCGACCAGGCGCTCAAGGGAATGCCGGTGCCGCTGCACCCGGGCGCGGAGCGTTACTACAAGGAGGTGGGGCTCCTGAAGTGACGGCGCCGGCGCCCGCGTCGGAGGCGAGATGACGGACAAGGTCGAGGGCATCGGGCCGGCGGGCGAGGCGGCGTTCGGCTGGGACGCGGGACCGCGCGGGCGGGCGCTCTTCGTCGTCGCGCTCGCCTTCTCGACGTTCCAGATCGTGACGGCCGCGTTCACGCCGTTTTCCACCATGGTGGTGAGGGCGGTCCACGTCGGCTTCCTCATGCTGTTCGGGTTCGCGCTGTACCCGCGGTTCACGTTCCGCGGGCGGCCCGTCCCCGGGCTCGCGTGGGTCCTCGGCGCGGCCGGGTTCGCGCTCGGGCTCTACCAGGGGGTCTTCGAGGGAGACCTCATCCAGCGCGCCGGCGAGCCCACCCGCGCGGACCTGATCGTCGGCACCCTCCTCGTCGTCCTCCTCTTCGAGGCGGCGCGGCGGATCCTGGGCGGCGGGCTCACCCTCCTCGCCGCCCTCTTCCTCGCCTACGCGCTGTTCGGCGATCACCTGCCCGGCCAGCTCGCGCATCGCCCCTTCGACTTCGAGCAGATCGTCGACCAGCTGTCGTTCGGGACCGAGGGCATCTACGGCATCCCGACCTACGTCTCCTCCACGTACATCTTCCTCTTCATCCTCTTCGGCTCGTTCCTCGAGCAGGCGGGGATGATCAAGCTCTTCTCCGACTTCGCGCTCGGGCTCGTCGGGCACACGCGCGGCGGCCCGGCGAAGGTGGCGGTGGTCTCCTCCGGGCTCATGGGCACCATCAACGGCTCGGGGATCGCGAACGTCGTCACCACCGGCCAGTTCACGATCCCGCTCATGAAGCGGTTCGGGTACGCGCCGGCGTTCGCGGGCGGCGTCGAGGCGACCGCCAGCATGGGCGGGCAGATCATGCCGCCCGTGATGGGCGCCGTCGCGTTCATCATGGCGGAGACGATCGGCGTGCCGTACGCGACGATCTGCAAGGCCGCCGCGATCCCGGCGATCCTCTACTTCGCGTCGGCGTTCTGGATGGTCCACCTCGAGGCGGGCCGGCGGAACCTCGTCGGCATGCCGCGCGAGGAGTGCCCCGACGCGTGGGAAGCGGTGAAGCAGGGCTGGTACCTGCTCGTCCCGCTGCTCGCGCTCATCTGGCTCCTCTTCAGCGGGTTCACGCCGCTCTTCTCCGGGACGGTCGGGCTCGCCCTCACCGCCGTCCTCATCCTCGGCTCGCCGGTGGCGCGGCGCCTCTCCTCGACGGCGCGCCGCGTGGTCTTCTGGATCCTGCTCGGGATCGCCTGCTCCGGGTTCATGTGGTGGGGGATCGCGGCGCTGTTCGGGGTCGCGCTCCTGACTGCGGTGCTCTCCGGCTTCGTGCGCGGCGGGCGCGAGACCCTGGCGATGTCGGCCCGGGCGCTCGCCGAGGGCGCCCGCAACGCGCTGTCGGTCGGCGTCGCGTGCGCCATCGTCGGCATCATCATCGGCGTCATCACCCTCACCGGCGTCGCGACGACGTTCGCCGGCTGGGTCATCACGTTCGGCTCGAAGAGCCTGTTCCTGTCGCTGCTGCTGACGATGCTCTCCTCGCTCGTGCTCGGGATGGGGATCCCCACCATCCCGACCTACATCATCACGACCTCGCTCGCCGCGCCCGCGCTCCTGAACCTCGGCGTCCCCCTCATCGTCTCCCACATGTTCGTCTTCTACTTCGGGATCATGGCGGACCTGACCCCGCCGGTCGCGCTCGCCGCGTTCGCGGCGGCGCCCATCGCGAAGGAGTCGGGGATGAAGATCGGGTTCCAGGCGATCCGCATCGCGCTCGCCGGGTTCGTCATCCCGTTCATGGCCGTCTACGACCCGGCGCTGATGCTGGAGGGGGGGACGCTCCTCTCCACCGCGTACATGGTGGTGAAGACGCTCCTCGCCATCGGGGTGTGGGGCGCCGCGTCGATCGGGTACCTCTGGACGCCGCTCCGGTGGCCGGCGCGCGCGCTCGGCGCCCTCGCGGCGGCGCTGCTCGTGGCGGCCGTGCCGCTCACCGACGAGTTCGGCTTCGCGGCCTCCGCCGTGTTCATCGCGTGGCAGCTGCGGGCTCGCGCGAAGGCGCGCGCTCGCGCCGGGGCGGGCGCGGAGGCGGTGCAGGCGTGACCGCGACGCTCGCGCTGTGCCTGTTCGTGGGCGGAGGCCTCGCCGGCCGCGTCGAGGCCCAGGCGTTCACGCTCTCCTGGATCCACTCGGTCGAGAAGGTCCGGTGGGAGGAGGACTGGCGCCTGACGCCGGCGGGGCTCGTCGTCGCCGAGGCGCGCGTCCGCGGCACCGGGGCCGGCATGGAGCCGCCGGAGGGCGCCGTCCTCCGCGACGGGAGCTGGCACTACCGGCCGGCGCTCCCGCCGCTGCCGGAGGTCGTGCTCGCCGACGCGGGGGTGGTGCCGGACCGGGAGCTCTGCGCCCGCGGCGAGTGCCGGCCCCTCCACGCGTGGCTCCGGCCCGTCGATCCGCGCGCGCCGGTGACGCTCGCCGTCTGCCCCGCCGCCGGGGACGGGGCCTCGAGAGGTGCACCATGACGAACCCAGGGCCGGGAACCCCGGCGGGCGCCGCGCCGCGCCTCGGCGGCGTGTTCGCGCCGCTCCTCACCCCGTTCGACGCGGCGCTCGCGCCCGATCCGGCGCGGCTCGTCCGCCACGCGCGATGGCTGCTCGCGAACGGCTGCGCCGGGCTCGCGCCCTTCGGGACGACGAGCGAGGCGAACTCGCTCTCGGTGGAGGAGCGCGAGCGGCTCCTCGACGCGCTCCTCGACGGCGGCGTCGATCCGGCGAAGCTCGTGCCGGGGACCGGCTGCTGCGCGCTCCCGGACACCGTCCGGCTCACGCGCCACGCCGTGTCGCGGGGCTGCGCGGGGGTGCTGATGCTGCCGCCCTTCTACTACAAGGGCGTGAGCGACGACGGCCTCTTCCGGAGCTTCGCGGAGACGATCGAGCGCGTCGGCGACGCTCGACTGAGAGTGCACCTGTACCACATCCCGCCGGTCGCCCAGGTGCCGATCGGGACGCGGCTCATCGAGCGGCTCCTCGCCGCGTACCCCGGCACGGTGGCGGGCATCAAGGACAGCTCGGGGGACTGGGACAACACCCGCGCCGTCCTCGACGCGTTCGCGCGGGACGGGTTCCAGGTGTTCGTGGGGAGCGAGAAGTTCCTGCTCCAGAACCTCCGCCACGGCGGCGTGGGGTGCATCACGGCCACCGGCAACGTGAACCCGGGCGCGATCGACCGCCTCTACCGCGGGTGGCAGGGCGAGCGCGCCGAGGCGCTGCAGGAGGAGGTCAACGCCGTCCGGGCCGTCGTCGAGCGCGCGCCCGTCATCCCGTCGCTGAAGGAGCTCGTGGCGCACCACGCCGGCGATCCCGGGTGGCGCACCGTGCGCCCGCCGCTCGCCGGGCTCGCGCCGGCGCAGGCGCGGGCGCTGCTCGACGGGCTCGCCGCGCTCGGGTTCGGGATGCCGGGGGTGGGCGGCGGCGGCCGCGGGTGAGCCGCCGCGAGCCTGCGGGCGCCCGCGTCGCGCCGCGCGTCAGAGCCGCGTCGCGACGTACGTCCCCTCGTGCCGGCCGCCCACGCCGGACGCGCAGGCGAGCGTCGTGGACACGGTGACCCGCGCCGCGTGGTGCCGGGCGAGCGTGGCGAGGAAGCGGTCCCACGCGGCGGGCGGGGGCAGGACGGACGTCGCCGTGAAGTCGCCGTCCACCGGGGAGGCGAAGTCGAGCGCGCTCCGCTGGATCACGACCCGGTTCGCGATCCCGCGCTCCCGGAGCTGGAGGTAGAGCAGCACCCAGCCGGAGAGGATGGCCACCGCGGAGAGGCTGCCGCCGTAGGCGCTGCCGAAGTGGTTCAGGTTCGGCGCGAGCGGCGCGGCGAGCCGGACGGAGAGGCCGTCGTACGCCGCCACCCGCGCGCCGAGGCCTCGCGTGATGGGCATGTGCTCGTGGAGGTAGGCGGTGATCTCGTCGAGCGTCATGGGGTGGGCCTCGCGGCCGGCCGGAGGATGCCTTCGCCGGAGTCGCCGGGCGCGCCAGGATCGCCCAACGGCCACCGTGCGGGCAACCTCGCGGAGGAGCAGGCTCGCGGGCTCGCCGCGATCGCCCCGTCCGCGCGCAAGGCGCTGGCTCGGCGGGAGCCGCGCGCCGTTCTCGACGCGCTCGCCCCGCCCGACGGGTGGGTCGTCGACACGGACGCCAGCCCGGCCTGGCGCGGCGCGGCATGGCCGCACGCACCCGATAGGGCTGCCCCGAGTTTTGCGTGGGACAGATCCTTTAGGGGGGAGTAGCGAGATGCGAAGCGGGGGGGCGGGGCGCCAAGTCCGGCTCGTGGCCGGCGGGTGCTCGCCCCCGAACTCGCATCCGGAGGAGCCATGGCGCATCCGACGCGCAACAGCCTCGCCGCCTTCTTCCTCGCGGTCCTCGCGCTGCTCGGGCCACCGGCCCGCGCGCAGACGCAGAAGGTGATCCGCATCGGCGCGGTCTATCCGCTGACGGGCAACATCGCCTCGACCGGCCTCGACTGCCGGCGCGGCGCGGAGCTCGCGGTGGACATCATCAACGGGAAGTACGACCTCGATCTGCCGCTCGCCCGGACCGAGGGCCTGCCGAACCTCGGCGGCGCGAAGGTCGAGCTCGTCTTCGGCGACACGAAGGGCGAGCCGAAGAACGGGATCGCCGAGGTGGAGCGCCTCGTCTCCCAGGACAAGGTGGTCGCCATCATCGGCGCGTACCAGAGCTCGGTGACGAAGACGGCGAGCCAGGCCACCGAGCGGCTCGGCATCCCCTACGTCTGCTCGGACTCGTCCTCGCCGACGCTCACGCAGAGCGGCTACAAGTACTTCTTCCGCGCCAGCCCGCACGACGCGCTCTTCGCCCGCGATCAGTTCAACTTCCTGAAGGACATGGAGAAGAAGGGCCAGAAGGTAAAGACCATCGCGGTGCTCTACGAGAACACCGAGTTCGGCTCCAACGTCGGCAAGGAGGTCGTGAAGCTCGCGGCGGAGTACGGCTACAAGCTCGTCGAGAACATCTCCTACACCGCGAACGCCACCGACGTCTCGAGCGAGGTCGGCCGCCTCATCCGCGCGAACCCCGACGTCCTCATGCACGCGTCCTACATCACCGACGCGATCCTCTTCACGAAGACCTTCCACGAGATGAACTTCAAGCCGAAGGCGATCATGACGTTCGCCGGCTACATCGAGCCCGCCTACCTCCCGGCGGTGAAGGCCGACGGCAACGGCATCGTCGTCCGCTCGACGTTCGCGCTCGACCTCGCCCGGTCGAAGCCGCTCGTCGCGAAGGTGAACGAGCTCTTCAAGAAGAAGTACGGGATGGACATGAGCGAGAACGCCGCCCGCAGCTTCACGGCGCCCTTTGTCCTGGCGGACGCCATCAACCGCGCGAGGACGACCGAGCCCGAGGCGGTGGTGAAGGCCATCCAGGAGACGAGCTTCGGGCCGCAGCAGGTGATCTATCCGTGGCAGGGCGTGAAGTTCGATCCCCAGACGCACCAGAACGTGTACGCCCGCGGCATCCTCGTGCAGATCCAGAAGCAGCAGTACGTGACGGTGTGGCCCTTCGACGCGGCCGCCGCCCCGGTCATCTGGCCGCTGCCGGCCTGGGGCTCCAAGTAGCATCCGCCCGCGGAGGGCGCCGCGCGAGGCGCCCTCCGCCAAAGCGTCGAGCCCGCCGTGTCCGAGCAACTCGTCCAGCAGATCGTGAACGGCCTGCTCATCGGGTGCGTCTACTCGCTCATCGCGATCGGGCTCACGCTGATCTGGGGCGTGATGAACATCGTCAACTTCGCCCACGGCGACTTCCTCATGCTGGCGATGTTCGTGTCCTTCTGGCTCTTCACGCTCGTGGGCCTCGACCCGCTCCTCTCGGTCCCGATCTCCGCGCTCCTGCTCTTCGTGCTCGGGCTGCTGATCTACCGGTTCGCCGTGAGCAAGGTGATGCGCGGCCCGATGCTCGCGCAGCTCGTGGTGACGTTCGGGATCAGCATCTTCCTCGCCAACACCGCCGTGCTCCTCTGGACGCCGGACTACCGGCTCATCGATCGCACCCTGCTCTCCGGGACGTGGAGCTTCGGGACGGTGCAGGTGAGCATCGCGAAGCTCGTCTCCTCGGTGGGGAGCGTGCTCGTCACGGTGGCGCTGCTCCTCTTCCTCCGGCGCACGCGGACCGGCAAGGCGATCCTCGCCACGGAGATGAACCGCGACTCCGCGCTGCTCATGGGCGTGAACACCGACCGCGTGAACGCGCTGTCGTTCGGGATCGGGTCGGCGCTCGTGGGGATCGCGGGGGCGTTCCTCTCGATGTACTACTACATCTATCCGCAGGTGGGCGGGCTCTTCGGGACCATCTCCTTCGCGATCGTCGCGCTCGGAGGGTTCGGCAGCATCACGGGCGCCTTCGTCGCGGGGATCCTCGTCGGGCTGGTGCAGACGCTCGGCGGCTACTTCTTCGACCCCGCCTACAAGTACGCGATCGTCTTCCTCCTCTACCTGCTCACCGTGTGGATCCGGCCGCAGGGCCTGCTCGGCTGGTGACCGCCATGGCACGATCGTGGCGGGTGGGGGGGCTCGTCGCCGCGGTGGCGGTCGCGCTCGCCGCGTTCCCGCTCGTCTTCAGCGGCCCCTTCCCGCTCCACGTGATGATCCTGACGTTCATGTTCGCCACGCTCGCGGTGGCGTGGAACATCATGGGCGGCTACGCCGGGATGTTCTCCTTCGGCCAGGCGGCGTTCTTCGGCATCGGCGCGTACACCTCGTCGTGGCTCCTCGTCGCGCACGGGGTGAACCCGTGGCTCGGTCTGCTCGCGGGGGGCGTGGTCGCCGCGATCGTCGGGGCGGCGATCGGGTATCCGTGCTCGAACCTGCGCGGCCATTACTTCGCCATCGCCAGCATCGCCTTCGCGGAGATCGTCCGCGTCCACTTCAACAACTGGAAGCTCGTCGGCGCCGCGGAGGGCCTCACCATCCCGATGACGAGGCCGGGCAGCCTGCTCCACTTCCAGTTCCACCAGAGCAAGGCGCCGTACTACTTCATCGCGCTCGCGTTCCTGCTCGCGTCGCTCGCGATCGCGAGGACCGTGTCTCGCTCGCGCATGGGCTACTACTTCCGCGCGATCAAGGAGAGCCACGAGCTGGCGACGGCGCTCGGGATCAGCTTCGTCCGGTACCGCCTCGCGGCGATCATGATCAGCGCCTTCCTCTCGGCGGCGGCGGGCACGCTCTACGCGCAGTACATCCTCTACCTCGATCCGGAGAGCGTGCTCGTCCTCTCCACCTCGGTGCAGGTGGTGCTCATCGCGATGCTCGGCGGGGCCGGGTCGGTGCTCGGCCCGGCCATCGGGGCGCTCATCCTCGTCCCGGTCTCAGAGGTGACGCGCGCCACGCTCGGTCACCGGGGGACGGGGATCGACATGATGATCTACGGCGCACTCATCACCCTCATCTCGGTCTACCAGCCGAAGGGCGTGTGGGGCCTCATCGCCGGGCGCGGCGGCCGGCCGGGGGGCGGCGCCGGGCACCCGTCACCCGCGGCGGTGTCCGCGCCGGAGGGCGGCAGGTGAGCGCGCCGCTCCTCGAGGTGCGCGGGGTGACGAAGCGCTTCGCGGGCCTGACCGCGAACGACGCGGTCTCCTTCGAGGTCGCCGAGCGCGAGATCGTCAGCGTCATCGGGCCGAACGGCGCGGGGAAGACGACGCTCTTCGGGTGCATCACCGGCTTCCACCGGCCGAGCGCGGGGCGCGTGATCTACGCCGGCCGCGACATCACCGGCTTCAGCCCGGACCGCATCTGCCGCCTCGGCATCGCCCGGACCTTCCAGATCGTCCAGGTGATCGCCGACATGACCGTGCTCGAGAACGCGATGACGGCCGCGTTCCTGCGGACGCGCACGCGGCGCGCGGCGGCCGTCCGCGCCGAGGAGGTGCTCGCGACCGTGCACCTCGACGGGAAGCGGGACTTCCTCGGGTCCGCCCTCACCATCGCCGACAAGAAGCGGCTCGAGGTCGCGATGGCGCTCGCCACCGGGCCGCGCCTGCTCATGCTGGACGAGTCGATGGCCGGCCTGACCCGGGTCGAGCTCCGCGACTTCATCGCGCTCCTGAAGGAGGTGCGGCGGCGCGGGCTCACGCTCGTCGTCGTCGAGCACGTGATGGAGGCGGTGATGCAGCTCTCCGACCGCGTCGTCGTGCTCGACGCGGGGCGGAAGATCATGGAGGGAACGCCGCGCGAGGTGGTCGTGAACCCGCAGGTCGTCCAGGCCTACCTGGGAGAGCGCTACCGTGCTGGAGTTCGATAGGGTCTCGGTCGGCTACGGCGAGCTCACCGTCGTCCACGACGTGTCGTTCCGGGTGGAGGAGGGCGAGGTGGTGAGCCTCGTCGGCTCGAACGGGGCCGGCAAGAGCACCGTCCTGCGGGCGATCGCGGGCCTGCTCCACCCGCCGCAGGGCGAGATCCGGCTGCGCGGCGAGGCCATCCACCGGACGCCGCCCTACGAGATCGTCCGCAAGCGCGTCGCGATGGTCCCGGAGGGGCGCCAGCTCTTCGGGCGCCTCTCGGTATGGGACAATCTGCTCATGGGCGCGTACACGCTGAGGTCGAGCGCCGAGATCGAGGAGTCGCTCGAGTCGGTGCTGTCGATGTTCCCCATCCTGAAGGAGCGCCGCGCCCAGCGGGCCGAGACGCTCTCGGGCGGCGAGCAGCAGCAGCTCGCGATCGCGCGGGGGCTCATGTCGCGCCCCTCGCTCCTCATGCTCGACGAGCCGTCGCTGGGGATCATGCCGAAGCTCGTCGCCGAGATCTTCGAGACGATCCACCACATCCGGGAGAAGGGGATCACCGTCCTGCTCGTCGAGCAGAACGTGTTCGAGGCGCTCGGCGTCTCGGACCGCGCCTACGTCCTGCAGTCGGGGCGGATCGTGCTCGAGGGGCGCGGGGAGGAGCTCCTGAGCTCCGATCTCGTCCGCGAGGCGTATCTGGGCGTGACCGGCCTCGAGGAGGGGGAGAAGGCGCCATGACTCCACGGCTTCGGGAGCTCCTCGCCACGGCGGACCTGCGCGGGTGGACGGAGGTGAGCGTCGAGTACGGCACCCGCCAGATCGCGCTGCGCGTGCCGGAAGGCTGCGTCACGCTCGGGATGAAGGAGGCGGTCCCGCTCGCGGATCCGGCCGCGGCGATCCGGGCGGCGATCGCCCGGCCGACGGGCTCGCCGCCGCTCGCCGAGATCGTCCGCGGGAAGGGGAAGGACCCGGCGGCGCTCACCGTCTGCATCGCGACGTCCGACATCACGCGCCCGGTCCCGTACCGGGGCCCCGGCGGCATCCTCGGGCCGCTGCTCGCGGCGCTCCGGGGTGCGGGCGTGCGCGACGACCACGTGACGATCCTCGTCGGCACCGGGACGCACCGCCCGAGCACGCCCGAGGAGAAGGTCGCCATGTTCGGCGCCGACGTTGTCGGCGCGTACCGCGTGGCGGATCACGACTGCGACGACGACGGCGCGCTCGTCCACGCCGGCCGGACGCGCGGCGGGACGGACATCCTCGTCAACCGCACCTTCGCCGGCGCCGACCTGCGCATCGCGACCGGGCTCGTCGAGAGCCACTTCATGGCGGGCGTCTCCGGCGGACGCAAGGCGGTGTGCCCCGCGCTCGTGAGCCGAAAGACGATCGAGCGCTTCCACAGCGTGGACTTCCTCGACTCGCCGGCCGCGACGAACCTCGTCCTCGACGGGAACCCGTGCCACGAGGAGGCGCTCGAGGTCGCGCGGCGGGTGGGGGTGGACTTCACCGTCAACGTCGTGCTGGATCGGCGCCTGGCGATCCTCGGCGTCTACGCGGGCGACCTCGAGCGCTCGCACGAGGCCGCGTACCGGCACGTGAAGGACGTGGTCGTCGTGCCGGTTGACCGCGAGTACGACGTCGTGCTCACGCACGGTGGATACGTCGGGATCAACCACTACCAGAACGCGAAGGCGGCGTGCAACGCGCTGCCGGCGGTCCGGCAGGGCGGCTCGGTGATCCTGGTCGCCTGCGAGCGCGACGTCGATCCGGTCGGCCCGGCCACGTACCGGACGCTGCTGCACCTCCTGAAGCTCCAGGGCTGGCAGCGATACCTCGAGCTCCTGCGGTCGCCGTCGTGGCGGTTCACGCGCGATCAGTGGGAGCCGCAGATGTGGGGCAAGGTGCTCGGCAAGATCGGCGAGGAGGGGATGATCTACTGCTCGTCCATCCTGCCCCGCGCCGAGGGCGCGATCGTGCCGGGCCGCCTCGGCTGGGAGTTCGTGGAGGACGGCCCCGTCGGCGACGACGCGGAGCGCGCGCGCGCCATGGCGCAGAACGCGATCGTCGCCTGCGCGCTCGACGAGCGATGGCGCGGCCGGCGCCCGAGCTTCGCGTTCGTCCGGGAGGGGCCGTACGCGATCCCGGTGAGGCGCTGAGCGGGTGGGTCACTCCGGCGCCGAGGCCTCGGGCGTGACGCCGGTCCGCTGGATCGCGACCTGCCCCGACGAGACCAAGGAGGTCCTCGCCCGCGAGCTCGTCCAGCTCGGCGTGCCGGCGCCGCGCCCCGTCTACCGCGGCGTCGCGTTCGAGGCGGACCTGGAGACGGGCTACCGCGCGCACCTCTGGCTGCGCACGGCCAGCCGCATCCAGCGGATCGTCGCCGACCTGCCCGCGCGCTCGGCCGCCGAGCTCGAGGCCGCGGCGGCGGCCGTCGCCTGGCCGGCGTGGCTGCGCCCGCGGTTTCCGTTCACCGTCTCGCCCATCCTGACCGACGCCGGGGCGCGCGCCGTGGGAGAGGACGCGGTCCGGGGCGCCATCGGCGCGGCGGTCGCCCGGAGCTTCGCCGCCGCCTCCGCGACCGCGCCGCGCCTCGACCCGGAGGCGGACGACCCCGTGACGCTGGTGGCGCACCTGCGCGCCGGCGTCTGCACGCTCGGGCTCGACACGGCGGGCCGGGCGCTGCACAAGCGCGGCTGGCGCCTGGGGGGGCACCCGGCGGTCCTGAAGGAGACGCTGGCCGCGAGCCTCCTGCTCCTCGCCGGCTACGACGGCGGCGAGCCGCTGCTCGATCCGATGTGCGGGTCGGGGACCCTGGCGATCGAGGGGGCGTACATCGCGCTCGGGAAGGCACCGCTCATCCACCGCGGCAAGGACGACTTCGGCTTCGAGCGCCAGGCCGGCTTCGACCGCGCGCTCTGGCGGCGCGTCTCCGAGCAGGCGCGGGCGTCGAAGCTGCCCGCGCCGCCGGCGCCCATCTTCGCCTCCGACGTTCGCCCCGAGTACGTGGACCTCGCGCGGCGGAGCGCGCTGCGCGCGCGCGTGGAGCGGCACATCCGCTTCTCCACGGCCTCCTTCCACGAGCTCGAGCCGCCCGCTCCCGGCGGGCTCCTCGTGGCCAACCTGCCCTACGGCGAGCGCATCGGCGCGCTCTCGCTGCGGGAGGTGGGGCGGACGCTGCGCGAGCGGTTCGCCGGGTGGCGCGCCGCGCTCCTGCTGCCCGCGGCGGCCCCCTGGAAGGAGCTCGGGCTCGCACCCGAGCGCGAGGTCGCGCTCAAGAACGGCGCCCTCGACGTGAAGCTGGGGATCATCGCGGCGGCCGCGTGAGGCTCACCGCACGAGCCGCGGCTTCATGGGCGCGGTCCCGAAGAAGTCGCACCCGGGCGCCACCGGCTCGGGCTGGATCGCCCCGCACTCGAGCCGGATGGAGATCGACTTGGTCGCTCCGCCGGTCACGGCCGTGATCGTGAACGTCGCGAACCCGACCACCGGCGCCTCGTTCCCGTGCTCGTTGAACTTGGCGGGGCAGCCCCCGGGGAGCCGCACGATCGGCGCGCTCACCTGCTTGTTCACGTAGGGAGCAAAGTCGTTCACGAGCGGCGAGAGGTTCGCGCCGTTCGAGACCGAGATCGGGTCTCCCACGCGCACCGGCTGGCACTGACCCTGGAGGATGCTGCGGAGCAGGGCGGTGCTCACGGCCGGATCGTTCGTCAGGTTCGTGAACCCGATGTTGTCCGTGACGTCGCTGTTGAACACGAGCTCGCTCCCGCAGTTGAGGCTCCCGTCGGGGTTCACGACGAGGCACTCGGCGAACGCGAGCGGCACCGCGCAGCCCTCCTCGCACGGCCCGCCGAGCACCGCGATCGACTCCGCCCGGACGTCGGCCTGCGTGCGGCCGAGGAGGGCGCCGGCGAACACCGAGACCGCGTTGCCCCGGGCGGCCTCCCGGCCCGCCCGGACGAGGACCGCGTTCGTGAGCTTCAGCGCGTTCGGCGTCGTGGACGTCATCGGCGTGAACGCCTCGGCGGCGGGGAGGCCGTGGTCCCAGTACCCGAGCACCACGTCCGCCTCGGGGTCCACGTCGACGGGCATCCCCCGGTCGGTCCCGTGCCGCGACGCGAAGTCCGCCGCCATGGCCCGAGCGGAGGCGAGGCCGGCGACGGTCCCGTCCAGCGCCTGGGCCCCTGCGAGGGCCGCGGAGTCGGTGGCGTTCTGCAGCTGGCTGCGCACGGCCATGACGTGGCCGACGTTCACGACGAGCATCGCGAGGGCGGCGAGCACCGCGACGAGGATCGCCACCAGCACGGCGGTCGCTCCGCGCGGCGCGCGGCGAGATCCGGAGGCGCGCATCGCTCACTCCTTCGGGACCGACGGCGCGAGCGGCGCGGGCCGCTCGCCGCGCCGGGGTGGCGCGAGCAGGAGCACCTGCGAGTCCGCGTCCGTCCGCGCGCCCTTCGGTGCGAGCCCCTTCCGGTAGGTGTCCGCGACGATCGCGGCCTCCTCGGAGTCGAGCCCCTTCACCGCGTCGTGATGCGCGCTCGGCTGGACCGCCTGCCGCCGGAGGTACTCCGCGTACGCGCGGCCGTGCGCCTCCGTGAACGGGCGCCCCGAGGAGCACCCCGGGACCACGAGCGCGACCAGCGCCATCCCGAGCGCCGCGAGCGACATCCGGTTCACCGTCACGGTGCACCTCCCTCCGGCGACGCCGCGCCGGGTCGGTCCGGCTCCTGAAGGGGCTGCGGCTTCGCGAGCTTCCCTGCCACGCGCGCGGCCGCGTCGCGCGCCGCCGGCCACCGGGGCGAGAGCTGCTCGGCCTCCCGGTACTGCGCGAGCGCCAGCGCGAGCTGGCCCGTCCGCTCGTAGGCGTAGCCGAGGTGGAGGCGCGCCTCGGGGGGCGACCCGGCCGCCTCGAACTGCCGCCGGGCGCGGGGCCAATCGCCGGTGGCGGCGTAGGCGTACCCGAGGTTGTTCCGCAGGCGCGTGCTCGTCGGGTCCGCCCGGAGCGCCTCCACGTACAGGGGGATCGCCTCGCGCGCCCGCCCGTGGGCGAAGAGCGAGAAGGCGAGGTTGTTCAGGTACCGGGGGCTGCGCGGCTCGAGCGAAAGCGCCCGGCGGTGCTCCGTCTCCGCGCCGGCCGGGTCGCCCTGGAGGTCGCGCACGATGCCGAGCGCCGAGTGGGCGAGGGCGAGCCGCTCGTCGCGCCGGAGCGCCTCCCGCAGATCGGCCTCGGCCTCGGCGAGCAACCCGCGCTCGCGGTGCACGATCCCCCGGAGCGCCAGCGCCTCGGCGTCGTCCGGGTGCTCGGCGAGGATGGGCTGGATCAGCTCGAGCGCGGCGTCGAGGTCGCCGCGGGCGACGAGCGCGCGGGCGAGGTCCCGGCGGGCGCCGAGCACGTCGCTGCGGGAGCGCTGCGCCTCGGGCGCCGCGCAGGCGGTGGCGAGCAGCAGGACGAGCGGTGCGACGAGGCGCATGGGGTCTCCCTCACGTCGTGAAGAGCCGCTCCGAGATGTTCACCAGCGCGGGGCCGATGATCACGGCGAACAGGGACGGCAGGATGAAGAACACGAGCGGGAGGGTCATCTTCACGGCCACCATGGCCGCCCGCTCCTCGGCCCGCTGCATCCTCCGCGTGCGCATCCCCTCCGCCTGGACCCGCAGCGCGAGGCCGACGCTCGTGCCGAACAGCTCCGTCTGGGTGAGCGTCGCCGCGAGCTGCTTCAGGTCCTCGACGCCGGTCCGGTGGGCGAGCCGGCGGAACGCGTCCGCGCGCGGCATCCCGGCCTTCACCTCGAGGAACGTGAGCTCCAGCTCCTCCGAGAGCATCGGGAACGCGAGCGCCGTCTCGCCCGCGACGCGCACGAGCGCGGCGTCGAGGCCGAGCCCCGCCTCGACGCAGGTCACGAGCAGGTCGAGGCAGTCCGGGAGGCCGCGCTCGATCCCCTTCCGGCGCGCGGAGATCCGGGACGAGAGCCACAGGCTGGGCGCGTAGAACCCGGCCGCGCAGGCGATCACGGCGACGAGCAGCGCGTTCGGGACGGGCTCGACGAGCCGCGCGTTCACCCAGAGGAACGCGCCGAGGGCGGCGGTCGCGAGCGTCAGCTTCGCCGCGACGAACGCCTCGAGGGCGTGGTCCCCCCGCATCCCGGCCCGGAGGAGCCGGAGCCGGAGCCTCGAGCTCTCCTCCGCGTTCGTCGGCGTGGCGATCCGCGCGAGCGGGCGGAGCGTCCGGGCGAGCGTCGCGCCCAGCCCTCCGGGCTGCGGCTCCGGCGCGAGCGTCCGCGCGCCGTCCGGCCGGAGCCGGGTCACGAGCGCCTCCCGCCGGGCGGCGCGGGATGCCCTCCACGCCACGACGAGCGCCACCGCCGCGAGGGCGAAGACGAGCGAAGCGCCGAGGACGAAATGGTCGAGCCGCATTCAGAGCTCCAGCTTCGTGAGCCGGTGCAGCGAGAAGACCCCCAGGAGCCAGAGCGCCGCCGCGACGGCGAGGATCGTCTGCCCCTTGGCGTTGTCGAGCAGCTTCCCGAAGTAGGCCGGGTTCGTCGTCGAGAGGAGGGCGCCGACGCCGATCGGGAGGGCGCCGAGCACGAGCCCGGAGGCGCGGCCCTCCGCGGTGAGCGCGCGCAGCTTCCCGTAGAACTTGTAGCGCTCCCGGATCGTCCCGGCGATCTTGTCCAGGATCTCGGCGAGGTTGCCGCCGGTCTCGCGCTGGATCACCGCGGAGACGGCGAAGATCTTCAGGTCGCCGTTGCCCGGCGCGCGCGCGGACATCTGCACGACGGCCTGCTCGAGCGAGAGCCCGAGCTTCTGCTCCTCGAACGCGCGGGCGAACTCGATGGCGATGGGCTGGGGCATCTCTCCCGCGACCACCTGGAACGCGGAGGGGAGCGCGTGGCCCGCCCGGAGGGAGCGCGACATCATGTCGAGCGCCTCGGGCAGCTGCTCGGAGAGGCGGCGGCTGCGCCGCGAGCGGCGCGCGAGGAGGAGCAGCACCGGGAGCGCGCCGCCCGCGGGCGGCAGCACGATCGCGCCGGCCGCGCCGAGCCGCAGCGCGGCGGCGCCGGCGAGGGCGGCGAGCGCCATGCCC
>DASVZX010000382.1:0-4521 GCA_036391435.1 Anaeromyxobacter sp. | reverse complement strand
CGGCCCCGGGGGGTGCGCCCTGAGGCGTCGTCGCGGTCCGCTCCGCGTCCGCCCCGCTCGCCGCGGCGGCCGCGGGCGCCGCGCGGGCGAAAACGGGCGTTGCCCCGCGGGCGGCCACCGGCGGGCCCATCGTCCCGATGGGCCGGTACGGCTCGGTCTTCTCGTCGCCGGGGTCGTCGCCGTCGCCGTCGGGGTCGCCGGGCTCGGGCTCGGGCCGGGTCGCCGGCCCGGGCGCGGCCCCGCCCGGCTCGCTCGTCGCGCGCCGCCGCGCCTCGTCCAGCCAGCCCTTCACGCGGGGATCGGCGGGCTGGAGCTCCACGGCGCGGGCGAGCACCGGGAGCGCCTCGCGGTGGAGCCCCTTCTTGAGGAGCGCCTCGCCGACGAGGTTGAACGCGTACGGGCTCGACGGCTCGAGCGCGATCGCGATCTCGAACTGGTCCGCCGCGCCCTTCGTGTCCCCGGCCTCGAGCAGGGCGCGGCCCCAGATCACGCGCCCCAGGATCGACGAGGGGTGGTGCTCCAGGCCGCGGCGGCAGACCTCGACCGCGCGAGCGTGATCGCCGCGGTCCACGAGAGCCTTCGCGAGCTCGACGAAGATGCGAGAGCGGGGGTCGGCGGCGAGGATCTGCTCGTACTTCTCGACGATCGATGACATGGGCGACTGACGCCGAGCCTACCACGCAAGCTCGCGACGCCGGCCCGGCGCGGCCAGCCCGCGATCCGGGTGTCGGACTCCCTCTTACCTAGAACGGGATGTCGTCCGGCCCGCCGCCCGCTCCGCCGCCCGCACCGCCGTGGCCGCCGCCGCCCTCGGCCGGCTCCTCGAACCCGCCGGGCGGCTCCTCCGGCATCGACGCGCCGCGCCCGCCGGCGCCCCCCGCGCCCGCGCCCGCGCCCGCGCCGCGCCCGCCAAGGAAGCGGACCGTGTCGGCGACGACCTTCACCTTCGACCGCTCCTGGCCGCTCTGCTTGTCCTGCCACTTGTCCGTCTTGAGCCGCCCCTCGACGTAGACCTGCCGGCCCTTCGCGAGGTACTCGCCGCACTGCTCGGCCTGCTTCCCCCACACCTCGACGTCGTGCCACTCCGTCTCCTCCTTGCGCTGCCCGGACTGCTTGTCGGTCCAGGAGCGGGAGGTGGCGATTCGGAGGTTGGCGACGGCCTGGCCGCCGGACGTGTAGCGGACCTCGGGATCCTTACCGAGGTTCCCGACGAGGATGACCTTGTTCACCATGGCGTCGCTCCTTCTTCCGAGTGGCCTGCGGGGACCGCAGGCGTTGCCCGCGCTCTGCGCGAGGGTCGGGACGCTAGCAGGGCGCTCTGACAGACCTAGCGGCCGCCGCCCGCGTTCGCCGGGAGCGTCGCGCCGGCCGGGACGAGCGCGGGGGCGGCGCGCGCCGCCACGCCCGCCTTCACCGCCTCGGCGACGCGCGGCTCGAGCGCGCGCGCGAACGCCCCCTCGTCGCCCTCCTTCTGGGCGAGCGCGCGCAGCGCGGCGGGGAACGGCTGGTCCTTGTCGTCCGACCGGGCGAGGCCGAGCCCGAGGCCGCGGATCGCCGCCTCCTGCGTGGCGGCGGGCGCCGCCCGGAGCGCGGCGACGAGCTCCTCGGGCGCGCTCCCGGCGACGCTGGCGAGCACGTCCGCGATCGCCGCCGCGAGGCCGCCGTCGAGCGCGGACGCGGGCGCGACGTCGAGGAGCTTCGCCAGCGCCTCCGGCGTGCCCTCGCCGGCGAGGTCGCCGAGCGACGCGAGCACGGGGCGCGGGTCCTCCGCCTCGCCGGCGCTCCACAGGCGCAGCAGCACCTGCGGGTCCTGCGGGATGGCCTCGAGGAACGTGCGCGCGGAGGTCTCGCCGTCCGGGTCGGAGAGGTGGATGCACTCCGCGATCGCGAGCCGGAGGGCGGGGTCCCGCTCGGCGCGCAGCGCGGTCCGCAGCACCTGCACGTTGCGGGGATCGGCGGCGCGCCCGAGCGCGTAGTAGGTCCTGAGCTCGTTGGCGAGGTCCGCCGGCGAGGCCTCCGGGCCCGCCGCCGGGGCGCCGCGCGCCGCCGCGATGGCGGCGCCGACGGCCCCGGGCGCGCCGCCGCTCGCCGCGAGCGCGGCGCCGATGGCGTCCACCGAGCGCACGACCGCGCCCGGGCGCCCCGGGTAGTCGTTCACGAGCACGGCGAAGGCGAGCGTCCGGTGCGCCGCGGTCTCGACGTACCCCGAGAGGCTCGTCACCGAGCCCGCGACGAGCGTGCCGGTCTTGGCGCGGAGCCGGCCCTCGGCCTCCGTCCCCTCCATGCGGTAGCGGATCGTCCCGTCGCGGCCGGCGACCGGGAGCGACGCGACGTACTCGGCGTGCAGGGGGAAGCGCGACCACATGGTGCGGAGCACGGCCACGAGCTGGCGCGCGCTGAAGCGGTTCGTGTCGTTCAGCCCCGAGCCGTTCTTCATGAGGTACGTCCCGCGCGCGATCCCCGCGTCGGCGAGGAAGTCCTCGACGGCCGCGACGCCCTTGGGCCAGCTCCCGGGCGTGCCCTTCGCCTCGGCGCCGAGCGTCTTCAGGATCTGCTCGGCGACGAAGTTGTTCGAGGTCTTGTTGAGCCGGCGGACGACCTCCGCGAGCGACTCGGACTCGGCGACGTGCACGAGCCGCGCGCCCTGCGGCACGGCCGCGAGCCGCACCCGGCCGACCGTCTGGACGCCGCGGAGCGCGAGGAGCCGCGCGAGCGTGCTCCCGAGGTAGAGCCCGGGCTGGTCGATCTTGCGCCAGACCGACTGCGGCCGGCTGCCGGCGGGGATCCGCCCCTCCACGACGATCCGCTGCTTGCCGCCGTGCAGGGTCGACGACACGGTCACGCGCCGCCGCCCGTTGCCGGCGACGGTCGTGGCGCGGTTCTCGATCTCGAAGTCATCGCTCGCCGGCTCGAGCTCGACGCGGGCCCGCGCGCCGCGCCGGTCGCCGGGGGCGACCACCACCTCGACGGTGTTCCAGTTGAGCGAGACCGCGCCCGCCGGCGCGAGGTAGCTCCGGTCGCCCGACTCCTGGTCGAACCCCGGCCCCTCCCGCTCGCCGTCGAAGAACGACTCGTCGATCGCGATCTCGCCGATCCGCCGCAGGCCGAGGTGGACGAGCTCGCCCGCGATCGCCCACAGCCGCTCCGTGACGATCGTCGGATCGCCCCGCCCCTTCACGTAGAGCGTCTTCACCGACGAGGAGCCGCGCGAGCCGGCGTCGACGTAGAGCTCCGTCGCGAAGCGGTACTCGGGGCCGAGCCGCGCGAGGGCGGCCGCGGTGGTGAAGAGCTTCACGTTCGACGCCGGGTTGAGCAGGACGTCCGGGTCCTTCGCGAAGAGCACCTGCCCGGTCTCGACGTCGGTGACGAGGATGCCCGCCCGGGCGCCCGAGAGCGGCGCCGCGCCGACGATGGCCTTCAGCGCCGCGTCGAGCTCCTTCGTCGACGCCGCGGCGTCCGCGGCGTGGGGGAGGGCAGGGGCGAGGGCGAGGAGCAGGGCGGCGGCCGTGCCGCCTACCCGGAGCGGGGTCTTCACGTCGGTGTCCTTTTACCACCCGAAGGCGGGCGCACGGGGAGCATGCGGGCTGCCGTGCGTCCCGGAAATGCCCGACGGGGCCGGGAAATTTCCCGGCCCGTTGACGTGCGACCACCTGCCCGGTAGGGTGGCCCCCTGTGAGACAGGGTCGCACGGATTCCGAGAGCGACGCGGCAGGCGGCCGCACCCACGATGCGCTCGAGAAGTTCGAGCAGTTCCTCGCCGGCAAGGCGCTGCGGCTGACCGAGGCTCGCGCGGCCATCGTCGAGGCGGCGCTCGCCCGGTCTGGCCACTACCCCATCGAGGAGCTCATCGCCGACCTCAAGCGGCTCGGCATCCGGGGCTCCAAGGCGACGGTCTACCGAACGCTCCCACTCCTGACCGAGGCCGGCATCGTGCGCCCGGCGATCGTCGCCGGCGACTCGAAGAGCTACGAGACGACCTGGGGGGCGGAGCACCACGACCACCTCGTCTGCGGCCGCTGCCGCAAGGTGGTCGAGTTCGGCTTCGAGGCGTTCGAGATCCTGCAGCGCGAGGTGGCGGGCCGGTACGGCTTCAGGCTCGACCACCACCACCACGAGCTCGTCGGCACCTGCCCGGAGTGCCTCGCGAAGGAGGGCGGCAAGGCCGAGACGCCGCCCGCGGGATCGGGCGGGGCGGCCGGCGGCTGACGCGGCGGCGTGTGCGCGGCGGGGCGCGGTGTGCGCCGTGCCCCGGTCCCCCTTCACCATTCGTGTCGCTCCCCCCGGCCGAGCGTCGCCGGGTCCCGGGATGTCGCCGCGCGCCGCGCCACGGTACTCGTGGACGCGCGGTACGACCTTCACCGGAGCGAATCCATGAGAGCAGCGCAGCTCGCCGCCGTCCTCCTCCTCGCCGTCCCCCGCCTCGCCGTCGCGCAGGCCGACCCCGCGGACCCGTCCGCCGCCGCGTTCGCGGAGCCCGGCGCGCCGGCCGCCGAGGGCCCCGCGGCGCCGGTCGCCGCGCCC
>DASVZX010000381.1:0-2655 GCA_036391435.1 Anaeromyxobacter sp. | reverse complement strand
GCCGCGAAGGCGGGCAAGTCCGACCTGCTGTCGCTCTGGGCCGGGCAGGGCGTCGCGCTCGCGCGGGCCCGGCCCGCGGGCGAGCTCCTGCGCGAGCTCGTGCGCGAGACCGAGGCCGCGGTGGCGCGGCTCGCCGGCGGCTGAGCCCCGGCCGCCGGGCGCGGTCCCGGAGGCGGCGCGGCTACGGCGCCGGCGCGAGCGCCTCCGCCGTCACGAACCGCGGGGCGATGTCCACGGGGATCGCCGCGAGCCGGTCGAGGGCGCGCTTCACCTCGGGGCGGACGACGCCCATCCGGTCGAGGAAAGCCTTCGCGGCGGCGCGGTCGCCGTTCGCCTGGAGCGTCATGAGCTCGCGGGTGAGGGAGACGACCGCCTCGCGCATCCTCGCCACGTCGATCGCGAACGTCCCGTCCGGCCGCGGCTTCAGCGCCCCCGCGTCGAGGAACCCGTTGACCTGGAGGGCCATCCCCTTCCCGTGCGCCTCGCCGAGGCCGAAGCGCAGGGAGCGGAGCGCGGAGGCGACGAAGGTCGGGTAGAGGGTCCGCGCCATGGCGCGGTCCACCTTGCCCTCGTCGAGGAGCTTCTGGAGCGCGAAGAGGCCGCCCACGTCGGCCTTCGCCTCCTCGAGCGCGCCGGAGGCGTCGCCGAGCGCCTCCCGGACGCTCGTCGCCTGGCCGCGGACGGCGTGCGGCCCGAGCCCGTGGACGAGCTCGTGCATGAGGATGTGCGTGAAGAAGGCGTCGAACGAGACGTCCCGGCGATCCCTCGCGTCGAGCGCGACGCGCGCGATCGGGACGAGCACCTTCTCGAACTTCGCCTCCTGCACGTTCTTCAGCATGACGCGCTTCGTCCCCATCTCGCGCGCGACCTCCTCGTCGTTCGGGAGGTTGTAGGCGGCGGTCGTCACGCCCTTCGCCGCGTCGCCGGCGGCGAAGAGCTCGTTCACCACGCGGATGGGGGCCATCGCGCCGAGCCTGGGGTTGCGGAGCGCCGGGTCGATGGGGAGGACGTCCTCGATGCCCTGGAGCTCGGCGCCGAAGCGCGCGAGCTTCGCCGTCTCCGCGTCGTCCCGCACGCCCACGAACGCCTCGAACGCGGCCTTGGCGGCGAACCAGCCGTCCTCGTACACCTCGTAGGGGCCGACGGTCGGCTCGACGGCGGAGTCGAGCTGCATCCACGCGACGTCGGAGGCGCGGTACGCGTTCGTGAGGAAGGCGTCGGCGCGCGCGAGGAGGAACTTGCGGAGCGACGCGTCCGCCGTGGCGCCGGCCGCGTCGCGGAGGAGCTCCGCGGCGCGCGCGAGCTCGCCCTGGTACTCGAGCGCGTACGGGACGATCGAGAAGCCTCCGCCGGGCGCGCGCCGGATCGTCGTGAAGAAGCCGAGCGCGTCGCGCCGATCGGCCGGGGCGAGCGTCGCGAGCCAGCGCTCCAGCTCCTCCTTCGTGGCGCCCGCCGGGTAGAAGCCGGCGGCGGCGGGCTTCGCGGGGACGCCGGGGAGGACGGCGCGGTCCCCCTCGAGACGGTCCCAGGGACCCTTGTCGCGCAGGAAGGCCGCGAGGCGGGCCCGCCCGAGGGGCGACCCGTCCCCGGCGAGCGCGAGGAGGAGGCCGTCGTTCCCCGCCCAGACCTGGCGGAGGAAGAGCGCGTCCACGATCCGGCCGGCGCGCACGAGGTCGGCGAGCGCCGTGCGCTCGGAGGCGGGGAGCCTCGAGAGGTCGACGCGCAGGTCGACCGGCGCGTAGCGCGCCTCGAGCCGGCGGAGCGCGGCCGCGTCCGGGAACGCGGGGGCGCTCGCCGGAGCCGGCGGCGGCGGGGGCGGCGCCGCCCCCGCGGCGGGGGCGCGGAGGGCGGCGGCGGCGAGGGCGGCGGAGAGGAGGCGGCGCATGGGGTCTCCCTTCGAGCCGCTCGTCTTATCACCGGAAGGGCGGCGGCGCCCGACGGCGTGAGCGCCGTCGCGCCATACACGAAGGGTGAAGGTCGCCGGCGCACCCCGGTTCGGACGTTCACGCACCGTGAGCGCGGGCTCCCCCGTCGCATTCGCGCGAGGGAATCCGCGCGGGATCGAGACCGAGTCCAAATTCGGATCTCTCGCGCCCAAATCCCCCCGGGACGCCGGCGCGTCGAAAGAACGCAGGCGCAAAATTGGTCATGGAGCGCATCCGTCAAGGTTGTCCGATGCGGTCCACATGGCCGCTACGTCTGGCAGGTTTGCGGGTTCAGACTCAGTAATCCCTGATGCGCATCAACTTTGAACCCGCCATCGCGGTGTCTGCGCCAGCGGACCACAGCCCAACGTCCCTCCGCGGACGCAAACGGTGCGCAATTCGAATTGGTAAAATTATCCAGTAATTAGGCGGTTGCAATTCGGGTCGCCCGGGCTAGGCTCCGCGCCACCCGGAGGAATGAATGAACGACATGGGCTCCGAAGCGCTCGCGCGGAAGGGGATCGGCGGCTTCTCCCGCCGCGACTTCATCAAGGTGTGCTCCGCCGCCGCCGCCGCCGTCGGCCTGCCCGCCTGGGCCGGCGAGAAGATGGCCGAGAAGGTCGCGAAGGGCCACAAGCCCTCCGTCGTCTGGCTCCACTTCCAGGAGTGCACCGGCTGCACGGAGTCGCTGCTCCGGACGAGCCACCCGGACGTCGGCGCGCTCATCCTC